>LFFH01000031.1 GCA_001510455.1 Actinobacteria bacterium casp-actino8
GCGCTAGTTCCGGCTGGCGCCAGAGGGCAGTAGCTCAGTTGGTAGAGCATCGGTCTCCAAAACCGACGGTCGGGGGTTCGAGTCCCTCCTGCCCTGCACAGATCACCCACTGAGCGAACGAGAAGCGAGCGGTACGACATGTCGATGGATCTGAATCGAGAGCAGAAGAGGTCCCTGAAGAAGATGGGCCAGCTCGACGAGAAGGGGAATCCCACTCGTCAGGCTCCGACGCGCCGCACCAAAGACGAGCGCACCTCGCCCGCTCAGTACCTGCGGGAAGTCAAAGAGGAGATGAACAAGGTGGCCTGGCCGAAGTGGCCGGAGATCCGCAAGTACTCCCTGGTCGTCCTGGTGACGGTGGTCCTCTTCACCGCAGTCATCGGTGGCGCCGATACCCTCTTCGGTTTCCTGACCGACTGGCTCTACGAGAACTGATCATGACCGATTCGCTGAACCACGACCTGACATCCAATGACGCGACCACTGATGAAGTGGCCGTGTTCGATCTCACGTCCGATGTCGAGTCGTCCGGTTCCGTCACCGGCGTGGCGGTCGATGCGGCCGACGATCAGGACGACGACTTCGACGAGGACGTCGAAGCCCCGATTCACCCGTGGAACCTTCCCGGGCAGTGGTTCGTCGTGCACACTCAGGCCGGTTACGAAAAGAAGGTCGTCGCCAATCTGAACGCTCGTGTTCAGTCCATGAACATGGAAGACCGCATCTTCGACGTCGTCGTCCCGATGGAAGAGGTCGTCGAGTTCAAGGGTGGACGCAAGCAGACCGTTCAGAAGAAGGTCTTCCCGGGTTACATCCTCGTTCGTTGCGTCATGGACGACGAGAGCTGGTACTGCATCCGCAACACTCCGGGTATCACCGGTTTCGTGGGTCAGAGTCAGAAGGGCCAGAAGCCCACCCCTCTGTCACGACGCGAAGTCGACACCTTCTTGTCGGCCAAGGGAGACGGCCAGGAGCAGGCCGCTCGTCGCAAGCCCAAGCTCGAATACGAAGTCGGTGAGAGCGTGCGGGTCAAGGAAGGTCCGTTCGCCGATTTCTCCGGTCAAGTGGCCGAAATCAATGCTGACCACATGAAGCTCAAGGTGCTGGTGAACATCTTCGGTCGCGAGACCATGGTGGAGATGGACTTCAGCCAGGTCGCCAAACTCTGATCGGTACCGTCAACGAAAGGCACGCCCCATGGCGAAGAAGAAAGTCACCGCGATCGTCAAGATCCAGATCCCTGCTGGCAAGGCCACTCCGGCTCCGCCGGTCGGTACCGCGCTCGGACCTCACGGCGTGGCCATCATGGATTTCGTCAAGGCGTACAACGCCGCGACCGAGAGCCAGGTCGGCACCATCATTCCGGTCGAGATCAGCATCTTCGAAGATCGTTCGTTCACCTTCATTCTGAAGACCCCGCCGACTCCGGTGTTGCTGCGTCAAAAGGCCGGATTGGAGAAGGCCAGTCAGACACCGGGTAAGGCCGTAGCCGGCTCGGTGACCGAAGCCGACATCGAAGAAGTCGCCAAGATCAAGATGCCCGACCTCAACGCGTACGACCTCGAAGCGGCCAAGCAGCAGGTTCGCGGCACGGCGCGGTCCATGGGTCTCGTCGTCAAGTAAACGGTTCTCATATCAACACGTCTGGACCGGGAAGACCTCGCCCGGCCGACACGAACACCCGATCGAGGAGATCGGAGAGGGAGACAACATGTCCGGTAAGAAGTACGCCGACGCGATCAAGCGTTACGACCGCGATGCGCAGTTCGCGCCCACCGAGGCCCTGTCACTCGTGAAGTCGATGGCTTCGGCCAAGTTCGACGAGACGGTCGAAGTGGCCATTCGTCTGGGTGTCGACCCGCGCAAGGCCGAGCAGGCCGTTCGTGGCACCGTCGCCCTGCCATCGGGTACGGGTAAGAACCTGCGGATCGCCGTGTTCGCAGCGGGTGACGCGGCCGAAGAGGCCCGTCAGGCCGGTGCCGATCTCGTGGGTGCCGACGATCTGGCCGCCGAGATCGAGAAGGGCAACTTCGCCTTCGATCTCGCCATCGCCACGCCCGACATGATGCCGCTCGTCGGTCGCCTCGGTCGAGTGCTCGGTCCGCGTGGTCTCATGCCCAACCCCAAGACCGGCACGGTCACCCAGGACGTGGGGCGCGCCGTGGGCGAGTTCAAGGGCGGCAAGGTCGAGTACCGCACCGACCGCTACGGAAACGTCCATGTCCAGCTGGGCAAGGTGAGCTTCTCGATCGAGCAGATCGAAGCCAACTTCCGCGCCGTGATCGACGAGATCCAGCGAGCCAAGCCGGCCTCGGCCAAGGGCAAGTATCTGAAGAAGATCTCGGTGTCGTCGACCATGGGTCCCGGCGTCAAGGTCGACCTCAATCGTTTGCGCCCCGAAACGGTCTGAGTTCGTTCACATCGCGCCCGGTGGGAGTTCGTTCTCCCACCGCTAGCGTTCCCGTCACAATTCATCGCTTGCCAGAGACAGTCGGTCCACATTCGTGGTGAAAGAACCTTCGGGTTCGCCAACCGAGGCGGAAACTGCACGGAGCTCCATCGCTCCTCGTGGTGCCCGCATCTGCGAGCGCCCGAGTCGAAGCGAAAGGAGGAAACACGTGGAGAATCCCCGTCCCGAGAAGGTGGCCACCGTCAGCGAGATCGCTGGCAAGTTGTCGGCCGTCAGCACGGTGTTCGTGTCGGAGTACCGCGGTCTGACCGTGGGCAACCTGGCCGAGCTGCGTCGTGCACTGCGCGACGCCGGTGGCGAGTACAAGGTGTACAAGAACACCCTCGCTCGTCTGGCCGCCGAGCAGACCGGCAACGAGGCTCTCGTCGACATGTTGGTCGGCCCGAGCGCCCTCACCTTCGTGAACGGAGACGCAGCAGCAGTTGCCAAGGTCATGCGCGAGTTCGCCAAGACGAATTCGTTGCTCGTGGTCAAGGGCGGCGCCATGAGTGGCGCGGCTCTGAGCGCGAAAGACGTCGAAGCCCTGGCCGAATTGCCGCCGCGCGAGGTTCTGTTGGCCCAGCTCGCTGGCGCCATGCAGGCCCCGCTCGTCAAGACCGCTGGTCTCTTGCAGGCACTGCCTCGCAACATGGCCTACGGCTTGAAGGCTCTCGTCGATCAGAAGGCTGCCGCCTGAGTCCGTTCCGCCGGTGATCCGTCACCGGCATCATCCCAACATTCGTACACACACAATCTTCAAGGAGAAAAACCCATGTCACTCACCAAGGATCAGATCCTGGACGGCATTGCCGCCCTCACCGTCATCGAGTTGAAGGAACTGCTCGATGCATTCGAAGAGAAGTTCGGCGTGACCGCCGCTGCCCCGGTGGCCGTGGCCGCCGTGGCCGGTGGCGGTGGAGCCGCTCCGGCCGCCGCTGCCGAGGAAAAGGACGAATTCGACGTCATCCTGACCGACGCCGGCGCCCAGAAGATCCAGGTCATCAAGGTCGTGCGCGAGCTCACCAACCTCGGTCTGAAGGAAGCCAAGGACCTGGTCGACGGAGCTCCGAAGCCCCTTCTCGAGAAGGTCAGCAAGGACGATGCCGACAAGGCCAAGGCCAAGTTGGAAGAGTCCGGCGCCTCCGTCGAAATCAAGTGATCATCTCCCCAGCAGGGGAAACGTGATGGCTGGGCCCGGGGGAAACCCCGGGCCCAGACGCGTCATGGTGACGGTGACGGTGGTGCTTGACCCAGGTGACTGCGGCACCTACCGTGTCGCCCCAACGGGAGACCGCCCAGGACAAAAGTGCTGGTGGCGGTTGGAGTCCTGCGCCCCCGAGGGGTAGTCTCGTCCGTTGCCGTGCGCCGCCTCTCTGCTTCGTCGTCCCCTCGAACCTCTTTGGCGCGCCAGCTTCTCGACCAGTCCGCTGACCCCATTTCCCGCTGAGCAAGGAGAGCATCGTGGCTACACGATCGACATCACGCGAGCGTTACTCGTTCGCCAACCTCGACGAGCGACTGGAGATGCCCGATCTCCTCGACATCCAGCGCCAGAGTTTCCAGCACTTCTTGAAGGTGGGTCTCGCCGAGACGTTCCGTGACATCTCGCCGATCGAGGACTTCTCGGGCAATCTTCGTCTCGAACTCGAATACGACCCCGAGGACGAGATGCTGTGCCCGCCACCGAAGTTCACGGTGGAGGAGTGTCGCGAGAAGGGCCACACCTATCAGTCGTCGATCCTCGTGCGAGCTCGATTCAGCAATCGCGCCACTGGTGAGATCCGCGAGCAGCTCGTCTTCATGGGTGACTTCCCGATGATGACCGAGAAGGGCACCTTCATCGTCAACGGGACCGAGCGCGTCGTCGTGTCGCAGCTCGTTCGTAGCCCCGGCGTGATCTTCGAACCCGGTGAGCGGTACCGACTCCGCAATCTGTCGAAGCATCAGCTCGTGAAGGGAACCATTCACCCGCAGCGAGGCGAGTGGCTCGAATTCGACGTCGAGCAGAAGCCGGGCAAGGACGTCACCGCCGGTACCCGCGTGGCTCGTAAGCGTCGCATGAGTGTCTTCACACTGTTGCGAGCGCTCGGTTACGACGAGGAACACGTTCCGGGGTTCCTCGACCGTTTCGTTCAGCACTTCGACTTCCTCGAAGGTCAGTGGGACAAGGAGCGTCCGCTCGCTCCCACGCAGAACGAAGCCTTGGTCGAGATCTACAAGCGAGCCCGTCCGGGAGAGCCGCCGTCACTCGAGTCGGCACGCGGCTACTTCAAGAACGCCTTCTTCGATCCGAAGCGTTACGACCTCTCGCGAGTCGGCCGTTACAAGATCGACCGCAAGTTGGGCGACGAGCTGGCCAAGCTCGACGCGAATTTCGGCAAGGGAACCCGTGTCGCCGGCGAGTTCTTCAAGGCCGACATCGACGACCCCAACAAGCGTCCGGTCGAGAGTGATCCGAACGAGACCAACGTGTTGCGTCCGAACGAAGTTCTGGCCGCCATCTCGTACATGCTCCACCTCGTCAAGCAGGAGCCGGGCTATCGCCTCGACGACCAGGACCATTTCGCCAACCGTCGTATTCGTTCGGTGGGCGAGTTGATCCAGAACCAGGTGCGTATCGGTCTGTCCCGTATGGAGCGCGTCGTTCGTGAGCGCATGAGTACCCAGGACGTCGAATCGATCACGCCCCAGTCGCTCATCAACATTCGCCCGGTGTCGGCGGCCATCAAGGAGTTCTTCGGAACGAGCCAGTTGTCGCAGCTCATGGACCAGGTCAATCCGCTGTCGGGTCTCACGCACCGTCGTCGTCTGTCGGCTCTCGGCCCCGGTGGTCTCTCGCGTGAGCGCGCCGGATTCGAAGTCCGTGACGTGCACTTCTCGCACTACGGCCGTATGTGCCCGATCGAGACGCCGGAAGGTCCGAACATCGGTCTGATCGGCGCCTTGTCCACCTACGCCAAGGTCAACGAATACGGATTCATCGAGACGCCGTACCGCGTGGTGAAGAACGGCAAGGTGTCGAACGAAGTTCGCTACATGCCCGCCGACGAGGAAGAGAAGTACGTGGTGGCGCAGGCCAACACACCGATCAACCCCGACGGAACTTTCGTTCAGGACAAGATCCTCGTCCGCCGCGCTCCGCAGGCCGCCAGCCTCGAACAGTTGAAGGGAATGCTCGAAGCCGAGAACTTCTTCGGAGCGACCACCGACATTCTCCTCGTCGAACCCGACAAGGTCGACCTCATCGACGTGTCACCGAAGCAGATCGTCTCGGTCGCCACGGCTCTGATCCCGTTCCTCGAGCACGACGACGCCAACCGAGCGCTCATGGGCGCCAACATGCAGCGTCAGGCGGTCCCGCTGGTCCGTACCGAGGCGCCGTACGTCGGCACCGGTATCGAGCGCAAAGTCGCATCCGACGGTGCCGATCTCATCTTGGCCACCGATGACGGTGAAGTCACCGAGGTCTCGGGTTCGCAGATCACGGTCATGTACTCGTCGCTCGGAAAGCGGGTGTATCACCTGCACAAGTTCCGCCGTTCCAACCACAACACCTGCGTCAACCAGGTTCCGCGAGTGGTGCAGGGACAGAAGGTCAAAAAGGGTGATCTCATCGCCGACGGTCCGAGCACCGATCACGGTGAACTGGCTCTCGGCAAGAACCTCCTCGTGGCCTTCATGCCCTGGGAGGGTTACAACTTCGAGGACGCCATCATCTTGTCCGACCGTCTCGTGAAGGACGACGTGCTCACGTCGATCCACATCCACGAGTACGTGATCGATGCTCGAGACACCAAGTTGGGTCCCGAAGAGATCACGCGCGATATCCCGAACCTCTCCGACGACATCCTGCGCGATCTCGACGACCGTGGCGTGATTCGCGTCGGCGCCGAGGTCAGCCCGGGTGACGTGTTGGTGGGCAAGGTCACGCCGAAGGGTGAGACCGAACTCACTCCTGAAGAGCGACTGCTGCGCGCCATCTTCGGTGAGAAAGCTCGTGAGGTTCGCGACACGTCGCTCAAGGTCCCGCACGGTGAGAGTGGCAAGGTCATTCACGTCAGCGTCATCGACCGCGACGAAGGTGGAGAACTCAATCCTGGTGTGAACCAGATGGTGAAGGTACTGGTCGCCCAGAAGCGCAAGATCAGCGTGGGTGACAAGCTCGCCGGCCGTCACGGCAACAAGGGCGTCATCTCCAAGATCCTGCCCCAGGAAGACATGCCGTACCTCGCCGACGGAACGCCGGTCGACGTCATCTTGAACCCGCTCGGTGTTCCGAGCCGAATGAACGTCGGTCAGGTCCTGGAGGCGCACCTCGGTTACGCCGCTCGTTGGGGTTGGACCGATGGTGAGCGCGCCATCGGTGAAGCACCCGTGCGCGGTACCGAGTCGAAGACTCGTCCGAGCACCAGCCCGGCCACGTTCATTTCCACGCCGGTGTTCGACGGTGCCAACTGGGACGAGATCGAGAAGTCGGGTAAGCACCCGACGATCGTCGACGTGTTCGCCAACCTGAATCCGGAGGCGACCGATGGTCGTCGTCTGATCCAGTCCGACGGCAAGACCACGCTGTACAACGGTCGCACCGGCGAGGCGTACGACAACCCGATCATGGTCGGCTTCATGTACATCCTGAAGCTGTCCCACTTGGTCGACGACAAGATCCACGCCCGTTCGACCGGTCCGTACAGCATGATCACTCAGCAGCCGCTCGGTGGAAAGGCTCAATTCGGCGGCCAGCGCTTCGGCGAGATGGAAGTGTGGGCCCTCGAGGCGTACGGAGCGGCCTACTGCTTGCAGGAGTTGCTCACCATCAAGTCCGACGACGTTCTCGGTCGAGTGAAGGTGTACGAGGCCATCGTCCAGGGCAAGAACATTCCCGAACCAGGCATCCCCGAGAGCTTCAAGGTTCTCATGAAGGAAATGCAGGCACTCTGCCTGAACGTCGAAGTGTTGGCCAAGGACGGCTCCGAGATCGAGATGAAGGAAATCGACGAGGAGTTGTTCGCGACGACCGAGTCGCTCGGTATCGACATCAGCCGACCCGAACGTGGGAGCGATCAGGACGATCGCGAGCGCGCGAGTTTCCGACGCTGAACCGACAGCTGACTGAGCCCAACCACTGAGTACGTGACGAAACGAAGAGAGAGCGAGACGCCGAAATGCTCGATGTGAACATGTTCGACCAACTCCGGATCGGTCTGGCAACAGCCGACCACATCCGTAACTGGTCGAGTGGCGAAGTGAAGAAGCCCGAGACCATCAACTACCGAACGCTGCGCCCCGAGCGCGACGGTCTGTTCTGCGAGAAGATCTTCGGACCAACCCGTGACTGGGAGTGCGCGTGTGGCAAGTACAAGCGCGTGCGCTTCAAGGGCATCATCTGCGAGAAGTGTGGTGTCGAGGTCACTCGCTCGAAGGTTCGTCGTGAGCGGATGGGCCACATCGAATTGGCCGCTCCGGTCGTGCACATCTGGTACTTGCGTGGCACCCGTTCGTGGTTGGCCTATCTCCTCGCCGGTCTCGAACCGCGTGAAGAGTTGAAGGCCAAGCAACTCGAGAAGGTCATCTACTTCGCTGCCCATCTCGTCACGTGGGTCGACGAAGAGCGCCGCCACGACGAGCTCAACAGTCTCGAGAACGAGTACATCGGTGAGATCGAGGCGATCGAGAAGGAGCTCAATCTCGAGATCGATCGTCGCTTGAAGGAAGCCGAGAAAGAAGCGGCCCGCCTCGAGTCGGACGGAGCCAAGGACACCGAGATCAAGGCCGTTCAGAAAATGGCCGACCGCGATCTGGCCGCAATTCGTGAGCGATACGACGCCGAACTCGATCTCGTGAAGCGCTCGTGGGACGAGTTCAAGGGACTCCACGCCCGCCAGATCATCGAGGACGAGGGTCTGTGGCGAGAGCTACGCGATCGTTACAGCGATTACTTCGAAGGCGGAACGGGTGCCGACGCGATCAAGGCGCTCATCGACCGCATCGACTTTGACGAAGAGGAGCGCAAGCTTCGCGACGCGATCGACCCGAAGGACGGCCGCAAGCCGCTCAGCGCACAGCGCAAGCAGAAGGCGATCAAGCGTCTCAAGATCGTGGCGTCGTTCAACCAGCGTGACGAGAGCGGACGTCGGGTCAACGATCCGAAGGCCATGATCCTCGACGTCGTTCCGGTGATTCCGCCGGAACTGCGTCCGATGGTTCAGCTCGACGGCGGCCGTTTCGCCACCTCCGACCTGAACGACCTGTATCGCCGCGTGATCAACCGCAACAACCGACTCGAGCGTCTGCTCGGTCTCGGTGCTCCCGAGATCATCGTCAACAACGAGAAGCGCATGCTTCAGGAGGCCGTCGACGCGCTGTTCGACAACGGACGTCGTGGTCGCCCGGTCACCGGTCCTGGTAACCGTCCGCTGAAGTCGCTCTCCGACATGTTGAAGGGCAAGCAAGGACGTTTCCGTCAGAACCTGCTCGGTAAACGTGTCGACTACTCGGGCCGTTCGGTCATCGTGGCCGGCCCGACTCTGAAGCTGCATCAGTGCGGTCTGCCCAAGCTCATGGCTCTCGAGCTCTTCAAGCCCTTCGTGATGAAGCGTCTCGTGCAGATCGAGTACGCCCAGAACATCAAGAGCGCGAAACGTATGGTCGAGCGGCGTAACCCGCGTGTGTGGGACGTCCTCGAAGAGGTCATTCGTGAGCATCCGGTGCTTCTGAACCGTGCTCCCACGTTGCACCGCCTCGGCATCCAGGCCTTCGAGCCGGTGTTGGTGGAAGGTAAGGCCATTCAGATTCATCCGCTCGTCTGCGTGGCGTTCAACGCCGACTTCGACGGTGACCAGATGGCCGTCCACGTGCCGTTGTCGTCGGAGGCTCAGGCCGAGGCGCGAGTTCTCATGCTCAGCGCGAACAACATCTTGTCGCCGGCGTCGGGTCGTCCCATCGTCACTCCGACCCAGGACATGATCATCGGTGCCTTCTACCTGACGGCCGAAGAATCGGGTGTGGTGGGTGAAGGTCGCGTGTTCCGTCACATCTGGGAAGTGTTGAAGGCTCTCGAAGAGAAGTCCGTCCACATCCACGCTCACATCAAGGTCCGCCAGGGATCGGGTGACGATCGACGTGAGGTCGAGACCACTCCCGGCCGTCTTCTCTTCGAGGAGGCTCTGCCGGCGACGTACGTGGAGACCTTCGGCAACATTTCACAGCCGATCAAGAAGGCCGAGATGGGCGTGGTCGTCGAGCGTCTGTCCGACCATTACACCAACGCCGAGGTGGCCGAGTCCCTCGACCGCATCAAGGACATCTGCTACCGCTACGCGTCGCAGTCCGGACTCACCGTCTCGATCGACGACGTTCGTACTCCGGCCGAGAAGAAGGAGATCCTCGATCGCGCCGAAGAGCAGGCCTCCAAGGTCGAGACTCAGTTCACTCGTGGTGTGATCACCGACGGTGAGCGTCGTCAGCAAGAGGTTCGTATCTGGACCGACGCGACCAACGACGTTCAGCGCGTGATGGTCGAGGCGTTCCGCGCCCAGAAGTTCAACCCGATCGACATGATGGTCGGCTCGGGTGCTCGAGGAAACATGACCCAGATGCGTCAGATCGCCGGTATGCGCGGTCTGGTGGCCAACCCCCGTGGTGACATGATTCCTCGCCCGATCAAGAGCAACTTCCGTGAGGGACTCGAGACTCTCGAGTACTTCATTGCGACCCCCGGTGCCCGAAAGGGTCTGGTCGACACCGCTCTGCGAACCGCCGACTCGGGTTACCTGACCCGTCGTCTCGTCGACGTGGCTCAGGAACTCATCATTCGCCAGGAGGATTGCGGAACCAATCTCGGTGTCTGGATCGAGGACGTCCAGGCCGACACGGCCAATCGACGCGCCTATCTCGAGACCAAGTTGTACGGACGAGCACTCGCCGTCGACGTGACGTTCGCCGACGGTTCGGTTGCGGCTCGCAACACGATCGTCGACGACGGCCTCATGGAGAAACTGCGCGATGACGCGTCGATCTCTCGTGTGCGTGTGCGTTCCGTCCTCACCTGTGACGCCGAGCTCGGTGTCTGCGCGATGTGCTACGGCCGTTCGCTCGCCACCGGAGCTCCGATCGAACTCGGCGAAGCCGTGGGTGTGATCGCGGCTCAGTCGATCGGTGAGCCCGGAACCCAGTTGACGATGCGTACCTTCCACACCGGTGGTGTGGCCGGTAAGGACATCGCCGGTGGTCTGCCGCGAGTCGTCGAATTGTTCGAAGCTCGCACACCGAAGGGCTCGGCTCGACTCGCCCGTGCGAGCGGTGTCGTTCGTATCGGTGAAGACGAAGGCAAGGGCCTCCCCGTCACCGTGGTCGACGATGCCGGCGAAGAGCACCAGATCGTGTTGCCGACCGGTAGCCGTATCTCGGTTCGCGACGGTCAAGAAGTGCAGGCCGGCGAGCCGATCACCGACGGACCATTCGACCCGAAGGAACTTCTCGAGATCAAGGGTGTGCGTGAGACGCAGCTCTACATCGTGGAAGAAGTCCAGAAGGTCTACCGCGACCAGGGTGTGTCGATTCACGACAAGCACATCGAACTCATCGTTCGTCAGATGACCCGCCGAGTGAGCATCCAGGCTCAGGGCGACACCGGCTTTTTGCCCGGCGATCGCAAGGATCTGAAGACCTTCACCGACACCAACCGCCGGATGGTCGAAGAGGGCAAGCAGCCCGCCGAAGGACGCCCCGAACTCATGGGTATCACGAAGGCCTCGCTGGCCACCGACTCCTGGTTGTCGGCGGCCTCGTTCCAGGAGACCACTCGAGTTCTCACCGAGAACGCCATCGAGGGCCGCCAGGACGGGCTCATGGGCCTGAAGGAGAACATCATCATCGGAAAGCTCATTCCGGCTGGTACCGGCATGATGCGGTACCGGGACTTCGGAATCGATGCTCCCGACTACATCCCGATGGAGACCTACCACAGCGGATACGACGACGATCTGCCGGCAGCGCTGGCCGAACGTCTCGATTCCGACGACGCCTTCTCGTCCGACGTCTTCTCGTCGGGCTCGGCGGACGCCTGATCGTTCCCCGTACGTCGGCCTTTTCGCAGGTTGTCGTCGTTCGGGGGGCGCTCGTAACATTCCAGGGTTCCCGATCCGGCTGGATCGGGGCCCGGGAGCCGTTTCGACGGTCACCCACTCCGACACCACGAAGAGGTTCCAGTGCCCACCATTCAGCAGTTGGTCCGTCAGGGCCGTAGCACCAAGTTCACGAAGTCGAAGACGCCGGCGCTCAAGGGTTCGCCGCAGCGTCGTGGGGTGTGCACCCGCGTCTACACCAACACTCCGAAGAAGCCGAACTCGGCTCTGCGCAAGGTGGCTCGTGTCCGTCTCTCGAGTGGTGTCGAGATCACGGCCTACATCCCGGGTGAGGGCCACAACCTTCAGGAGCACTCGATCGTTCTCGTGCGCGGTGGCCGTGTGCGCGACCTTCCCGGTGTTCGTTACAAGATCATTCGCGGCGCGCTCGACGCAGCTGGAGTGAAGAACCGCAAGCAAGCGCGAAGCCGTTACGGCGCGAAGCGCGTCAAGTGATCACGATCGTCGACAAGGAACAGGTGAACCGACATGCCGCGTAAGGGCCCCGCACCCCGCCGAGAACTCCACCCCGATCCGGTGTACCGCTCGCTGCTCGTCACGCAGCTCATGAACAAAGTGATGCTTCGCGGCAAGAAGAGCGTCGCCGAGAAGATCGTGTACGACGCGTTGAAGATGGTCGAGACCAAGACCGGCGCCGAGCCGATCGCCACCTTGAAGCGCGCGATCGACAACGTTCGCCCGCCGCTCGAGGTGCGCAGCCGCCGAGTCGGTGGCGCCACCTATCAGGTGCCGGTCGAAGTCAAGCCCCGGCGCGCCAACACTCTGGCCATCCGTTGGGTGGTCGAGTACGCCCGTGCCCGTCGCGAGAAGACCATGGCCGAGTGCCTCGCCAACGAGTTGTTCGACGCCGCCAACGGTCTCGGCGCTTCGGTCAAGAAGCGTGACGACATGCAGAAGATGGCCGAGTCCAACAAGGCCTTCGCTCACTATCGCTGGTGATCACGACGATCACGGCACACAACCGACTCCTGGCACCCCGGTTCAGCGCCGGGGTGCGATCATGTCGGGCCCACGATTCTCGACTCCACAACCCCCACAACAAACGAACGGACACAGAAGGTAACGACGATGGCAAAGCGTGAGTTCCCCCTCGAGCGCACCCGCAACATCGGCATCATGGCTCACATCGATGCCGGCAAGACGACCACGACCGAGCGCATCCTCTACTACACCGGCAAGACCTACAAGATCGGTGAAGTGCACGAAGGTGCGGCGACCATGGACCACATGGCGCAGGAGCAGGAGCGCGGCATCACCATCACGTCGGCGGCCACCACGTGTGTCTGGAACAACCACCGCATCAACATCATCGACACGCCGGGCCACGTCGACTTCACCATCGAAGTCGAGCGTTCGCTCCGAGTTCTCGACGGTGCCGTGACGGTGTTCGACTCGGTCGCCGGTGTCGAGCCCCAGACCGAAACCGTTTGGCGCCAGGCCAACAAGTACAAGGTCCCGCGCATGTGCTTCGTCAACAAGATGGACCGCATCGGCGCCGACTTCTACCGCACGGTGCAGATGGTGAAGGATCGTCTCGAAGCCACGGCAGCGGTCTTGCACCTTCCGGTCGGAGCCGGTGGTCCTGAGAGCAACAAGCCCTTCGCCGGTCTGGTCGACCTCGTGAAGATGAAGGCTCTCATCTGGCGCGACGAAGAACTTGGCGCCAAGTGGGACGAAGTCGACATCCCGGCCGACATGGTCGATCAGGCGAACGAGTACCGCGAGCAGTTGCTCGAGACCATCGCCACCAGTGACGACGAATTCATGGAGAAGTATCTCGGTGGCGAAGAAGTGACCGAAGCCGAGATCAAGCGGGCCATTCGTAAGGGCACTCTCTCTTTCGACTTCGTGCCGATCCTGTGCGGCTCGGCCTTTAAGAACAAGGGCGTCCAGCCCATGCTCGACGCCGTCGTCGACTACCTCCCGAGCCCGCTCGACATCCCACCGGCCGAAGGTGTGAAGCCCGGCGAGGCCGAGGAGCCCGTGACGCGCGGTGCCGACGAGTCGGCGCCTTTCGCCGCCCTCGCTTTCAAGATCGTGTCCGATCCGTTCGGCAAGCTCACTTACTTCCGTGTCTACTCGGGATCGGTCAACAAGGGTGACGAGATCTACAACTCGACCAAGGAGCGCAAGGAGCGCCTCGGTCGCATCCTGTTGATGCACGCCAACCAGCGCGAAGACCTCGACATCGCAATGGCCGGTGACATCGTGGCCGGACTCGGTTTCAAGGAGACCACCACTGGCGACACCCTGTGTGATCGCAGTGATCCGGTGATTCTGGAGCGCATGGAATTCCCCGAGCCCGTGATCCACGTGGCGATCGAGCCGAAGACCAAGGACGATCAGGACAAGCTGGGCAAGGCGCTCAAGTCACTGTCGGACGAAGACCCCACGTTCCGCGTGCGTTCCGACGAAGAGACCGGCCAGACCGTGATCTCCGGAATGGGCGAGTTGCACCTCGAGATCCTGGTCGATCGCATGCAGCGTGAGTTCAACGTCGACGCCACGGTCGGTAAGCCGCAGGTGGCCTATCGCGAGACCGTGACCAAGACCGTCGAGCAGGTCGAGTACCGCCACATCAAGCAGTCGGGTGGTTCGGGACAGTTCGCCGTGGTCAAGATCAACATGGAGCCGAACCCGGGCAAGGGTTACGAGTTCGTCGACAAGATCTCGGGCGGCCGTATTCCTCGTGAGTACATCCAGCCGACCAACCAGGGTCTGCAGAGCGCTCTCGACAACGGTGTGCTCGCCGGTTACCCGACGGTCGACGTCAAGGTCACTCTCGTCGACGGTCAGTACCACGACGTGGACTCGTCGGAAATGGCCTTCAAGATCGCCGGTCAGCAGGCCTTCCGCAAGGCGGCCGAGAGTGCCAAGCCGGTTCTGCTCGAGCCGATCATGGCCGTGGAAGTCGTGACACCCGAGGAATACATGGGTGACGTCATGGGTGACCTCTCCAGCCGTCGCGGTCGTATCGAGGGAATGGAGGCCCGAGGCAACACCCAGGTCGTCCGGGCCCAGATTCCTCTGTCGGAAATGTTCGGGTACTCGACCGACCTGCGGTCACGTACCCAGGGTCGTGCCACCTACACGATGCAGTTCCACAGTTATCAGCAGGTTCCCGAGGCCATTGCCACCGACATCGTGAAGCGGTCGCGCGGCGAATGATCCCCTCGGGTGGTGGTGCCGATCGGCACTGCTAGCCTGCACAACCCGGTCGTCCGCTTCGGCGGTCCGCACCGTCCGAACCTTGACACCACGTGCCGAGCGCCAGCGAGGTACTCCACAGAAAGAAGAGATTCAGCCATGTCGAAGGCGAAGTTCGAGCGTACGAAGCCTCATGTGAATATTGGAACGATGGGTCATATTGACCATGGGAAGACGACGTTGACGGCGGCGATTT
>LFFH01000032.1 GCA_001510455.1 Actinobacteria bacterium casp-actino8
GCCTCCCATTCTGGGAGGCCGGCGACGCGTTCGGTATGTGGGCGAACGCGTCTTACACGAGTACTACGACGATGGAGGTCGTGGAGATCGCGTTCATCGCCGAGAGTCTGCCAGACCCGACCGGCGAATCACAACCCACTGTCACGACCCCGGAAAGGCCCCTTGCAGACGGGCTGCCGTGAGGGTGTTCTCGAGGAGGCAGGCGATGGTCATCGGACCGGTCCCACCCGGCATGGGGGTGATGGCCCCGGCCACGGCCTGAACGGCGTCGAAGTCGACGTCACCCACGATGCCAGCCTCGGTGCGAGAGATACCGACGTCGATGACGGTGGCACCGGGCTTCACGTGGGCAGCGGTGATCATGCGGGCCACTCCGGCCGCCCCCACCACGATGTCGGCTTCTCGACACAGGGACGTGACCTCACCCGATCGACTGTGGGCAATGGTGACCGTGGCGTCGATCCCCTTTCGAGCCAGAAGAACCGTCAGCGGTAGGCCCACCAGCATCGATCGCCCGATCACGACTGCTCGGCGGCCCGCCGTCGGGATGCCATAACGCTCGAGCAATCGCAACACGCCAAGCGGTGTGCATCCGACGAGTCCCGGAAGACCTCGCATGAGACGACCCATCGATTCGGTGGTCAGACCGTCGACGTCCTTGTCGCCCGGGATGAGCCGAAGAACTGCCTCTTCGTCGTAGCGGGGATCGTCACCAGCCGGAAGCGGACTCTGCACGAGGATGCCGTGCACCGACGGGTCGGCCGCCAACCGTCCGACCACGTCCTCCACCCGGGCCTGACCGGCATCGGCCGGAAGGATCTCGTTGCGACTCTGCAGACCGGCCTTGGCCGCTTGCACGTGCTTGTTGCGGACGTAGCGCTGACTCGGGCCATCGTCACCCACGAGCACCGTGGCCAGACACACCGGCGGCGACCCGGCCGCCGCCACCTCGGCCGCTAGGCGGGCCACGATCTCGTCACGGACGAGATTTCCGTCGAGGAGGACGGCACCCCCTGGTGTACGGGCAGTTTCCGAGTCGGTCACGGGGGTCATGCTACGAGGCGAGTCGAAGGCCTAGCCTGGGAACGCTCATTCACCAACGGAGCGGCCGACCGGTTCTCTGGTCAGGCGCCCACGAGAAGAACGGCGAATTCACATGTCCACGCCCCCGTCCCCCACCGTCGCCCCGGCCTCAGGCCGGCTCGGCGTCCTCACCGTCGGCCTCGGCGCCGTCGCATCCACTCTCATCGCCGGCGTCGAGCTCACCAAGCGCGGCCTCGGCAAGCCGATCGGTTCCCTTGCTCAGATGGGCACCATCCGACTCGGTAAGCGCACCGAAGATCGCTCGCCGCTCATTCGTGACTTCGTTCCCCTCGCCGCCCTCGACGACATCGTGTGGGGAGCCTGGGACGTCTACCCCGATGATGCGTACGTAGCAGCGAGTCGCGCCGGGGTTCTCGAGAGCGGCAAGCACATCGAAGCCATCAGCGATGCACTGCGCGAAGTTCGTCCGATGCAGGCCGCGTTCGAACGCAAGTACGCGCGCAACCTCGACGGCGAGCACGTGAAGCCCATCTCGTCGAAGCGCGGCATGCTCAATGCGATTCGTGAAGACATCAACAAGTTCCGCGAAGACAACAAGTGTGATCGCCTCGTCATGATCTGGTGTGCGAGTACCGAGATCTACATCGAACCGGGTCGCGCCCACATCGATCTCGACTCGTTCGAGAAGGCCCTCGATGCCGACGACGAAACCGTCTCGCCGGCCCAGATCTACGCCTATGCAGCCCTCCTCGAAGGTGTCCCGTTCAACAACGGAGCCCCCAACCTGGCCGTGGACGCCCCGGCGCTGCGCCAGTACGCCACCGATCACAAGATCGCCATCTCCGGCAAGGACTTCAAGACCGGGCAGACCCTCATGAAGACCGTGCTCGCTCCGATGTTGAAGGCTCGCATGCTCGGACTCGAGGGTTGGTACAGCACCAACATCCTCGGCAACCGCGACGGTGAGGTCCTCGACGCCCCCGAGAACTTCAAGACCAAGGAAGAGTCGAAGCTCGGCGTGCTCGAGGACATTCTCCAACCGAAGAAGTTCCCCGATCTGTACGGCGACATCTTCCACAAGGTGCAGATCAACTACTACCCGCCCCGCGGCGACAACAAAGAGGGCTGGGACAACATCGACATCACCGGCTGGCTCGGCTACCCGATGCAGATCAAGGTGAACTTCTTGTGCCGCGACTCCATTCTCGCTGCACCTCTCGCTCTCGACCTCGTGCTCTTCAGTGACCTGGCTCAGCGCGCCGGGATGGGCGGCATCCAGGAATGGCTGAGCTTCTACTACAAGAGCCCTCAAGTCGCTCCGGGTCTCTACCCCGAACACGACCTCTTCATCCAGCTCACCAAGTTGAAGAACACGTTGCGTTGGATCATGGGTGAAGACCAGATCACCCATCTCGGTCGCGAGTACTACGAAGACCTCTGAGTCGGGCGTGGCTCCACGACGTTGGAACCCGTCCTCGTGGGTGAGCCTGTCCCCCAACGGGATCGGCCACACCAAACCGAATCACCTCGCCGAGATGGCGCGTGTCGCCGTGAACGTTCGTCGGGCACCGTCGAAGGCTTGGAAGATTCTGTCGAAGGGGGTCTGTGACGGTTGCGCACTCGGCGTGGCCGGTTTTCACGACTGGACTCTCGACGGGATCCACTTGTGCACGACTCGTCTGAAACTGCTCGAAATCAATTGTGCAGCCCCATTCGATCCGTCGGTACTGAACGACGTGTCAGGTCTGCGAACCCGCACGAGCTCCGAACTACGCGACATGGGTCGACTCGCCCACCCGATGCGCCGACGTCGTGGCGACATCGGCTTCCGTCGTGTCTCGTGGAACGAGGCCCTCGACGCGATCGCCGACGGAATCCGATCGGCCGGTCCCGAACGTTCAGCGGTCTATCTCACGAGTCGCGGACTCACCAACGAGACCTACTACGTGGCCGGCAAGGCGGCGCGAGCCATGGGGATCGCCAACATCGACTCGGCCGCGCGTACGTGTCATGCGCCGTCGACGATCGGACTGAAGTCGACGATCGGAGTTTCGGCCAGCACGTGCAGTCTCCAGGACGTGATCGAAAGCGATCTCATCGTGCTGTGGGGCGCGAACGTCGCCAACAATCAACCCGTCTTCACCAAGTATCTGTACGAGGCCAAGAAGAACGGCGCACGCGTCGTGGTGGTGAACCCGTACCTCGAACCGGGGCTCGAGCGCTACTGGGTTCCATCGAAACCCGAATCGTTCCTCTTCGGAACGAAGTTGTGCGATCTCCACGTTCCGGTGCGGCCCGAAGGTGACGTCTCTTTGGCCAATGCCGTACTCAAGATTCTGATCGAGCGCGATGCCATCGACCGTTCCTTCGTCGACGATCACACGACCGGCTGGAAGGAACTGGTCTCGTTCCTCGACTCGCAGTCGATCGACGATCTGTGTGCGCAGGCCGGGTTGACCGTCGACGAGGTTCGAACGTTCGCCGACGAGTACGCCCGCGCCGACTCGGCGATCTTCGTCTGGAGCATGGGCATCACTCAGCACCGGCACGGTGTCGAAGGTGTGAAAGCTCTGGTGAATCTGGCGCTCGCACGAGGCAACGTCGGACGCGACGGCGCGGGGCTGATGCCGATTCGGGGTCACTCCGGAGTCCAGGGAGGTGCCGAGATGGGCGCCTACGCCACGGCCTACCCGGGAACGGTCGCCATCACGCCGGAATCGGCCCGCTCGCTGTCCGAGCACTGGGGCTTCGACGTTCCCGATCGCCCCGGACTCACCGCTCCCGAGACCGTCCTCGCCGTCGAACGTGGTGACATCGACGTTCTCGTACTCGACGGCTCGAATCTGCTCGAGATCATGCCTGATCCGACCCGCGTCGCCTCGGCTCTCGAACGGGTTCCTCTGCGTGTTCATCAGGACGTCGTTCTCACCTCACAAATGCTCCTCGATGGCGACGACGTGATCTTGTTGCCTGCCGCGACGCGGTACGAGCAAGAAGGTGGAGGCACGAGCACCACCACCGAGCGCCAGATCGCGTTCAGCCCTCAGGTGGTCGATCCCCCGGGCGAGGCGCGCAGTGAGTGGCGCATCTTCTCCGAGATCGCCCGACGAGTTCGGCCCGATCGTGCCGAGCATTTCGCCTGGGAAACCAACCGTGACCTTCGGACCGAGATCGCACGTGTCGTTCCCGACTACGCCGGGATCGACGATTTGTCCGACACCGGCGATGCCGTTCAGTACGGCGGACGTCATCTGTGCGTCGACGGCTCCTTCCCCACTTCTGACGGACGAGGCTCGTTCAGCATCGTCGACGTGTCGCCGCCGACTCTCGCCGACGGTGAGTTCTTCTGTAGTACGAGACGCGGAAAGCAGTTCAACTCCATGGTCTTCGCCGCGACCGATCCACTGACCGGTGCGTCTCGTGACGCCGTGTACATCGACTCGTCCGACGCTCGATCGCTCGGCCTGGCCGACGGTGACCGGGTACGCCTCACGAGCAAGGTGGGCTCGTTCGTCGGAACCGCGCATCTGGTTCGACTTCCGTCACGATCCGTCCAGGTTCATTGGCCGGAAGGGAACGTGTTGATCGACGCATCCATCAACGACGACGCCAGTCGAATCCCCGACTACAACGCCGTGGTGACCATCGAAAGGACGACACCGTGAAGACTCGAATTCTCCTCTGGAGTCTCGTCACCGACGTGGTGTCGGTCATCGTGTTCATCGCCATCGGACGTCGCAATCACGACGAAGGTACCGGACTCGACGGCATCGCCTCGACTGCCGCTCCGTTCCTCGTGGCTCTCGCCGTCACCTGGCTCGTCGCGCTGGTGTGGCGCGAACCGCTGTCGGCCCGGTCGGGAGTGATCACCTGGATCGGCACCGTGGTTCTCGGAATGCTGTTGCGCAAATTCGTGTTCGACGACGGAACCGCGACCGCCTTCGTGATCGTGGCCACGGTCTTTCTCGGGATCACGTTCAACAGCTGGCGAGCGCTCGCCCGCCGACGTCTGTCTGGCGCGTGATCTTCACCCGAATGGTCGAGGATCCGCGCCAGAGCGACGGTCAGAGCAAGTTGGTGATCGCGCCCTTCTCGGCCCCCTGAGCCAGACGGGCGTACTTGCCGAGCACACCGCTCGTGTAGCGCGGCGGATTGGGTGTCCAACCCTGACGACGTGCCGACAGCTCGGCCTCGTCGACCAGCAGATCGAGGGACAGTGAACTCACGTCGATGCGGATCCGATCGCCATCACGAACGAAGGCGATCGGGCCGCCATCGACTGCTTCCGGAGCCACGTGTCCGATGCAGAACCCCCACGTGCCTCCACTGAAACGTCCATCGGTGATGAGAGCACAATCGGCGCCGCGTCCGGCCCCCTTCAGAGCACCCGTGATCGCCAGCATCTCGCGCATGCCCGGCCCACCCTTGGGTCCTTCGTACCGGATCACGAGCACGGTGTTGGGTTGGATCTCGCCGGCCATGATCGCGGCCATCGCACCGTCTTCACCGTCGAACACCCGGGCCGTGCCTTCGAACTTGCGCTGCTCGGGCGAGAGTCCGGCCACCTTGACGACCGCCCCGTTCGGGGCCAGCGAACCGCGCAAGACCACGATGCCACCTTCGGCATTGATCGGATCACTGAGGGGATGCACGACGTCGCCGTCGGGATCGGGCGGCGCGATCTCGGCCAGATTCTCGGCCATGGTCTTTCCGGTGCACGTCATCACGTCTCCGTGGATGAGGCCCGCATCGAGAAGATGCTTCAGCACCACCGGCACACCACCGATGCGATGCAGATCGGTCATGTGGTACTTGCCACCCGGCTTGGTGTCGGCGATGTGCGGAACACGAGCTGCGATTCGATTGAAGTCGTCGAGTTCGAGAGGCACGCCCGCCTCGTTCGCGATCGCGAGCAGGTGCAACACCGCGTTGGTGCTTCCACCGAGTGCGTTGTACAGAGCGATGGCGTTCTCGAAGGCCTTTTTGGTGAGGATGTCGCTCGGTCGGATACCGAGGCGCAGCATGTTGACCACCGCTTCACCGGCGAGCCGGGCGTCGTCCTCACGACTCACGTCGACCGCCGGCGCCGAAGCCGAACCGGGCAGTGACAAGCCCAGGGCCTCGCCGATCGACGACATGGTGTTGGCGGTGAACATTCCGCCGCACGCACCCTCACCCGGACACGCGGCCTTCTCGATCTCGGTGAGTTCACCTTCGGTGATCGTGCCGGCCGCACAGGCGCCGATCGCTTCGAACACCGTCGTGATGTCGATGTTCTTACCGTCGTACCGTCCGGGAAGAGTGGAACCGTTGTACACGAACACCGCCGGAAGATTGAGACGCGCGATCGCCATCATCATCCCGGGCATGCTCTTGTCACATCCGCCCGTCGCCACCAGACCGTCGAGACGTTCGGCGTGCATGACGGCCTCGACCGAGTCGGCGATGATCTCGCGACTCACGAGCGATGCGCGCATTCCTTCGTGACCCATCGAGATGCCGTCGCTCACGGTGATCGTGCCGAACTCGAGAGGCACTCCGCCGGCGGCGCGCACACCGTCCTTGGCCGCGGCGGTGAGGCGACGCAACGACACGTTGCACGGAGTGATCTCGTTCCACGAGGAAGCGACCCCCACTTGAGGCTTGTCCCAGTCGTCATCGGTCAGACCCACTGCTCGCAACATCGCCCGGGAGGCGGCCTTTTGGATGCCGTCGGTGACGTCTCGGCTACGGGGTTTCACGTCGACCGGGGTCCCGGCGGTGGCAGTTGAGTCAGGGGAAGCCATACCCCGAGGGTAACCAACGGGCTTCTGGCCAGCCCATGGCCGCTTGTCAGGAGTGCCTAACAGCTGTTAGGTTCCCCTGACACCCCGAGTCTTCGCCCCTGAAAGGTTGCCATGTCCACCCCCCGTCGCTTCCTGAACGTCTCCGTGAGTTTCCTCGTCGCCGGTCTCTTTCCCATTGCACTGGTGGCCTGCGGTGGTGACGACGGTGAATCGAACGACACGTCCTCCGAGATCGCCGACTCCGCCGATCCGTGCGAAGGCGCCACCGGCACGATCACGGTGTACTCGGGCCGCAGCGAGAAGTTGGTCGCCGATCTCTACACATCGTTCTCCACCGACACCGGTATCGGTGTCGAAGTTCGCTACGGCGACAGTGGTGAACTCGCTGGACAGATCCTGACCGAGGGTTCGGCCTCCCCCGCCGATGTGTTCTTCTCACAGGACGCCGGAGCACTCGGCGCCGTGTCGCAGGTCGGACTCTTCGCGACTCTTCCGACGTCGATACTCGATCGTGTTCCTTCCGAGTTCAGCTCACCGATCGGCCACTGGGTCGGAACGAGCGGACGAGTCCGAGTGATCGTCTACAACCCGACCCTGGTTCCGGCTCCTCCCGCGTCGATCGACGAACTCCTCGACTCGTCATGGAAGGGAAAGATCGGTTTCGCCCCCACCAACGCATCGTGGCAATCGTTCGTCACCGCATTGCGCGTGATCCGCGGTGAAGACGCGGCTCGTGAATGGCTGCAGGGTTTCGCCGACAACGATCCGGTCGCTTACGAGAAGAACGGTGCCGTGCGCGACGCGGTGAACGCCGGCGAGGTGTCGCTCGGACTCGTCAATCACTACTACCTGTTCGAAAAGATCGCCGCCGAAGGAGCCGACGCGGTGGTGGCGAAGAATCAGTACCTACCCGGTGACATCGGAGGATTGGTCAACGTGGCCGGAGCGGGTGTCCTCGCCGAATCAGGGAATCGACGCGCCGCTCAGTGTCTGGTGTCGTACTTCGTCTCCGACACGGGTCAGCAGTACTTCGTCGACGAGTCGTTCGAGTACCCGCTCGTCGGCGGTGTGGCGCCGGTCGATGGTCAACCTGCCTTCGACGAACTCGATCCTCCCGCCATCGATCTCTCCGATCTGTCCTCCATCGCTGCGACCCAGGAGCTGCTCGCCGACGTGGGTCTTCTCACGCTCTGACGGCACACTGAGGCCGTGTCGACGACCCTGAAGATCTCGCGACGATCCCGTCTGCCGGCCCCTTTGGTGGTGCCGGCAGTTCTGGCCGCCGTTGCATCGCTGGCACCTCTCGCCTATCTCGTCGACGTCGCCTTCGATCGAGGCGCGTCGTATCTGTGGGACGAAATCTGGCAACGACGAACTCTCGACCTCGTGGTCCGAAGCGGCCTTCTCGCTGCCGCGGTCACGGCGGCCAGTGTCGCTCTCTCGATTCCGCTCGCCTGGTCGGTGATGCGGAGCGATCTCGTCGGTCGGCGCGTGTGGCGAGTCGTTCTTGCCCTACCGCTCGCCGTGCCGAGTTATCTGGCGGCTTTCGCCTGGATCAGTTGGGAGTCGTCCCTCGCCGGATTCTGGGGCGCCTTTCTCGTTCTCACCGCCGTGTCGTATCCGTACGTCTACCTTCCTCTCACGGCCGCCTTCTCACGCCTCGACCAAGCACTGGAAGAAATCGCCTCGGTGCACGGTCGTGGTTCCACGACGCGTCTCATGATGCTCGCCGCTCGACAGTGTCGAGGAACGATCGCCGCCGGTTCCCTCCTCGTGGCGCTCTACGTACTGAGTGACTTCGGCGCAGTTGCCACCATGCGCTACGACGCGTTCACCTGGGTGATCTACGGGGCCTACCGAGCCGGATTCAACCCCACTCGCGCCGCCGTCCTGGCCCTCGTTCTCGTGCTCATCGCCTTGGCTCTGGTGGTCGCCGAAGTCGTGGCCCGTGGTCGCGCCGTCACCACCATGACGTCACGCGCGGTTGCCCGCCATCGCCCCATTCGACTTCGTCGCAACGCCGTGTGGTTCCAGCTGCTCGCCGTGGCGATCACTGCGGTGTCACTCGTGTTCCCGGTGTGGCGAATCCTGGTCTGGGTCGACAGTTACGGCCCCGAAGACGGATTCGGTGACGTGATGTCGGCCCTGTGGGGTTCGGTGCGTTATTCGGTCGTGGCCGCCGTCGCCACTGTTCTAGTTGCGCTCCCGATCGCATTGCTCGTTGCGCGCTATCGAACTCGAACCACACTCCTGCTCGATCGCTCGACCTACGTCACCCACGCCCTTCCCGGAATCGTCGTGGCGATCTCGATGGTCTTCATCGGCGTTCGCGTGATGCGTCCCGTGTACCTCGAGGCTCCGCTTCTGGTTCTCGCGTACGTCGCCCTCTTCCTTCCCCTCGCCGTCGGCGGAATACGGGCGAGTGCCGAGCAGATTCCTCTGGGTCTCGACGACGTGGCGCGTTCGCTCGGTAGTTCACCGATGGCGGTGGTGCGACGCATCAACCTCCCCCTCGTCGCACCCGGTCTTGCCGCCGCCGCGGCGTTGGTGACATTGGCCGCCATGAAGGAGCTTCCGGTCACGATGCTTCTTCGTCCCACCGGCACCGAGACTCTCGCCACGCGACTCTGGACGTACACCACCGTGTCGGATTACGCCGGGGCCGGACCGTACGCTTTGGCGATCATCGTGTTCGTCGCCATCCCCACCGCCATCGCCACCGGACGTCGCTGATCACGATCGCACCGACACCCTTTGCCATGACTGACCACCCCACTCTTCGTGTCTCGAACCTCTCGAAGCGCTTCGGCCGAGTCGAGGTCCTGCGCGGCGTGTCGTTCGATGCTCCCGATGGAAGCGTCACTGCGGTGCTCGGGCCGTCCGGTCAGGGCAAGACCACCTTGTTGAGGCTCATCGCCGGTTTCGAGCGCGTCGATCAGGGTTCCATCGAGATCGATGGTTCTCTCGTCGGCTCCCCCGACGTCCACGTCCGTCCCGACCGGCGCGGGGTGGGAATCGTCCCGCAGGACGGCGCTCTCTTCCCCCACTTGACGGTGGCCGGCAACATCGGATTCGGACTCCCCCGTGGCAGCGCATCTCGCATCGCCGAGATGACACGTCTGGTCGGTCTCGATGGCATGAACGATCGTCGCCCGTCCGAGATCTCGGGTGGACAACAACAACGGGTCGCTCTCGCTCGCGCCCTCGCACCGTCTCCCCATCTGGTTCTGCTCGACGAACCTTTCTCGGCCCTCGATGCCGGACTTCGGGCCGGCATCCGCGACGAGGTGATCGCAATTCTTCGTCAGACGGGCACCACGACCCTGCTCGTCACCCATGATCAAGAAGAGGCCATGTCGATCGCCGACCACGTGGTGGTTCTGCTCGACGGAGTCGTTGCGCAACAAGGTTCGCCTTCCGACATCTACGAGAGTCCGGCCTCGGTCGAGGTCGCTCGGTTCATCGGCGACGCCAATCTCCTCACGGCTCGGGTGGCCGACGGAATGGTCACGCACGTTCTCGGCGCTCAGCCGTGCGATCGCGACGACGGACCGGTCACCGTCCTCGTACGACCCGAACAGCTGTCGATCGCCGGAGACGGCCGGCCAGGGATCGTCGAACGCCGTGCTTACTACGGACATGACGGAACCCTCGGGGTGCGCCTCATGAACGGCGAACTCGTGTCGGTACGGGTGCCGGTCGAAGATCTGGCCCCGGTCGGTGCCGCAGTCGGGGTCGTGATGCGTGGGTCGGCGTCCCTCTTCGCCGACTGAGAGCTGCTTTCGACCTTGCGTTCGGGCTACTTCTTCTTGCCGAAACCGAAGAGGTGCTGGCCGACCTTGCGCATCTGAATCTCTTCACTGCCCTCGGTGATCCGGTAACGCCGATGGTGTCGATAGATGTGTTCGAAAGGCATGTGCCGGCTGTATCCGACACCTCCGCACGTCTGCATGGCCCGATCGGCGGCGTCGCATGCGAGTCGATTGGCGCGGTAGTTGCACATTGCGACGAGGTGCGTGAACTCCATGAAACCTTCCACGTCGGGACGATCGCTCTTCGTGGAGGCATCCATCAACCACGCCGTGTATCGAATGAGTTGCCGGAGCATCGCTGCTTCGGTGTGCATTTCGATGAGCGGGAACTGGATCGCCTGGTTGGTCGACAGCTTCTTTCCCCACGTGACACGCGAGTTGGCGTACGCCACCGCCTCGTCGATGCAGAACTGCGCGGCACCGAGTGACGAGGCGGCCTGACGAATGCGATTCTCGTGCACGAAGTGCTGTGCCAAGTCGAGACCGTGATCGAGTCGCCCGAACAGAGCACTGTCGGGCACTCGGACGTCGACCATGCTCACCTCGGCGTGGTCGGTGGGCATGTTGAACGTCCACCAGAAGAAATCGACGTTGAAGCCGGGTGAATCGGTGGGCACCAGGAATGCCGAGATGCCGACGGGACTTCCGGGGTCACCCGAAGTGCGAGCAAAGATGATGTCGTGGGTCGCGTGGTGCAGACCCGAGTTCCATCTCTTCATTCCGTTGATGACCCATTCGTCACCGTCGCGCACGGCTGTCGTCTCGAGGAAGGTTGCATCACTCCCGTGGTTCGGTTCGGTGAGACCGAACGCCAGCCGTTTGGTCCCATCGAGGAAACCGGGCATCCATTCCTTCTTCTGTTCCTCGGTTCCGAAGTCGCGCATCATGAGAACCGTCGGGAAATTGCCGACGATCGAGGATTCGTTCTGCAGGTCATTGTGCAGACCGAGCCCTTTGGTGGCGAGGTGTTCTCGGATGATCGCCATCTCCAGATTGCTGGCGTCTCGTCCGCCGAACTCGGCTGGCAAGGCGAGCCGGAGCCAACCAGCCGCATCGGCACGGCGTCGCATCTCGCGGAGCAACTCCTCCCACTCGGCTCGGGGTACGCCGCCGTTGTCGAAGTCGGTCCGGGCCCACTCACGTCGATGGTCGAAGAACCGCTCGTTGTCGTCGGCTGCTTGCAGCGGCTTGATCTCGGCGTCGATGAACGCGTCGAGGGCCTCGAGGGTGGCCTGAACGCTGGCAGGAACGGAGAAATCCATGACCCGACCGTAACCCTCGTCACCCGGCCGACCGAACCCCGGCGTCGGGCCGGACGTACGGGGTGAGTAAGGTTTCTGACACCCCGTCAGATACCGCCATGACTGCTCTCGACACCACGACCCGACCCGATCTGCCGAACGACGATCGCGAATTCCGCGAACTCGTTCGCGACTGGCTTCGCAGCAACGTGACCGGTGAGTTCGCGGCCCTGCGCGGCCGAGGTGGCCCCGGTGACGAAGACATCGGGTTCGACATTCGTGTCGAGTGGGAGAAGGTCCTCGGCGAAGCGGGCTGGATCGGACTCGGTTGGCCGAAGGAGTTCGGTGGCCGTGGAGCGACGGTCGATCAGCAGATCATCTGGGCCGAGGAGTACGTGCGGGCCGACGCACCGGCACGCACCAATCACATGGGTGAGAACCTTCTCGCTCCCACCATCATCGAATACGGAACCCCCGAACAGTGCGCCCGTTTCCTACCCGGGATCCTTCGCGGCGACGAGCGTTGGTGTCAGGGTTACAGCGAGCCCAACGCCGGCAGCGATCTCGCCAACGTTCAGACGAAGGCGCGACTCGAGGGTGACGAGTGGCTGATCGACGGCCAGAAAGTCTGGACCTCTCTCGCTCACGTGAGCCACTGGTGTTTCGTCGTGGCTCGCAGTGAACCCGGGTCGCAACGTCATCAAGGTCTGACCTTCTTCCTCGTTCCGATGGATCAGCCCGGTGTCGAGGTTCGCCCCATCCGTCAGGTGACCGGTGGTGGTGAATTCAACGAGACGTTCTTCACCGAGGCTCGCACCACCTCCGACATGGTGGTGGGCCGACCCGGTGACGGCTGGAAGATCGCCATGGCGCTCCTCGGTTACGAACGGGGTATCTCGACCCTTGCGCAGCAGGTGGGTTTCGAACGCGAACTCGATGCAACCGTCGAACTGGCTCGTCGTTTCGGTCGTATCGACGATCCGGTGATCCGGCAGAAGCTGGCCAGTGCTCACACCGGTCTCCATCTCTTGAAGTGGAACGCTCTGCGCAGTATGTCGGCCAAGGGTGTTCCTGGCCCCGAAGCGAGTATCTCGAAACTGTTCTGGGGAACCTGGCATCGCGATCTCGGTGAACTCATGATGGAGATCATGGGTCCGGCCGGCCTGATCGGTGAGGCCCTTCCCTACGAACTGACCCTCGAACAGAAACTGTTCCTGTTCACGCGATCCGACACGATCTACGGCGGCTCCAACGAGATCCAGCGCAACGTTCTCGGCGAACGAGTTCTCGGCCTTCCGAAGTAATCTCGTCTCGCAGTCGGCACCAACGGGGGTTCACATGTCATCTGGTTCTTCGGCTCCGGCCTACGTTCCCGGCCACGGCCTCCTCGCCGGCAAGAACGTTCTGATCACGGCGGCCGCCGGCAGTGGCATCGGATCATCGACCGCTCGCAAGTGCCTCGAAGAGGGTGCCCGAGTCGTCATCTCCGACAAACACGAACGACGTCTGGCCGAAACAGCGGCCGAACTCGGCGTGACCGGCATCCCATGCGACGTCACCGACGAGACGAGTGTTCAGAATCTGATCACCGCGGCGGCCACCGAACTCGGAGGAATCGACGTTCTGGTGAACAACGCCGGTCTCGGTGGAACCGCCGAGTTGCACGAGATGACCGACGATCAGTGGTCGATCGTTCTCGACGTGACCTTGAACGGAACCATGCGATGCACTCGAGCCGCCCTCAACCACATGTACCAACGTGGTCACGGTGTCATCGTCAACAACGCGAGTGTGCTCGGCTGGCGGGCACAAGCCGGACAGGCTCATTACGCCGCTGCCAAGGCTGGCGTCATGGCTCTCACCCGATGCGCGGCGATCGAAGCCGCTCCGCGTGGCGTGCGCATCAACGCGGTGTCACCGAGCCTCGCCATGCACGCCAACTTGGCCAAGGTCACGAGTGACGAACTCCTCGCCGAACTCACCCAGCGCGAGGCCTTCGGCCGCTACGCCGAGCCATGGGAAATCGCCAACGTGATCGTTTTCTTGGCCAGTGACTACTCGAGCTACATGACCGGCGAGGTCGTGTCGGTGAGCAATCAGCACGCATGAGCGTCGACCTGCACCTCGACGGCGCCGTCGCCGTCATCACGCTCAATCGACCCGAGCGCAAGAACGCCTTCACCCGCTCGCAATACGACGCCTTCGGAGCCCACCTCGATCAGGTGGCCTCTCGTGATGACGTGCACGTGGCCGTCGTGACGGGTGCCGGTGGTGCCTTCAGTTCCGGACAGGATCTGAAGGAAATGGCCGAGTTGGCAACCGCGGCCTCATCAGGATCATCCGATTCGTCGGGTACCGGAACTGGTTTCACCGTCCTTCTCGATGCACTGCAGCGTTTTCCGAAGCCGTTGCTCGCCGCCGTCGAAGGTGTGGCTGTCGGTATCGGCATGACCCTCCTTCCGTATTGCGACATGGTGATCGTCGGATCCTCGGTGCGCATGCGTGTTCCCTTCAGCGAACTCGGCGTCCCGCCCGAGGCCGGCAGCAGTGCACTCCTCGCCGATCTGGTCGGGTGGCAACGCGCCGCCGAGATACTCCTCACCTCCCGCTGGATCGATTCTGATGAGGCGGTGCAGTACGGACTGGCACTCGAGAAGGTCGACGACGGGCGCGC
>LFFH01000033.1 GCA_001510455.1 Actinobacteria bacterium casp-actino8
CCGGGAAATCTTCATGGAGGGAGAGTGCCGAGGAACCATCGCGTCGAGTGAACGTGGCGAGCACGGCTTCGGCTTCGACCCGTTGTTCGTGCCCGAGGAATATTCGGGTGACGATCTTCGGGGATCCACCTTCGCCGAGTTGGGCGACGAGGTGAAAAACCGGATCTCGCACCGGGCGCGAGCGTTTCAAGCTCTCGCCACGGAACTACGCGCGCTACCAGCCCCGTAGATCGACCGGCCAGGTGTCGAGGATCCGAGCATCAGCACCGTGAGTCGCGTCATCCACGAGATACATCGTTTCGTGCATGGCCACGGTGGGGTCGACGTGGGCGGGACGCACGAGGACAGGGGATCCGAGTTCGGGTGCTGGGCCGTCTCCGAAACTCAGTGTCGTGTGCTCGTCACTGCAGAACCACACCGAGGCACCGTCGACGGTGGGATTGCCGTGATCCATACCGAGTGATTTCAGGCCGACGTCGATCACGCTCCACGATCCGGGTGAACCGGGTGAACCGGGTTCGCCGGTTCGGGAGATCACAGATCCGACCACGAAGAGGGCCTGTCGGAACGGCAGATCGAGGGAGCCGTAGTGTGTGTCCATGAGGGCGTAGCTCCCGGCTTGAACCTCGTTCACCCGAGACAGAACGGGGTGTGACGGGTCGTACAGATCGAACGTTCCCGTGCCACCGGCCGAGATGATGGAGCAACGATCACTGTCGTGGACGGCGTCCAGAACCTGGTCGAACGTGTCGACGAGAACGGTCATCGACTCGAGGACCTTGGCGCGCTGAGTGTCCCGATCGGGGAGTGCCATGAGATGACCCTCGTAGCCCATCACGCCACGCACGACGAGATCGCGTGAGTGAGAGATCCGGGCCAACTCCGGGGCATCGTGGGGCGCACATCCACAGCGGGGTAGTCCGACGTTCACGTCGACGAGAACGTCGGTGATCCCGGCTGAAGCCGCAGCATCGATGGTCTCGGCCGAATCGACGGCGACGATGACGGTGATTCCGGAACGTCGTTGAGCATCGCTCATGGCGCGGAGGCGCTTCGGATCGAGTGTCTCGTTGGCCAACAAGATCTCGCGACCGATGCCGGCATCGATCATGCCGACGACTTCACGAGGTGTGGCACACGTGAAGGTGACGTGCCCGGTCGTTACCTGACGAGCGGCGAGTGACGTGCACTTGTGGGCTTTGACATGGGGGCGCAGCGTGAGTCCGGGCCGGGTCGCCGACATGGTGGTGAGGTTGAACTCGAAAGCCCCCGAGTCGACCACGAGGGCCGGGGTGGGAAGGTCGCCGAGTCTCACGAGATCACCAGTCACGAGAGAACTATCTCACTCGTGACGAGGCGAACGTGATCCGAGAAGCCGAGTGAGCGATACAAGCGATGAGCGCCAGACGGGTTGTCGGCGTCGACGCCGATCATGGCGTGGGTCAGGCCGTGGTCGCGGTATCGATGCAGGGCATCGACGAGAAGGGCCGTAGCGACGCCACGTCCCCGGTGGGACGACAGGGTGCCAAGAGTGTTGATCCACGCTTCTCGGCGCCCGGTCACTGCGTCGTCGGCCGGGTAGCGACGAGTCAGGAGCAATCCCACGACGTCACCACTCGTTCGGTCGCGGGCGATCGACGAGAGGTCGGGTCGTCCGGCGTATCCGTGCACCATTTCGCGCCAGCCGTCGATCGTGGTGGGAACCGACCCCCAGTGATCGGCGAACGCAGCGTTCTTCACACGCCGCACGCTGTCGCCTTCGTCGTCGTCTTCGGACGGCCACGGCTCGATGTCGATGCCGGGAACGCGGACGAGAGCGGGGATGTCGACGAGTGAACGCTCGAGATCGTCGAACCACCGGACTTCGGTGAATCCCAGCTCTCGATGAAGCACCTCGGCCGAGCGGTTGGTCGACGTGCGAGTCGTTCGAATCGCGCGCGCAGGGTGGCCGGGAACCGATGTCAGCAACTCACGGGCATGATCGATGCCCCAGGAGAGGAGTTGCCGTCCGAGTCTGCGACCGCGCATCGTCGGATCGACCTAGCCCTCGATGTCGCAACGCTGGGGGCTCTCCCTCGACGGCAAGTGGATCGTCCAGACGACACCGGTCACCGAACCGGAGTCCGGGCCGTTCCGGTGCACGCGAACATCACGATTCATCCTCGTGAGACTCGAGTTCAGTTCTTGTCGGAACTCCTCGAGCTCGACCCGGATGTTCGGTCCGTCCTCGGCATGGCACCGGTTGACCAGGTCCACGAGTTGGGGCAGATCCGATTCGACGGCGGGGGACAGGGTCATTGGGTTGACATTTTCTCGTGCGGGCGGAGGGACTTGAACCCACACCCCTTTCGGGACAGGAACCTAAATCCTGCGCGTCTGCCAGTTTCGCCACGCCCGCAAGGAGGGTGAAGTTCACCCGGTGACGGTTTTCATGCCGATGTTAGAGGGGAATCACCGGTGTTCGAGTCGGTCATGTGTGCCTTGAGCAGGAAACTTTGACAAACTGTCAAAGTGACTCTTGCTCCTGACACGGCCTCGACGACCAGCAGCGTCATCACCGATGCGCTCGAGAACCAGTTCGGTCTGGCCGACCGGGTCGTCGATGACACCGCCTTGGCCAACAGCGTGGCCCGCTTCCGCGAACAGGGAATCGTGCTCCCGACCTTCGCCCAGTTGGCCGATCCCTCGACGATCGATCCGGCGCTCGTGGGCGATGCCGATCATCAAGGGCCCGATGCTCGCAACCTGTGGCGGGTCCACTGGTACAACGACCTGAACGGAAGCCGCGTGGCCGTACCCGATCACGTCGTTCTGCCGAAGGCGATCACCGGTGTCGACAATCCGATCATCGTCGTGTTCGGTGATCGATTCCCGATGATCACGGCCCACAAGGTGTTGGCGGCGTACTCGTGCCTGGCGCCACGGGTGGTGACCGGACAGTTCGATCCCACCAAGCACCGAGCCATCTGGCCGTCCACCGGAAACTATGCGCGTGGTGGAGTAGCGATTAGTCGCATCATGGGCTGTCGCGGTGTGGCGATTCTTCCGGCCGGCATGAGTCAGGAGCGTTTCGACTGGCTCGATCGTTGGTGCGCCAACCCGGCCGAGGACGTCATCAAGACGGTCGGCACCGAGAGCAACGTGAAGGAGATCTACGACGCCTGCAACGAGTTGTCCCTCGATCCGGGCAACTTCGTGTTCAACCAGTTCTGTGAGTTCGGTAATCACCTCGGTCATTACAACGTCACGGGTCGAGCGCTCGGTCACGTGTTCGAGACAGTGCGCGAGTCGATGAAGAAGCAGGGTCGTGACATTTCACTCGCCGCTTTCACGTCGGCGACCGGTTCGGCCGGAACGATCGCAGCCGGCGACCGTCTGAAGCACGATTACGGCGCTCGGATCGTGGCCGTCGAGGCCCTCGAGTGCCCCACGATGCTCGAGAACGGATTCGGCGAACACAACATTCAGGGAATCGGCGACAAGCACATTCCTCTCATTCACAACGTGATGAACACCGATGTGGTCTGCGCGATCAGCGATCACTCCACTGACGAACTCGACGTGTTGTTCAATACCCCGGCCGGACAGAAATATCTCGTCGACACCAAGGGTGTGGGCCCCGAACTCGTGGACGCACTGACCCATTTCGGATTCTCCGCCATCGCCAACACTCTGGCGGCGATCAAGACGGCCAAATTGCTCGATCTCGACCCTGATCAGGCCATCATCACCGTTGCGACCGATGGCGGTGCGTTGTACCCGAGTTCTCGGCGGACCACTCTCGCCAATCGCTTCGCCGGCGAGATGACGACCCCCGATGCCGCCGAGGTGTTCGGTCGCCATCTGGGCCACGTGACAACCGAAGACATGATCGACTGCACGACCCGCGACCGCAACCGGATCTTCAATCTCGGCTACTACACCTGGGTCGAGCAGCAGGGCACGCCGTTCGAGCTCTTCGAAGCTCGCCGGGACCTCGGATTCTGGACCGATCTTCAGCGGTACGTTCCGGTGTGGGACGAGATGATCGAGGAGTTCAACGCTAGCGTCGCGGCTGGTTGAGACGTGCATCTCCGATGTGCAACCTGTCATCACGTGGTTGCGATCGACACCCCGTTGCCATGGCGGTGCCCGTACGAGTCCGGTGATCGACATCACGTGCTCGTGATCGAAACATCCACCCCGGGTCGCGAAACGGTGCGGGACGACCCCAACCCGTTCGTTCGCTACCTCGACCGGCTCGCAGTCGCTGAATTCGCGAGGAGTCACGATCTCAGTATCGATCGGATGATCGAGGTGGTTCATGAACTCGACGCACGAGTCGCGAGAGTGGCCGGAACCGGATTTCGGACGACTCCTCTCGTGATCTCCACCGAACTCGCCGGGGCGCTCGGCTTCGAGGGTCGTGTACGGGTCAAGGACGAGACGAACAACGTCGCCGGAAGCCACAAAGCCCGTCACTTGTTCGGAATCTTGCTTCATCTCGTCGTCGCCGAGCGGACGGGTAGCGCACCGTGGGTCGGAACCGCTTCTCGTCCACCTCTTGCCATTTCGTCATGTGGCAACGCCGCCATTGCGGCATCGACTCTCGCTGCCGCGGCCGAGTGGCCGATCGACGTGTTCATCCCCGAATGGGCCGGGGGGCTCGTCGTCGAGACTCTCGATCGGCTCGGAGCCCGCGTCCACCGTTGTCCGCGACGTCCCGAGGATCCACCCGGAGATCCGACCGTGCATCGTTTCCGGGAAGCGGTGGCGGACGGGGCGATCCCGTTCAGTGTGCAAGGTCCGGAGAATTCGTTGTGTCTCGATGGTGGTCGCACGATCGGCTGGGAGATCGCCGAGCAACTCTCGAGAGACGGGGTCGACCGACTCGACGCCGTGTTCGTTCAGGTCGGTGGGGGAGCGTTCGCTGCATCGTTGTCACGTGGACTGGGTGAAGGTGGCGTCCAGGCTCCGTTGGTCGCCGTTCAGACCGAGGGGTGCGCGCCCCTTCACCGAGCGTGGACGAAACGATGTGAGAGTGCCGCCGATGTCGCATCCATGGGCGCCGAGTGGACTCACTACATGTGGCCGTGGGAATCGGAGCCGGTATCGGTGGCCGATGGCATCCTCGACGACGAGACGTACGACTGGATCGTCGATCTGGGCGAGATCGATCGCACCGAAGGTCGAGTGGTGGTGGCAACCGAAGATCAAGTGAAGCGGGCCGCCGAACTCGTGCCGACGATTGCCGGTACCGATGCCAGTCCGACGGGAACTGCAGGAGTGGCCGGACTCGTCGCCGAGATCGAAAGTGGTGCGCTGTCGGGAGGCGACGTTCTCGTCGTCGCTTCCGGAATACTCAGACGCTGACCTCGTGGAGGGTTCCGTCGTTCACGTGGTAGACGAAGCCTCGAATGTGATCCTTGTGTGAAATGAACGGACTCAGCATGAGGCGACCGATGCTCTGACGCACGTCCTCGTACGGATCACGGAACGATTCGAGGGCCCACCATGGCTTGATACCGCACTCGGCCTCGAGTTCGCGTTTGAAGTCGTCTTCGGTCACCTTCTGGAGCCCACAGTCGGTGTGATGGACGAGCAGGATTTCTCGGGTTCCGAGAAGTCGCTGTGAGAGCACGAGCGAACGGACGACGTCGTCGGTCACGACTCCGCCAGCATTACGGATGACATGCGCGTCACCGTGGTGAAGGCCGAGCATTTCGAAGATGTCCATGCGACTGTCCATGCAGGCGACCACGGCCAGATGACGTCGAGGAGCCAGTGCCAGGTCGTGATCGGAGAAGGACGCGGCGTAGTCGCGATTGTTGGCGAGCAGCTCGTCGGTGCTGGGAACGAACGGGGTCGGAGTGCTCACCCGGTCATTCTGCCTCACCGAGCCCGCACATCGAGAGATAGCCTCGGCGTCATGACTTCGTCGCAGCCAGCCGCCCCGTCCGGAATCCACGCCCTCGAGTCCGGAGAAGGTGGTGGCCGTCCCGACATCTTCACTCGCCTCTTGAAGAATCGAGTCGTCATGCTCGGTACCGACGTCAACGACGACATCGCCAATCAGATCTGTGCACAGCTCCTGTATCTCGAAGGTGAAGACGCCGACGCCGACATCTGGCTCTACATCAACAGTCCGGGTGGGTCGGTCACGGCCGGAATGGCCATCTACGACACCATGCAATTCGTCAGCTGCGACGTGGCCACGGTGTGCATGGGTCTCGCGGCATCGATGGGTCAATTCCTTCTCACAGCAGGCGCAGCTGGCAAGCGCTACACGCTGCCGAACGCGCGCATCATGATGCATCAGCCACTCGCCGGTCTGCGCGGCCAGGCCGCCGACATCGCGATCCAAGTCGAGCAGATCACCTACACCAAGCGTCGTATGGCCGAACTCACGGCTCTGCACTCCGGTCAGCCTCTCGAGAAGATTCAGGCCGATGCCGAACGCGATCGCTGGTTCACGGCCGAAGAGGCCAAGGCCTACGGTCTGGTCGACAAGGTCATCTTGAAGCGCGGCGAGATCGTCTGATCACGGGGTCGTGACCGGCCCAGTGCTGGGCCCAGTGCTGGGCCCAGTGACAGGTTCAGTCACAGGTGTCGGAATGCTCACCGGAACGCTTCCTTCCACACCCACCACATCGGGCATGGCCAGACCGCAGGTGGTCTCGATCCAGATCGCCACGTCTCTCGCCGCTCGCTCGGCCTTGTAGGCGGTGTCGGCGAGTCGCTGGCGGGAGTCGGGATCGTCGACGTCGACCTCGGACGCCAGTCGCACCAGCTCGGTCAGAGCGTGCCACTCCTCGTCGATGGCGAGCGGTGTGATGCGGTCGAGTCGCTCGTAGCGACCGACCAGATCGTCGACGTCACCGCCGTCGGTGAACGGTCCGCCGAGCAGGGGTAGGTCGACGGCCAGTTCGCCACAGAATCGTGACGCGCTGCGATCGGGATCGGAACATCCTCCGAGTGCGACGGCGAGGACGACGACGAGTGCGACGACGGCTGCGGCATCAAGACGTTTCGACAGCACAAATCGAGATCGGAGGACGCCGCGATGGTGGCGATCCGAGTGTGTCGATACCTGCGTCACGGTTGGGAGTTTCGCACCTCGACGTCACGCCGTGGCGTCATCCCGAGCTCCCACATGGGTTCCGTGCTTGCCAACGTTCGAACTGCCAGTGTGATCGGAACTCATGGAGCGCCGGTCGTCGTCGAGTGCCATGTGGCCACGGGTCTGCCCGGATTCACCATCCTCGGGCGGCCCGATGACGTGTGTCGAGAGGCTCGTGATCGTGTGCGTTCAGCCCTTTTGTCGTCGGGGTTCTCCTGGCCCAATCGACGTGTGACCATCAATCTCGCGCCGTCGACCTCGCGCAAGGTGGGAAGCGGACTCGACGTGGCGATCGCCCTGGCGATCCTCGTGGCCGACGACCAGATCGACACCGACATCTCGTGCGAACTGCAGACACATGCCTTCATCGCCGAGTTGTCACTCGATGGACGCCTCCGGTCAGTGGCCGGGGTGTCGCCGATGACGATGAGTCGCCGCGATCACGTGATGGTCGTGGCCGAGGACAACTACCACGAATGCCGCCTCGTCGAGCCGCGTCACGTCCGGGTCGCGCACGATCTACGAAGTTTGGTCATGCATCTGAGTGGAAGCGTGGCCTGGCCCGAACCTCCCGATCCGCGTCACGAAACTTCCGGCGACGAGGTGCCCGATCTGGCCGATGTTCGCGGACAGGCAGCGGCGCGTCTCGGGCTCGAACTGGCCGCCGCCGGTGGACATCACCTACTCCTGGTCGGTCCCCCTGGATCGGGCAAGACGATGTTGGCGCAACGACTACCCGGACTTCTGCCGCGCCTCGACGCTGACGACTCACTCGATGCGACCATGATCCGGTCGGCGGCGGGTGAACCACTGCCGAGCACCGGACTGGTGACGGTTCCACCCATCCGCATGCCTCACCATTCGATGAGCCTCGTGGCGATGGTGGGAGGGGGTAGTGCAGCGCTTCGACCGGGTGAAGTCAGCTTGGCGCACGGCGGTGTGCTGTTCCTCGACGAGCTCGGTGAATTCGCGCCGTCAGCACTCGATGCCTTGCGGCAACCCTTGGAAGAGGGTGTGGTTCGGTTGAGTCGCGCTCATTCGACGGCCACGTTGCCGGCTCGCTTCACCTTGGTGGGAGCTACCAATCCCTGTCCGTGCGGTGGTGGTCCCCCGGGTTCGTGCGAATGCGACGAGACCGCATTGGCGAAGTACCGGCGACGGTTCTCGGGGCCGCTTCTCGATCGCTTCGACGTTCGGGTGGTGACTCATCGTCCCGGCGCCGACGATCTCCTCGGTGGCGAGAGTGGTGAGTGCACGGCGGTGGTGAACGATCGGGTACGGGCCGTTCGCGACGTGGCCCTCGAACGTCAGGGTGTGTTGAACGGACGACTGGACGGTGCCGATCTCGATCGTCACGCGCCGGTCACATCCGAAGCGACGGCACTCCTGCGGCGCGAACTCGAGACCGGACGTCTCACGGGACGTGGTCTGCATCGGATCCGACGCGTGGCTCGAACGCTGGCCGATCGTGACGGCGTGCACGGGACGATCGGAGACGAGCACGTGGCGGCCGCCCTTGCGCTTCGTGCTCGCATCGCCCCGCAGCGACACCGATGAGCGCCGACATCCACGTCGACATCGACTCGACGAGCCACGAACACTCGCCCGACCATCTGGCCGCTGTACGTCTTCTCGGTCTGTCGGCACTCGGTTCCCGACGACTCCTCTCGTTGATTCGACACGATCGGCCGGTCGACCTCGTGACGGCGATCCTGGCCGGACGAGTCGTCGGGCGGTTCTCGGACTTCGCGTCGACGTGGAGAGCCGAACTCGAACGTGATCTCGTCGATCGAACCGATGAGCGACTGGTGCAATGTCTTGCCGACACTCGGGTGGTGTTGATCGGCGACGAGTCGTATCCGGAGCGATTGCGTCACGATCTCGACCCACCACCGGTCTTGTTCGTCAGGGGAGATCTACACCGCATCGGGAGCCTCGGAGTCGCGGTCGTCGGAACGCGACACACGACCGAATACGGGCGCACGGTCGCCAGTGAACTGGGACGCGATCTGGCGCTGGCCGGTGTCGACGTGGTCTCCGGATTGGCACTCGGTGTCGACGCAGCTGCTCATCGCGGAGTGCTGGCCGCTCGGCAGATCGGATCCGATGGTCACGGAGTGCCGATCGGTGTCGTGGCGTCGGGACTCGACGTGATCTATCCGCGAGCGAACGGAGGACTCTGGAAGGCGGTGGCCGATGCCGGGCTCGTGGTCGGAGAGTCTCCGCCGGGAACGGCGCCGGATCGTTTTCGGTTTCCGCTCCGGAATCGGATCATCGCCGCTCTGGCTCGGGTGGTCGTGGTGGTCGAATCACGGGCATCGGGCGGTTCGATGATCACCGTCGACGAAGCCCTGAAGCGTGACGTTCCGGTCATGGCGGTTCCGGGTGCCACCACGACCCGAGCGAGTGACGGAACCAATCGACTGTTGCGTGATGGTGCTCTCGTCGCGACGTCGGTCGACGACGTCCTCGCCGTGCTCGGACTCGAAGCGATCGGTTCGAGTCGGTGTGTACGTGATCTGCGCGTGACACCTCGTGGAGTGGACGCCGAGGTCCTCTCCGTCTTCGGTGCATCACCGCTCGATCTCGATCACGTCGTCGGTGCGTGCGCACCGAGATCTCTCGGTGAGGTGGCCCTCAGTCTCGGTCGACTCGAATCGTGGGGTTGGTTACGAAACACCAGTGGATGGTTCGAGAAGATCTGGTCGACGTGAACGAGGTGGCGACGAAGATTCCCGTGGCGTGACCTTCGAGGCAGGGGAGCGCGCGGACCCATCGGTATCCGACATGTCGGTACTCTGACCTCGTGGTCGCCCGACGAGAACGCGGTTGGAACGTGGACACGTTCGTCGCGTCGTTGACGCGAGCCTCCGAGAACACGGTCGAGGCCTATCGACGTGACGTCCTCGACTTCGTCGACTTCGTGGCCGAGGAGGGTGTGGAATCGCCGATCGAGGTCGATCGCCTCCATCTCCGCCGCCACCTCGCCCGTCTCGGAGCCGATGGTTATGCCAAACGGTCGATCGCTCGCAAGGCATCGGCGCTGCGACGCTATTTCGCATGGGCCCGTCGAACCGGTCTGGTCGATGTCGATCCGTCGCGAGGATTGAAGGCGCCGTCCGGAGAGGGTCGATTGCCGCGAGTTCTCGACGGTGCCGAGCTCCACGAGATGCTCGAACCCGACGACGTCGCCTCCTCGACCCCGCTCTGGCGACGACGACGTGACGACGCAGTGCTCGAACTGCTCTACGGCAGCGGTCTGCGCGTCGGCGAACTCTGTGGTCTCGACATCGACGGGATCGACGCGAGACGAGGTGTGGTCACGGTGTGGGGCAAAGGCGGCAAGGAGCGTCGCGTCCCCATGACCAAAGCATCGATCGACGCGATTCGTGCGTGGTTGAAGAGTCGTGTCGACGTCACGCACGAAACGTCCGGACCGGCACTCTTTCTCAACGGACGCGGCGGCCGAATGGGAGTGCGCGACGTCCGGCGGATCGTCGACGAGCGGAGCCCGACACCCACTCATCCTCATGCCCTTCGGCACACGTTCGCGACGCACCTGCTCGACGGAGGAGCCGACCTGCGCATCGTCCAGGAGCTGCTCGGTCACAGTGACGTGGCCACCACTCAGAGATACACACACGTGAGCAAGGAGCGTCTACGGTCGGTGTACACATCGACCCACCCCCGTGCCTAGATCGTTTCTTCCCCATGCCCGAACCCGACGACAAGCCGTCTCGCGACACCCCGGCCATTCATCGGGCCTGGGCTCGTTGGACCTCCGACCGCGACGAGGCGGCGCGAGATCAGTTGATCGTGCACTACTCACCCCTCGTGAAATTCGTGGCCGGCCGAGTGGCGGCCGGACTGCCGGCCGGAGTCGACACGGGTGAACTCATCGGTACCGGCATCTTCGGTCTCATGGATGCCGTCGACCGTTTCGAGCCGGATCGTGGATTCAAGTTCGAGACCTTCGCGGTCCCTCGGATCAAGGGGGCGATTCTCGACGGGCTTCGCGCGATCGACTGGGTGCCGCGAACGGTTCGCCAACGTTCTCGACAGATCGAACAGGCCATCTCGTTTCTCGGCAACGAATTGAAGCGGGCTCCGGAGGATGCCGAAATCGCCGCCCATCTCGGGATCGACGACGAGGAATTGCAGAAATGGTTGAGTGCGGTGGCAGTGGCCAACGTCGGACCCCTCGACCATGTCGTGTCCGGCGACGGAGAGTCACGACAATTGCCGGCCTCGCCCGAACAGGGTCCCGATTCGGTCCTGGAGGATCGTGAAGTTCGTTCGGCGATGCGGGCTCAGGTGCGCGAACTTCCCGAACGCGAACGCACGGTCGTCGCCCTGTACTACGACGAAGGAATGACCCTGTCGGAGATCGGGGACGTGCTCGGAGTGACCGAGAGTCGTGTGTCGCAGATCCACTCGAAGGCCGTCCTCATGCTGAGATCCCGACTCACTGCCGCCGGACTGCCCTGACCGGCCCCCACCTTGCGAGGTGTGGGCCCTCCTCGTCTCGCTATGTCTGATCCCGCCGGTGGACGGACCGGTCGAGAGTCGATTCGTCGCTCCGGCCTGCCCGTTCTGCCCGGGTAATCAGGCGGTCGACTTTCGGTCCTCACCCGGCGACGAGGTGGTGTCTCCGGCGTCGGGGACCGTCCATTTCCGAGGCGCAGTGGCCGGGGTGGGATACGTGACGGTCGAGGTGGCCGGGCGGCTCGTGACCGTGGGAGGACTCGACTCGATCTCCGGCTCGGTGCGACGTGGGCGAACCGTGAACCAGGGCCGACGTCTCGGCGTGGCAGCCGGTGACAGTGTCTCGCTCAGCGTGCGGGTGATCTCTCGATCGGGATCGGTCGTTCACGTGGATCCGGAGCCCTATCTCGGGCGTCCACGACGTCGCCGCGCCCGCCTCGTACCCCTCGGATTTCGCTCGGCATTCCCGGTCGGCACCCGTGGGGTCTGTTCGCTGACCAGGTAGTCTGTCGGACGGTCCGGAAACGGGCTGGCTCGTCACTCGTGTCGAGTTCCGTCATCACTGCACGTCGCTCATCTGCGGTCGTCTCTCTCGGGAGGCGCGAGATGGCGTGCCGGCAACCGCAGAACAGGAGGACAGATCACCATGGCCATCGTCACGATGCGTCAAATGCTGGAAGCCGGAGTTCACTTCGGACACCAGACCCGTCGTTGGAACCCCAAGATGAAGCGATTCATCTTCGGAGAGCGTCACGACATCTACATCATCGATCTCGAGCAGACTCTCGATCGCATCGAAGTCGCCTACGCATTCGTGCGCGATCTGGCGGCCAAGGGCGGCGAGGTTCTGTTCATCGGCACCAAGAAGCAGGCGCAGGATCCCATCGCGTCGTACGCCGAGAAGTGTGGCATGCCCTACATCAACGAGCGTTGGCTCGGTGGCATGCTCACCAACTTCGAGACCATTCACAAGCGCGTGCAGAAGATGCTCGAACTCGAGCGCAGCAAGGCTTCGGGCGAGTTCGATCTCATGCCGAAGAAGGAAGCGCTTCTCAAGGATCGCGAGCTCACCAAGTTGCAGAAGAACCTGAGTGGTATTCGCAACATGACCCGTCGTCCGCAGGCCGTGTTCGTGCTCGACACCAAGAAGGAGCACATCGGTGTGACCGAAGCGAACAAGCTCGGCATCCCGGTCGTGGCTGTCGTCGACACGAACGTCGATCCCGATCTCGTTCAGTTCCCGATTCCGGGTAACGACGATGCGATTCGTGCCAACGAACTCATGTGCAAGGTCGTGGCGGAGGCCGTCATCGAGGGTCGTTTCATCGCCGGCAAGGCCGGAGGTGCGGTGGCCGAGCGCTCCGCCGAGGAGCAGGCCGCGTTCGCCGCGAGCCAGGCCGACGCCCGCGCGCAGGCTGCCGCGGCTCAGGCCGAGCGTGAAGCTCGTCTGGCCGCCAGCAAGACGTCGCCGGCCGCCGAGGCTGCGACTGAAGGAGCGACGACCGAAGGAGCTGAAGCCTGATGTCGTTCACTGCCAAAGATGTACAGGCCCTGCGTCAGTCGTCGGGTGCCGGAATGATGGATTGCAAGAAGGCTCTCGAGTCGACCGATGGCGACATGGAAGCCGCCAAGCAGTGGCTCCGCGAAAAGGGTCTCGCTGCCTCGGCAAAGCGCGACGATCGCGAAAACACTCAAGGTGTCGTCGCTCTGGTCGTGAAGGGCAACGTGGGCTCGATCGTGAAGTTGAAGTGCGAGACCGACTTCGTGGCCGGTAGCGACCAGTTCAAGGCCGAGGCCGAAGCGCTCGCCGATCTGGTCGCCGACAAGGGTGAAGCAGCCGTGGCCGAGCGCAGCGCGACGCTCGAAGATCTCAAGATCACGCTGAAGGAAAAGATCGAACTCGGTGAAGTCGTTCGTATCGAAGCCGCGGCCGGCAATGTTCTCGACAGCTACCAGCACATCCAGGGTGGCCGAGGTGTGAACGCCGTTCTCGTCGAGATCGCCGGAGGAAACGTCGACCTGGCTCACGACATCGCCGTGCACATCGCCTTCGCTCGTCCGAAGTACTTGAAGCGTGACGACGTTCCGGCGGCCGAGGTCGACAAGGAACGCGCCACACTCGAGACCATCACGCGTAACGAGGGCAAGCCCGATGCGGCGATCCCGAAGATCGTCGAGGGTCGCATCAACGGCTTCTTCAAGGACGTGTGCCTGCTCGAGCAGCCGTACGCGAAGGACGACAAGCAGTCGGTTCAGCAGGTGCTCGGTTCGGCTTCGGTCGTGTCGTACGCACAGGTGGAGATCGGCTGAGACTGCGATGACCGACCGAACGACCAGCGGCACCAGCGAGACTCGTCCCCGCTGGAAGCGGGTCGTTCTGAAATTGTCGGGTGAGGCGTTGGCTGAGCCCTCCGGGTTCGGCCTCGACACCAACACGCTCCAACAGGTCGCCACCGAGATCAAGGCGGTGCGCGACGACCTCGGGGTCGACGTGGCGATCGTCGTCGGCGGTGGCAACTTCTGGCGCGGTCTGAAAGGCGCGGGCCAAGGCATGGATCAGGCGCAGGCCGACTTCATGGGAATG
>LFFH01000034.1 GCA_001510455.1 Actinobacteria bacterium casp-actino8
TGATGGTTGTAGAAGCGGTACGTCTTCGCTTCGATCAACGACGGTCCACCACCGGAACGGGCGCGTGCCACGGCCTCCAGGGCTGCTTCGTGAACGGCAACCGCGTCCATCCCGTCGACGATCACACCGGGCATCCCGTACCCGGCCGCTCGGTCGACGATGTCGGTAATGGCCATCGTCTTGTCGCGTGGGGTGAACTCGCCGTACTCGTTGTTCTCGCATGCGAAAACGATGGGCAGGTGAAGGGCGCAGGCCATGTTGGCGGCCTCGTGGAAGGCACCGATGTTGGTGGCTCCATCACCGAAGAAGGCGACGGCGACCTGACCCTTCTTGCGATAGCGATTCGCGAATGCCGCCCCGACCGCGATCGGGGAGCCGGCGCCGACGATGCCGTTGGCGCCGAGCATGCCGAGGGAGAGGTCGCTGATGTGCATCGAACCCCCCTTGCCCTTGCAGTAGCCGGTCGACTTGCCCATGAGTTCGGCCATCATGCGATTCAGGTCGCCACCCTTGGCGACGAGGTGGCCGTGTCCTCGGTGGGTGGAGGTGATGTGATCGTCGTCGTTGAGGGCCGCGCACACACCGGATGCGACGGCCTCTTCTCCGACGTAGAGATGAAGGAAGCCGGGGAGCTTCGCCGCCTCGGCGAGACGGCCAGCGGCCTCTTCGAAGAGTCTGATGCGCACCATACGACGATGCAGATCGAACTGGACCTCAGGAGAGATGCTCATGTGATTCCTCGTGATGATGAGTGGACGAATGTGGTCACGCGTCGAGCCCGCGGGCCCATCGCAGCGAACGGCGTAGGAGTTCGTAATAGGCCGGCTTCTCCCACGAGCATCGTTCGACGCGCGGGTAGTAGTCGAGAACCGGAGCCATGTCGTAGTGGCCGCGGCAGTGGCCAAGAGTGTTGTAGAGCACCGCACCCGACCCGAGATCGCGCACGTACATCACCGGATGCATCGGATCGCACGCCGACCAGTCGTGTTCGACGAATCCGGCTGCGTCACCTTGCCACTCGGTGTGCAACAAAACACGGAGCGATCGACGATCGGCGTATTCGCTGAGGTAGAGCTCGTCATCGGTTTCGAACGGTTCGATTCCCGCCACCAGCCAGTGCGATGGATCGGTGACCTGCACCGAATAGGGCTGAATCGGCGGGTGGGCCACGAATTGGCTACCGAGCGTGTCGGCCCAGAGGGGAAACACGCGCGGGGAATCGACACCATTCGGTCCTCCCAGGGTGAGTGCCGCGTTGGTGCCGTGCAACGCGACCCAGCGGCCGCCGGCTTCGACCCACGCTCGGATCGACTTCTGAGCAGCCTCGGAGGGACGAACGTCGCAGGTGTACGACACGAGAATCGACGAGTCGACGATTCCCGACGTGTCTTCGTAGTCAGGTTGCACTCTGACGCGAAACTCGTCGTGCTCGGCGAGGAGCCCGAGCAGTTCACGTCGCGCGAAGTCGATGTCGTGGTATTTGCCGCCGGCGACGAGGGTGACGTCGATACGGTGTCCGGGAGCACTCATGGCGTGGTGCGATCGGCGACGATCAGAAGTCAACGCGCTTCAGGAAGCCGCCATCGACGGTGAGATTCACTCCGTTGACGTGCTTGGCTCGATCGCTCACGAGGAAGGCGACCGCATCGGCGACGTCCGAGGGCAGTCCCATGTGTCCGCCGGGGTGCGCCTTCTCGGTCGATTCGAAGAACGGGGCCATGTGTTGCTTGATCATGTCCCAGTCGCCACCTTCGACGAAGATCGGACCGGGAGACACCACGTTGCAGCGCACGCCTTGTGCGCCGAGCACTTGGGCCTGACCGAGCGTCCAGTTGGTGACGGCCGACTTGAGAGCGCTGTAACTCCCTGAGCCACTGCCGAAGTGTTCGGTGGTCGCAGTCGTTCCGATGCTGACGACGGACCCTCCGCCGTTCACCAAGTGAGGTGTGGCGGCTTCGACGCCGTGAACGAGCGCCATGAGGTCGATGTTGAAGTTGTTGATCCAGCCCTCGAGTTTGCGAGCCGGCTTTCCAGACGTGTTGTGAACGTAGACGTCGATTCCACCGAGCTGCTCGGCCGACGAATCGACCCAAGCCCGCAGAGCGGTCGAGTCACCAGCGTCTACGGCAGCGCCCACGACTTTGCCTCGACTCGACAGCTCGGCGACCGCTGCTGCGACCTCGTCGGCGTTACGTGCGCAGATCGCGACCGATGCACCTTCGTCGAGCAACGTCTCGGCGATCGCTCGTCCGAGTCCTTTGGTCGATCCGGTGACGAGGGCCCGCTTGCCCGAAAGTCCGAGATCCATGATGTTCCCCCTGTTTGTTTGTTGCGATTGACGTGCCGATCTCACCGGCACCGGACGGAGTCAGCGACGTGTGTCCTTCCACGGTACGTCCTTGTCGACCCGGACGTCACCGGGCAGTCCGAGGACGCGTTCGCCGATGATGTTTCGCTGGGTCTCGTCGGAGCCTCCTGCGATTCGGTAACCCGGAGCACCGAGGACGTGCTCGCCCCAGGCGTAGGTTCCCCATTCGTCGGTGTCTGCGATCAGAGACGGGCCAAGAATTCGAGAGACGACATCGGAAACGAGTCGCATTCCTTCCGTCCAGACCAGCTTGCCGAGCGAACCTTCGGGTCCCGGAGCACCACCGGAACGTCTGATGTCGGCGGCCCGACGATTGACGAATCCTTCCACGCGGAAGTGGGAGTAGGCCTTGGCCAATTCCTGGCGCATGACCGGATCGCTCGTCACGCCCATGGCTCTCGCCGTGGCGAGGAGCTGTCTCCACGAGCCTCCGACGCGGGATCCACCGCCACCTCCGTCACCACTGTGGTCGCGTTCGAAGCCCAGGGTGGTGAGGGCGACCTTCCAGCCCTCGCCCTCGGGACCGAGACGCATCGAGTCGGGGATGCGAACGTCGTTGAAGAACACCTCGTTGAAGGACGATCCACCGCTCATCTGCTTGATCGGCCGGATTTCGATACCGGGAAGGTCCATCGGGATGATGAATGCCGTCATTCCCTTGTGCTTCACCACGTCGACGTTGCTTCGAGCGATGAGTTCCCCGTACGCCGAGAACTGCGCACCAGAGCTCCAGACCTTCTGTCCGTTCAACACCCACTCGTCGCCGTCTCGGTCGGCACGACAGCCGAGTGCTGCGAGGTCACTGCCGGCCCCTGGTTCGGAGAAGAGCTGACAGCAGAGATCACGAGTCGCCATGAATCGGGCGACGTACTCGGCCTTCTGTTCGGGAGTTCCGAAGAGGTCGATGGTCGGGGCGATCAGGCCCACGGTCACCGACAATGTCTCGTGTCCGGTCGGCGTCTGGAACTGTGACTCGAGCTTGCTGAAGGCCCTGGAGTAGGCGCGAGGAAGCCCGAGGCCGCCGTACTCCGCGGGAGCGGTGATGGCGTGGTAGCCGCGTTCGGCCTTCTTCTGGATCCAGGCCATTCCACGCTGGAGGAGGGCCTGTTCTTCTTCGAACGTCAACGAATGGAAAACGGACACCGAGAATTCGCCCTCGCCCCACACGAGGTCCTTCTCGTCGGTCCCGCTGGTTCGGTACTCGGCATTGGCCTCGAGCCAATCCTTGGCTTCACGGGTGAAGTCGTCGAGGGACGGGAGGGATGTGGTCACGATCCATACGGTAATTGATCGATGGATCAGTATCGGAACCGAAGTGGACCGAATTGATGGCGGACCGGGCCATACTCGGGGGAGTGAAGTCTGCACGGGCTACAACTCGCTCCTCAAGGGGTCGGCTGGGTCGGCCCCCGTCGGCCGACTCCTTGGAGACCCGTCAGCGAATCCTCGACCTGGCCCGGCAGGAGTTCGCCGTTCACGGATACGAGGCCACGACCAACCGGAGGATCGCAGCCCGCGTGGGGATCACCACGGCGGCGCTGTATCACTACTTCCCCTCGAAATCGGACCTGTACGTGGCGGTTGCCGCCGCGGCCGAAGCCCGAGTTCTGAGCCGCTTCGAGGCGGTGACGGCCTCGGGAGAGTCGCTCGTCGAGAGTTTGCGACTGGTTCTCGACGAGTCGCACGCCATGAATTCCGAGGATCCCTCGCTCGCCCTCATCTTGGATGCGTTCCGAATCGACGAGCGCCGTCATCCCGAGGTTCGAGAGGCGATGCGCGGGCAAGAGCGACTCATGCAGGGATTCTTCCGGAATCTCGTCGATCGGGCGATCGACGCCGGCGAGATCGATCGCGCGGATCGGACATCGGTATTGGCTCTCGTCACGGTGCTCCTCGTCGGCCTCAGCGATGCGATGTCGGACGACCTTCGTTCGCACCGGATTGGGGTCGAAGCGGCCAAGAGTCTGCTCGGTGGGCGAATTCCTCTCGGCGAGACCCTCGATCGTTGAGCGCACGCTCGGTCCGCCGACTCCGAATTGGTTCACTACTATGCGTGGAACGTCGGCCTGAGGGGGGACCATGGGAGTTCTGGACGGACGAGTCGCGTGCGTGACCGGGGGAACGCGAGGTATCGGCCTCGCGATCGCTTCGGCATTCCTCGCCGAAGGTGCTCGTGTGGTGATCAACGGTCGAGACCCGGCGAAGGCTGAGCGCACGCTTGCCGAGCTCGCTGCCGGTGACGCCGTGCATTTCATCGCCGGCGACGTGAAGTCACGATCCGACTGCGAGGCAGTGATCGACGGCACGGTCGAGCATTTCGGACGCCTCGACATCTTGGTGGCCAACGCCGGGGGTGCAGCAGACTTCGCGCCGATCGTCGATCTGCCCGATGAACCGCTGGAGGACGCATTGCGTTGGAATCTCTGGCATTCGTTCTGGTGCATGCGCCGCGCCTTCCACCACATGATTCCTCAGCAATCGGGTCGTGTGATCAACATCTCGTCCGTCGAGGGCAAGGTCGGCAAACCCGGGCTGTCGTCGTACGTGATCGCAAAGCATGCTGTGAACGGACTGACGAAATCGGCTGCGAAGGAGGTCGGTCCGCTCGGGATCACGGTGAACGCACTGTGCCCGGGAGTGATCGAAACCGACATCGTGAAAGAAGGGGGTGCTGGTGCAGCGGCGGCCATGGGTCTGACCTACGACGAATTACTTGCGCAATTCGCCTCTGATTCTGCGATCAAGCGAATCAACGAAGTCGAGGACGTCGCCCATGTCGCGGTGCTCCTGGCATCCGATGCCGGAGCCGGAATCACCGGCTCTCTGATTTCGATCGACGGCGGAACCGCCCCCTACTGATCTCGGCTGCGAGGAGGAATCATCATGGGCAAGTTGGATGGAAAGGTCGCCTGCATCACCGGTGGTACGAGGAGTATCGGTCGTGCCATGGCCGATGCCTTCGTCGCCGAGGGCGCGTCGGTGGTGGTGAATGGTCGTGATTCGGCCAAGGGCCAGCGTTGTCTCGACGAGATGAATGCCGGCGAACGGGCGGCGTTCTTCGCTGGTGACTCGTCTCGGCAGGACGTGGTCGAAGGTCTGATCGACTTCACGATCGAGAAGTACGGCCAGCTCGACATTTGTTGTCTCAACTCCGGTGGAGTGCAGATGACCGCACCGGTGTTCCAGATGACCGACGAAGAATGGCAACTCGAGGTCGACTGGAACCTCAATCACGTGTTCTGGGGAATGCGTCGAGCTCTCCAACACATGATCCCGCGGCAGTACGGGCGAGTGATCGTGACGTCGTCGGTCGAAGGAAAACTCGGCAAGCCCGGAATCCCGGGCTATGTCGCCACGAAGCACGCCGTGAACGGACTCGTGAAGTCGGCCGCCCACGAAGTGGGGACACTCGGGATCACCGTCAACGCGATCCTGCCCGGAATCATCGAGACCGACATCGTGCGCGAGACAGGTCCGGCTTCGGCCGAGGCGATGGGTGTCGGTTCTTACGATGCTCTCATCGAGATGTTCTGTGCCGAGTCGGCCATCAAGCGTCCCAATCGCGTGGAGGAGGTGGCGGCGGTGGCCGTGTTGCTGGCATCCGATTCCGCCCGCAACATGACTGGATGTTTGTTCCCGGTCGACGGCGGAACGCTTCCCTACTGATCTGGACCATGTCCGATCAGCCGTCCGTCCAGCTCGACACATGACCTACTCACATCTGGCTCGGGCGAACGACCTCGAACCGTCCGAAGGTCATCACCACCTTCTCGCGCACTGTCCGGTGCACCGTGAGGACGGATTCGACCCGGCGTTCCACGTGGTGTCCCGGCACGCGGATGTCCTTGCGATGTTGCTCGACCCCGAGCAGTGGCGTAACGGCGACGGACCTGGGGTCTTCGTTCAAACGGGTGGTGTGCTCGGCTCGGCCGATGATCCCGACCATCGGCGGCAGCGACGTGTCCTCCAGGACGGTTTCCGACCCGCGACCATTGCGTCATTGGCCGTCAGGATCGAACGGATCGGAGAGCGACTCTGGAACGAGGCTTTTGCCTCCGACGGTGAAGGTGACTTCGTTCGTCTCTTTGCCTTCGCATTCCCGGCCGAAGTGATCGCCGAACTTCTCGGAGTCAAGCCCGAGGATCGTGCACGATTCGGAGAGTGGTCCGACGACATCGTGAATGGACTCGGGGGTGGTGATCTCTCTCTGGTCGATCGCGCCAACGCCGGGATCTACCACATCGTCGATCGACTGGTGGAGGAACGCCGCGAAATCCTGGATGCCGGTGATCGTCCACCCGACGATCTGATCACGGTCATGACCATCGCCGAGCGCGAGGGACAGCTGTCGTACGGCGAAGTGCGTCGACTCAGCCAACAGATCCTCGTCGCCGGTCACGAGACGACGGCGAGTCTGATCTCGTTGATGCTCTATCGACTGATCACACGACCGAATCTGATGGAAACGCTTCGTTCACGTCCGCAACTGTTGGACTCGGCGGTGGAGGAGTTCCTGCGATTCGATTCGCCGGTGCAGGGCCTGTTTCGCAGCGGTCGCGAAACCAGGTGCATCAGAGACGTCGAGATCGAGGCCGGGACCAAGGTTCAGGTTCTTTTCGCAGCGGCCAATCGCGACCCACAGGTCTGGGACGACCCCGATGAGTTTCGCCCCGATCGCTTCATGGACGGTTCGCGTCCTCATCTGGCTTTTGGTTGGGGAGTCCATCACTGCATCGGGAACGCTCTGGCGCGACACGAGGCTCGCTTCGCTTTGCGAGCCATGCTCGACACGTTCGAGTCCGTCGAACTCACGGGTGAAGTGGCGGTCAACTTCCCGTTCATTCTTCGTGGACTCACCACTCTGCCGATCAGGTGGCGTGTGCACTCGTCTGCAGCGTCGACGCGAACGTAGGGTACGACTGTGGCCAGAGTGAGCATCGTGACGGGGGGTGGCTCCGGAATCGGTCGGGCGACCGTCGAACGTCTGGTTGCGAGAGGTGGGCGAGTCGTCGCCGTCGATCTCGATGCGACCGACCTACTCGAGAGCGAGTCACTCCGCGTCGTGCTGGGCGACGTCACCGACCCCGAGACCTACGAGCGGGCGGTGAGGACGGCCGAGAGCGAATTCGGTGGTCTCGACGGAGCCGTCCTCAACGCGGGTGTGGCGGCGAGCGGTGACCTCCTCGATTTGCCGATGGAGGTGTTCGATCGAACCCTCGAGGTCAACGTCCGTGCCGTCGTGCTCGGCATCCGAGCTGTCGTTCCGGCGATGCGACAGCGTGGTGGCGGCCGAATCGTCGTCACGGCCTCGACGTCGGGGATCGCCGCCGATCCGGGCATGTGGCCGTACAACTCGGCCAAGGCCGCCGCTATCAATCTCGTGCGCGCCGCCGCCCTCGACCTGGCCAGAGACGCGATCACCGTGAACGCCGTCTGTCCGGGGCCGACCGAGACCGGAATGACTCGCGGCATACGCGGAGTACCCGAGGTCCATGATGCACTGGCTCGCTCCGTGCCGATGCAGCGATGGGGTCGCGCCGACGAGGTCGCCGCCGTCATCGAGTTCGCAGTCTCCGAGGTCGCGAGTTTCATGACGGGTGCGGTGATCCCCGTCGACGGAGGAATCACCGCCAATACCGGTCAATTCACGCCGGCGCCACTGAACGAAAGGAACTGACCATGGAACATCCCGAGAACTACGAAGACGTCACGGTGTTCGGACTCGATGACGACGTCGAGGAGCAATTGCTCCTCGTTCACAACGAGTGCACGTTCATCTGGTCGAACAAGGAGGGTTGGCCGGTCGGTGTCATCATGTCGTACGTCTGGCGCGACGGCTGCTTCTGGTTGACTGCCTCCTCGCAACGAGCACGCATCTCCGCCGTGCGCCGTGATCCTCGGGTATGCGTGGTGGTGACGTCGACCGGCACCTCGCTGCCGCGCAACATGACCGTCACCTGGAAGGGCAGCTGCGAGGTATTGGACGATCAGGCCACCAAGGATTGGTTCTATCCGGCCCTTGCCGAAGCGATCATGGGTGGTCGTGGAGAGAGGGCAGTGGCCTTCCAGTCGTTCCTCGATTCGCCACGACGAGTGATCCTGAAAGTCACTCCGACTCAGAGAATCGGTTACGACGGGACCAAGATGGGCAAAGCCACGACTGAATGGATGAAGGCGCAACGCGCCTCGAAGGATTGAACGGAGACGAACATGAAATTGGGACTGACAGCTGACGAAGTCCTCACGACGACACGATCGGTACGCAAGCGTCTCGACCTCGAACGTCCGGTCGGACGCGACGTCCTCGTCGAGTGCGTGGAGATAGCGCATCAGGCCCCCACTGGATCCAATTCTCAGGGTTGGCGGTGGCTTTTCGTCGAGGACCAGGAGAAAAAGACGGCTCTCGCTGAGATGTATCGCTCGAACTTCTACCCGTACATCAACGATCCGAATCGCCCCCGTCGCGACGACCAGGGCGAACGCATTCTCGATTCGGCCAAGTATCTGGCCGATGTCCTCGATCGAGTTCCGGTTCTCATGATTCCGCTGATCGCCGGCCGTCTGGACACCGGAACTCCAGCCTTCGGGCAGGCGTCGTCGTGGGGTTCGCTGCTCCCGGCGGTCTGGAGTTTCATGCTCGCACTGCGCGAGCGCGGCCTCGGTTCGGCGTGGACGACCCTCCATCTTCCCCACGAGAGGCAGGCCGCCGAACTGCTCGGTATCCCGTTCGACGAGTACACCCAGGCCGGACTTTTCCCGGTCGCCTACACCATCGGTACCGACTTCAAGGTGGCCAAGCGCGTGCCGGCCGAGAAGTTCATTCGTTGGGACTCGTGGTCCTGACCCACTGGCGCGCGGCGGCCGACGCCGTCCACTCGATGGCGTTCCGGAGTACGCGTCGGAACGACGTGTCGCCGTAGGTCTCCGGGCCGTCGCCGAACTGGAGATACACGAGCGGGGACGCGCCAGCGGCCTTGGCCCATCCGACGAGAGAACTTCCCGGTGGATGCGACCAGCCCGAGTTCTCGTTACGTCGACCTCGGATCGCGAGATCGGCTGAGAAGAATCGTCGATCGTCGTGCACTGCGAAGTCGGTTCTCATCAGAGGTACGACCTCGTTCTCGGCGACCGGGAAGCAGTAGAGCTCGTCGGTGAGTTCGAATCCGGCGTCGAGGCCGTCGCACACTGGATGCGACGGGTCGAGAACCTCGACCCGATGGGTGACGTCGAAGAGGTAGCCCGAATCGGGGTAGGCGACGCCGCGCCACGTTCCAGGTTGGTAGTGGAAGCGTCCGCCGACGAGGTCGGCGAACCATTCCGTCGCCGGCCACGAGGCAATGGCGTGGTGCAAGAAGACGAGACCGGTTCCGTTCGTCGTCAAGGTGTCGAAGGTGGCGACGACATCGGGGGGTGGCTCGGGCAGGTCCACGGGAGGGTCGGCCCGTGTGAACTCGAGACCGGGCATGTCGTAGAAGACCACGACGTCATGACCCGAACGGGGACGGTTCGACGGCGTCCAGCGAATACCAGGAAGATCGTCGAAGAGGGCGAAGAACGATTCGGCCTCGAAGGGATGACCACCCGTGACGACCAGGACGTCGATCACGAGGTCGGTTCGACGTTGACTCGGTGGTTCACGACTTGTGGTCCTCCCACCCATCCGCACAACTGGGGATCGCACTCCTTGATCTCACCTTCGAGGTAACGACCGCCAGTGGTGAACAGGCCAGATCTGCCGTCGAGAGACACTCTGATGTTCCCGAGGCCGTCCTGCTCGTAAAGGGCCTTGGTGAACGGGTGAACGATCCCTCTCATGATTCGTCACCGAGCCATTGTTCGAAGCGCTCATGAAGCCAGCGAACCTTTCCCTCTTGGTAGAGCGAGAGAGTGATGCCGGGCTTGGAGGTCGTCTCGAGTCCACGTTGGACCTTCGACATGTTGAAGACGTCCTGGTCGAAGACCTTGGCCAACATTCCGAGTTCGGGAGCGGTCGTCCAGGGCTCGTCGACACCGAGGTCACGACGAGTGGCCGGCGCCGGACGTTCGCCCGAGAACGGTGACAAGAACATGACTTCCATGATCGCCGAGCGATGGTCGTCACCGTTCGGGCGGAATCGATAGACGATTCTGTTGAAAGCACCCCACGGATGGAAGTTCGGGAACACCGTGTAGTCGATGCTGTCCATCATCTCGGCGTCGCTCATCTGATCGACGCGATCACCGACGATCGGACGCCAACGTTCACGTGCCGACTCGGCGGCGACGTCTCGAGCCGTGCGGCCCTCGGGGACCGAGAGTGGGCTCTCCTGGTCGACACGGACGTCGAGCATCGAGCGAAGCATGTCGTCGTCGGACACCTCGTACCACAGAAGTGGACTCGTCGTCAGTCCGGCCGTGATCACGCGTGAGAAGTTCTTCCACACGTCCACCTGCGAGTTGGTGTCACCCAGGTAAGGGAGGATCTGTGGGTGCGTTGCGTTCACGTGGTACGCCTCGCAGAACGCCTCCTGCGCAACCTTCCAGTTGGCCTCGATGACCTTGGTGACGTGCGCTTCGATGAAACGGTTCTCGAGATCCCAGATCGAGAAGTGCTCGTCGAGTCCGGCGATGAATTCGTGGAACGGTTCGCAATCCCGATCGGGATTGATGAAGACGAAACCGGCCCAGATGCCGACGCGACACTCGGGTAGTGAGAAGTCGGTCTCGCGCCGAGCCTCGACCTGAGGGAAGTCCCAGTCGGCTGGAACGTCGGAGAGAGTTCCGTCGAGATTCCAGCAGAAGCCGTGGAAGGGGCAGCGAAGCTCGGATGCATGTCCGTCGAAGTCCTTCAGTTGGCGGCCCCGGTGCAAGCAGGCGTTCGGGAACGCCTTGATCGATCCGTCGGGCTGGCGAATCACGACGTAGGACAGACCCGCGATGTCGTAAACGACGTGATCCCCCGAATCCGGTATCTGCTCGGCCCGACAGGCGAACTGCCACACCCGCTTCCAGATCCGCTCTCGCTCCAATTCGTGCCAAGAGCGCGACACGTAACGATCGATCGGGACGTCGTGGTCGCCGAGTGCCGGCGGAGATTCCCACCGCAAGACGTCGGGCACCGGATGGGTGTCGGTGTCGAGGAGATCTTGGTACGTCAGACCAGGTGAACGGGTGCTGCGTGGCTCGGCAACGGTCATGAAACCATTATTGACCGGATGATCACTTTCGTCCAGGGTCCGACTATTCTTTGGGGCGCGACGTTCGGAGTGAGCGGCCGGGGGATGGCCGTTCTCGTGCGCCGGACGTGATCCGAAGAAACGAACCGGGGGGGAGACGAGATGATTCATTTCGCCGACATTTTCGAGGCTCATGCGGATGCCATGCCCGACGCCACGGCGATCGTGTGTGGAGAGCGAGAGACGAGCTGGTCGGAGTTCGAGTCGTCGTCGGCCCGGTTGGCATCGGCGTATGCCTCGGTCGGGATGGGTCTCGATGCGAAGGTCGGCATGTTCATGTACAACTGCCCCGAGTACCTGATCACACAACTCGCGGCGTTCAAGTCACGCGTGACTCCCGTGAACGTGAACTATCGATATCTGGACGACGAACTCTGGTATCTGCTCGACAACGCCGATTGCGAAGCAGTTGTCTTTCATTCGAGCTTGGGTGATCGCATCGGGCGCGTGAAGGACAGGCTCCCGAAACTCAAGCTTCTCATCGAGGTTCCCGACGGCCCTTCGGCCGGTGTCCCCGGTGCCGTGGCGTGGGACGACGTGATCGCATCGCACGAACCGGCACCGCGCATCGCACGAGATCCTTCCGACGTCTACATGCTCTACACCGGCGGTACCACCGGTATGCCCAAGGGCGTGATGTACGAGACGGGACCGTTCACGGAAGGATTTCTCGGCTTCTACACCGGACCCATGGGGCGTGGGCCCTTCGAATCAGTCGCCGAAGTCGTGGGAACTGCATCGGTCGTCCATTCGGCGATGGGCCAGCCGGTGGCGATACCGGCCTGTCCCTTGATGCACGGAACCGGAGTCTGGCTCGGCGCGTTGCTGCCACACCTGATGGCCGGCAAGGTCGTTCTTCTGGAAGGGCGATCCTTCGACGCTCACGAGATGTTCCGGGTGATCGAGAAGCATCGGGTGGCGACACTCGTCATCGTGGGTGACGCTTTCGCACGACCCATGATGAACGCGCTCCGTGAGAAGGCCGACTCGGGAACGCCCTACGACACTTCGTCGGTCACCACGATCGTGTCGACGGGAGCGATGTTCTCGTCCGATGTGAAGGCCGGGGTCTTCGAACACATGCCGACCGCGGTGGTGATGGACATCCTCGGCTCGAGTGAAGGTGGTATGGCTCAGACCATGGCCACCAAGGACAACGTCGACTCGACGGCGAAGTTCGGAGCCATGCCCAATACCAAGGTGTTCGCGCCCGACGACACCGAAGTCGAGCCCGGTTCAGGTGTCGTCGGTATCGTCGCCGTCAGTGGGCCGAATGTTCCACTCGGTTACTACAAGGATGCCGAGAAGTCGGCGCGCACGTTCCGTGAAGTGAACGGAGTTCGGTACAGCTTCCCGGGCGACATGGCGATGGTCGAAGCCGATGGATCGATCACGTTGCTCGGACGTGGTTCGAACTGCATCAACTCGGCCGGCGAAAAGATCTTCCCCGAGGAGGTCGAAGAAGCGGTGAAGACTCACCCGTCGATCGCCGACTGTCTGGTTTTCGGTGTTCCCGACGACAAGTTCGGTCAGCGAGTCGTCGGAGTCGCATCGCGGTCATCGGGCACGACCGATGTGTCGGGTGACGACGTCATCGCTTTCACCAAGACCAAGTTGTCGAGTTACAAGGTTCCAAAACAGCTCCTCGTGGTCGACCTCGTGCCCCGTGCGCCAAACGGAAAAGCCGACTACAAGACGGCCAAGTCCTTGTTCGAGGCCGAATTCGGCGGTGCATCGTGACCGCGATCGACGATTCGATCGGTCGGGCTCGTAGTTCCGGTCCGAGCGTTCAGGACTTGCTCGCCGCCGACACCCGCTCGGTCCCGGCGTCGCTCCTCGACAACTCGTACGTGGCCCAAGGAAGTTTCGACATTCCGAAGAACCGCTACACGAGCGCGGTCTTCGCAGCGCTCGAAAACGAATACATGTGGACGTGCACTTGGCAGATGGCCTGCCACGTCGACGAGATCTCGCAACCAGGCGACCACGTCGTCTACGACGTCGCCGACCAGTCGGTGATCGTGGTTCGCACCAAGGAAGGCTCGATCAAGGCTTTCCACAACTCCTGTCTGCACCGAGGTACGAAGTTACGGACCGAAGACGGACGTGTCGCATCGTTCAGGTGTCCTTTTCACGGATGGCGTTGGGACCTCGACGGACACCTCGTCGAGCTCCCGGCCGAGTGGGACTTCCCGCAGGTGTGGGGCCGAGACGATTCGTGTCTCCCGGAAGCGCAGGTGGCGGAGTGGTGCGGATTCGTCTTCGTGAATCTCGATCCGCAAGCGGCGCCATTCAACGAAGTCGCGAAGAAATTGGTCGAACACTTCGATCGGGACTTCTCGATGGCGGATCGCTACAAGGCGTTCCATGCCGTCAAGGAAGTTCCAGCCAACTGGAAGGTGTGCATGGAGGCCTTCGCCGAGGGCTATCACGTCATCGCCACACATCCACAGATTCTCGAGTTCGCCGGAGACGCCAACAGCGAGTACTCGATCTGG
>LFFH01000035.1 GCA_001510455.1 Actinobacteria bacterium casp-actino8
CGAGCGGCATGCGGAATTCCGTTGTGAAACCTTGGGAGGCGGAGCTCTCACTCCCGCCGATGCCGTCCGGGCGGCCCTCGTCGGTGACGTCCGCCGAGTCGTGCGAGCCGCTCGCAGTGAAGTGATCGACCTCGGACGACGGGTTCGACTGTTCGGCGGACCGAGTCGAGAAGCGGTCTGGATACAAGGGGCCCGATGCGCGTGGCCCGGATGTCCAACATTGAATTGCGAGGTCGATCACATCGAAGCCTGGCGACGGGGTGGCTCGACCGTACCCTCCAACGGTGTCGCTCTCTGCCGGTGGCACAACCGTTTCAAGGAGACCGGATTCTGTGTTGACACGTCGTCGGGTCGCGCCGCCTTTCGACAACCCGATGGTTCGGCGATGGTCCCGGTCTAGTCGGGATCGGTGAGTTTCATGGCGCCTTTGGCGTGGAGGCGGGCCAAGAAGTCGGGTTCGTAGGCCTCGGTCGGTTCGGCTCGCACCATCTGGTCGAGTAGGACGGCATCGTCGCCGACGAGCACTCGCCACGTCTCGGTGCGAACGGCGTCGAGAATGATGCCCGCCGCCACTTCGGCCGACATGGGCGCCTGATCGCGGAAGGCTTCACCTTGGGCTTGGATGCCCACGCGGATGTCTTCGTCACTTGCGCCCGACAGATCGAGACCGCTCTTGGCCAAACGATCCCGAACCTTTTGCACCTGATCGCTCGTCATCTCTTTGGGATCCTGACCGAGCAATTTGCGCGAGTTGATGGCGATCGACGTCCCGATGTGGCCGGGCATGACCACCGAGGCGCGCAGATGCGGAGCATTGATACGGAAGTCGGTGATGAGAGCCTCGGTGAATCCCTTCACGGCGAACTTGGCTGCGCTGTACGCAGTGTGGGGAACTCCGGGTCCGATAGTGGCCCAGAAGCCGTTCACGGAACTGGTGTTGACCACGTGACCGACATCAGCTGACATGAGGAGGGGCAAGAAAGCGAGTGTGTTGTAGTAGACCCCGTACCAACACACGGCGAAGGTCTTCTCCCATTCGGCGCGATCGACGTCGATCACACTGCCACCACCACCGATGCCGGCGTTGTTGAACAAGAGGTGCACGCTCGGTCGCCAGGCGGACACCGCATCTCGGAACGCCAACACCTGTGATTCGTCGGAGACGTCGGCCGTCCAGGTGAACACCTCACCGGAATGACTACTGCACAGAGCACGGGTCTCGTCGAGGTTGTCGCTGATGACGTCGCAGGTCGCCACGTCACAACCGTCGGCCGTCAACTGTCGAACCAGCTCACGACCCATACCGGTGCCCCCACCGGTGACCACGGCCACCCGCCCCTGGAACCCCTGCTCGAACCTCATCGAACCCCCTTGTCGAACCCTGCCGACTGTACTTCGGCCCTGCTCTTCGGCATTCCTCGGGATTTCTTCTCAAGTCGGGCCGAGGCCGTCCGATACCTGACCTCGTGTTCGATCGATCCCGACGTCCGACGCGTGTGGCTCCACTCGTTCTCGTGATCGCCCTCGTGGCGTATGCGGCCGTGGTGGTCGCCATGGTGACGGGTTCGTCGGTCGCTCGTGCCGCCGCCATCGGAGACACGACCGACAACACGCCGTGGACGCTCCCGTCGATGCCACCGAAGTGCTCGACCGACCAGATCTCGTCGGGTGACGTCGCCACCTGCCTCATCAGCAGTTGGGGAAACATCGCCGAGAAGGGTTGGGGGACACCTCCCTTTCCGTTCGCGTCGGTCGGGGGAGAACTGTCTCCGGGATGGAAGTGGCTCGGTTGGTCGTACAACGGTTCGCCGGCTCTGGCCGAATGGGAAGGCAACATGTCGGCCAATCCGGAAAAGGTCGGCCGGCTGAACGCCAAGCAGATCAAGGCTCCGTACGCGGCTCACGTTCTCTTCATGGGCTTTCTCACCGAGATTCAAGAGGCCGGTTATCGCATCGGTGACGCCATGGCCTACAACTTCCGTTGCACGTCGAACTCCCGTAAGGACTGTTCGAATCTCGATGCGCGCTCGCTCTCGTATCACTCCTACGGATTGGCCGTCGACATCAACGTCGTCAGCAACCCCGAGATCCGCTACTACCCGGATTCGACACAAGGCATTCTCACCGCGTGTGCGATGCCCATGAAGACCAACATCCCTCAGTGGGTCGTGCAGACGGCCCAGAAGTGGGGTTTGTTGTGGGGTGGGTACGGATGGAGCGGCGGGTGTGCGTCGCCGATGGCGTCGAAGTCGAACGTGATCCGTGACCCCATGCACTTCGAGTTCCGTGGATCCGTGGACGATGCCCTCGCCATCGCACGTTTCAACGGAGTCGACGTGCAGGATCCTCGGGTGGAAGTTCCGGCCGAGGATCCCACCTCACCGGATTCGCCGATGAGTGGCAAGACGGTGAAACGAGTCCACGGAGCCGACCGTTTCGCTTCGGCTGCCGCCACGGCAGCGTTCTGGCCGACGACCGAGACCGTGTATCTGGCCACGGGAACCAACTTCCCCGATTCGTTGGCGGCTGGAGTGACTGCGGCACGCGTGGATGCCCCGGTTCTTCTCGTGAGGTCGGATTCGGTGCCGGCGTCGACTCGTGACCAGTTGATCCGACTCGCACCGCGCACGGTGTACGTGGCCGGAGGGACGGCCGTGATCAGTGACGAGGTCGTGGCGACGGTGAAAAATCTCACCGGCGCGAACGTCATCCGCCTGTTCGGTCCGACTCGTTACGAAACCGCCGAACTCCTCACGCGAATTGCGTGGCACGGATCGAAGTCTTCGGTGGCCTGGATGGCCAGTGGACGCGACTTCCAGGATCCCCTCATTGCGTCGGCGGCCGCTGCCGTGTACGACCAGCCCTTCGTGATGGTCGACGGTCGACGTGGTGTGAGTGAAGGCGCTCTGGACGTGTTGCGGACCCTCGGCGTGACTCAGGTGAACCTGGTCGCCGCACCCGGCGCCTTTTCGGACGAGGTTCTGGCCGAGCTTCGTTCAACCATGAACGTGGTCGTGTATGGAGCCGTCGATGCGTCGGAACGATCGGCATCGGTGTGGACGGCCCACGCTCAGAGCCAGCGGGTCATGTTGGCGACCAGTCTCAATTTCCCCGACGCCTTGACCGCGGTGCCCTACGCAACGCGTGCGAATGGAACGCCACTCATGCTCGTACCGGGCACCTGTGTTCCGATGTCGACGTTCCGGACCATCGATCGCCTCGACCCTTCTGATGTCACGTTGTTCGGTGGCCCAGCCGCACTGGCGAGTGCAGTCGAATCTCTCACGACCTGCTGACCATGTGTCAGGCTGACGCCGTGGTGAGATCGCTACGAGCCGTCGTCGTTCTGACCCTCGGATCGACCGTCGTCGCCTGCTCGTCGTCGACGTCCTCGGAGACCACGACCACGTCGAGTCTTCCCGTTTTGGTGGAGTTGGCCCCGCCCGAACCACCGGAGCGGGTGGTTCTTGCGCCTGAGACATCCACGACGTCGACCACGACCGAAGCCCCCCGCCCCGATGGAGTCGCGGTGCTGGCGTTCACCGGGGACACCCTCGTTCACAGTCCTCTCTGGAGCGCCGCTCGGCGCTACGGAGGCGGCAATGGCTACGACTTCGGTCCGATGTTCGACGAAGTCGCTCCGATCATCTCGGCGGCCGACTTGGCCGTGTGTCATCTGGAGACGCTCTTCGCGCCACCCGGAGTCGCCTATTCGACGATGCCTCGCTACCAGGTTCCCGAGGAGGTCGCGTCGGCTCTGGTCGCCGCCGGCTATGACCGGTGCTCGACGGCGAGCAACCACGTGATGGACGGAGGGACCGCGAGTATCGACCACACACTCGACGTGTTCGACGAATTGGGACTCGGTCAGCACGGGATCGCTCGCACTCCCGAGGAGATCGAACCGAGCACGTTCGTGGTCAACGGCATCGTGATGTCGCATCTCTCCTACACCGTCCACTTCAACGGTTTGTCACTTCCGGCCGATGAACCATGGCGGTCGGCTCGTATCGACATCGACCGCATCGTCGAGGATGCGACGAGAGCCCGCTCACTCGGCGCCGAGTTCGTCATGGTGAGCATGCATTGGGGCAACGAGGGTTCGAACCGGCCCAACCCCGATCAAAAGAAGTGGTCCGAACGGATGGCGGCGTCAGGAGTGATCGATCTCGTGATCGGATCACACCCGCATCTGCTGCAGAGCATCGACAAGTTCGGAGACCTCTGGGTAATCAACAGTCTCGGAAACTTCTTGTCGAACATGCCGACCGGAGATCGATGGGCCCCTGGCACTCAGGACGGTGCGATCGTCGAATTCACGGTCTCGCGAACCGACAAGGGGTTCGACGTGTCCGAGCCACGCGTTCATCCCACATGGGTCGACCGTGACGACGGTTTCGTCATTCGAGCCCTCGGCCCGCAACGTGACGAGCTGACGGGTGAGATGGCGGTCTCGTGGCGTCGCACATCGGCCGTTCTCGGCGAGTTCCTGGCGCCGGCCGGAGACGTCTAGTTTCGAAGGCGTCATGGCGACTCTTCGATTCAGCTACGGCACGATGGGCTCGGGAAAGAGCACACTGGCCTTGCAGATCCACCACAATCTCGCCGTTCGTGGTCTGCGTGGATTGATCCTCACCAAACTCGATCGCGACGGTTCGCAGGTGACGAGCCGTCTCGGTGTGTCGGCGCCCGCCGTCGAGGTGTCACCCGATCTCGACGTGTTCGCACTCGTCGGAGCTCGGCAGCCCCTCGATTTCCTCGTCTGCGACGAGGTGCAGTTCTACTCGACCGACCAGTGCGACCAGTTGGCACGAGTGGTCGACGAGCTCGGCGTCGACGTCTACGCCTTCGGACTGATCACCGATTTTCGCGGTCTCTTGTTCGACGGGACACGTCGCATGCTCGAAGTCGCCGACGAGCGAGTCGAGATGCAAGTCGAAGCCCGTTGCTGGTGCGGTTCACGCGCCACACACAACGCTCGCGTGGTGAACGGTGTGGTCGTCTACGAGGGTGAGACCGTCGTCGTGGGTGACACGAGCGAGAACCGGGCTTCGCCGCTCTTCGGTGACGTCGTTCGATACGAGCTGCTCTGCCGTCGGCACTATCTCGCCGGCGACATGGGCCAGTCGGGGTGACGATTCAGTTCCAGGCGCACGGCATGCGCTTGATGCCGTTGATGAAGGCACTCTGCAGATAGGCCGGCTGGCCGGTGATGCGCAGATTCGGCATACGACGACGGATCTCGTCGAACATGACGGCGATTTCGCGTCGGGCCAGATTGGCTCCCAGACAGAAGTGCGGACCGCCGGCCCCGAAACCCACTTGAGCCGGCGTGATGGTACGAGTGACGTCGAACCGATACGGGTCGTCGAACACTCGCTCGTCGCGATTTCCGGACGCGTAGAACATGACCACCTTGTCGCCGGCGCTCAATTTCTGACCCGACAGTTCCGTGTCCTCGGTGACGGTACGTCGGAAATGGATCACGGGTGTGGCGTAGCGAACGATCTCTTCCACAGCCGTCTTGGTGTGTGTCTCGAAATCGTCGAACCAGATCTTGCGTTGGTCGGGATGGTCGGTGAGCAGCCTCATTCCGTGGCTGATGGCGTTACGGGTGGTCTCGTTTCCGGCCACGACGAGAAGAATGAAGAACGAGCCGAATTCCTGTGCGGTGAGTCGCTCACCGTCGACCACGGCGTTCATCATCGCCGATGTGACGTCGTCCTGAGGTGAGTCGATACGCGATTGACCGAGATTCTGGGCGTAAGTGAACATGTCGAGCGCCACGCGCATGAGGTCTTCGTACGACCCGACGAATTCGGGGTCACCCACTCCGAGGATCACATTTGTCCAATGGAAGATCTGCTTGTGGTCCTCCTCGGGGATGCCCATCATGTCGCAGATGATGGCGAGAGGGAGTGGAGCGGCCACTTCCTCGACGAAGTCGCATTCACCGTTGGGGAATCGTTCGAGCAGATCGGTCACCAGTTTCTCGGCACGATCCTTCACCTGTTCCTCGACTCGAGTGATCTCTTTCGGGGTGAAGCCTCGTGACACGATGTTGCGAAGGCGGAAGTGCTTCGGATCGTCCATGTTGATCATGGAGCCGAAGAACTCGTTCATTTCGACCGGAAGGTCGCCGATGTTGGAACCGTTTCCGCTGCAGAAGAGTTGCGGATTGCGACTGATGTGCCAGATGTCGTCATGACGCGTGATGGCGCGGTAGCCCGGGCCCGGAGGGAACGGAGCGTCCTCGATGACTCGTTCGGTGAAGAAGTGAAACGGCGACTCGTCACGGAGGGTCTTGAAGGCTCCCTCACGGAACGAGCGGTCCTTCAACCAGAATTCGGGATCGGACAGATCGATGTCGGAGAGTGGCACGCGGGTCAATTCCATCCGTCGAACCGTACTGGTTGGAACCGTGATGTGACGAGGGGTGACGGTGAGTCGATCTGTAAGCGGGATTCTGTGACTCCGAAGAGTCGGTGACCATCCATCTGTGCGGTCCACCCGAGAAGTGTTCCGGTTGCCCGGAACGAGCGAGCCACTCGTCTTCTCTGCTCGACCTTGCTTCGAGTGGGGTTTGCCGAGCCGAACGGGTCGCCCCGTCCGCTGGTGCGCTCTTACCGCACCGTTTCACCCTGACCTGTACCGGTTCCCCGGCCATCGGCGGACTCTCTCTGTTGCACTGTCCGTGAGGTCGCCCCCACCTGGCTCTCGCCAGCACTCTGCTCTGTGAAGTCCCGACTTTCCTCGACGACTCACGTCGCCGCGGTCACCCGATCGACTCACCGTCACCCGAAGTGTACGTCGGGTCGACTCAGTCCTCGTCGAGGTATTCGTACGCCATCGAGTTGAGGTAGGGCGTCTCGAGATTCACCGTCGTGCGGCCACCGGCCTCGTCGACCGGTCCGAGAGTCACCGGCACCGGTGCTTGCGTGCCGAAGGCCGAGGGTACGGCGTAGAACCGGAGGGGTTCTCCGTCTTCACGGAATTCGGCCGCGACCGACGAACCATGGGACGACACGAGTCGCGCCGGATTCAGCACACTGCCGAGAGTGGCGGCGTGTCGGGCCTCTTGTTCGCCGATTCCCATGGCGGCCCGACGCAGATCCTTGTCGGTGAGCAGGGAGGTGTACATCTGGTACGTGGCTCCGGCCAGCGTCTCGAGAGCGTACGCGAGTGCGAGTACGTCGGCGGCCGGATCGGCGGCCTCGGCGATGAGGGAGAGAGCCGGCTCGACGTAGATCGATTGCAGACGCGGATTGGGATCGGTGAATGCCCGACCGCCGGCCGCTTCGGTGAGAGTAGCCGTGGCCGTCGCGTGATCTCGGTGGTCGGCGAGGAAACGGGCGGCGATCTTGGCGGCGTCACCGGTGAGGTATCCGGCACCGGCGGCCGCTTCGTACACGAAGATCGCGTTGTTCTCGAGCGAGGTCGCGGTGCGCAGCAACGTGATGTCGGTGATCGGAGCATCGGGAAGCTCGGTCGGGTCGGGAGTGAGGCCGATACGGGCGACTCCGGATGATTCGCCACCGCCGCAGGCGGCGAGTAGCGCGCCGAGAGAGATGCTCGCTCCACCGGCGAGAAGGAAACGACGACGAGAGAGATTCTGCATGTCCATGATCAGTTCTCCGGGCTCAACGGGGTGATGGACGATGGGAGGTCGAGGTAGGCCTCGATGTCGGCGACCGGCGACAGACCGGCGAGGGCGGCCATGGCCGCCACATGCCGAGCCTCGGCGATGACGACCGACGACACGAGGGCGACGCCGTCGGTTCCGTCGAGGGTCTCGAGCAGCGACAGATGTGTCGCAACCATGGTGTTCTCGAGTTCGTGCGCGGCGAGGGCGAGATCACTCGTGTCGCCGGTGAAGCGACTCTCGAAGGCGTCGAAGATGCTGTTGAGACGGGACTGAGGAGCATCGCGTCCGATGAGAGACGAGATGGCCTGGCTGGCGGCGTCGTGGTGGGCGGCGAGAGTCGCAATGCTGGCGGTCTCATCGCCACCTGAACCAGCGGTCGCCGCGGCTCGATAGAGATCGCGGGCGGCGAGCTCGGCCTCTTGGGCGAAACCGAGGAGCGCAGAGTCGGCGGCCGAGGGTCGGCGCGGGGGAGTTGTCACCGTGTGATCCTTTCGGGCATGAATCGGGACGTCACTAGGACTCGTACAGCCTAGAAGTCGAGAGCCGAGAGGTCCGGTATCCATCCCTCGACTCGGGTCACAGCCTCGGACCATTCACCTCGCCACGACGCTCGATCGATGCTCGGATCCGGCTCGACGATCGAACTCGGGCGCCACAGGTGGGCGATGTCGGCGAGGTCGCCCCACACTCCGAGCGACAGGCCGGCGAGGAACGCCGCCCCGAGGGTCGTGGCTTCGGTGACCGGTGAGACGCCGATCGGACGCCCGGTGGCCGTGGCCAGGGCGGCCACGAAGGTGGGGTTCTGGCTCATGCCGCCATCGATACGAATTTCGTCGACGCGGAGCAGAGGATGATCGGCCAAGGCGGCCTCCATGAGATCGGCACCACGGTGGGCGATTCCTTCCAGGACCGCCCGCACGATGTGGGCTCTCGTCGAGCCGCGCGTGAGTCCGAAGATTCCGCCGCGTGCGCCGTAGTCCCAGTGGGGGGTCGCCAGACCGAGCAGGGCCGGAACGAAAAAGACACCTTCGGCCGTCGGGCACGTCGATGCGATGTCGTGGGTCGCGGCGGCCGACGGAGCGAGGCCCATGTCGTCGACGAGCCATTCGACGGCACTACCGGCCGACAGCATGATCGCTTCCGAACCCCACGTGAGTCGTCCGGACCGACTCCAGGCGACGATCGGGAACGTGCCATGGCTCGACCGATCGGGTGACAGTGGAGGAGAGTCACCGGTGACCATGTCGAACATTCCACCGGTGCCGAATGTGCACTTGGCGAGACCAGTGGTCACGCACGACTGTCCCATGAGCGATGCTTGCTGGTCGCCGACGAGGGCTGCGATGACGGGTGATCCCGGAAGTGCACTCGCCTCTCCGATCGATCCCGACGAATCGACGATGTCGGGCAGCATCGACACGTCGACTCCCATGAGAGACGACACCCGTTCGTTCCAGTGCGGTGGACCTTCGGTGAAAGAGGCGAGGCCGGTGACAGCGGCGTTGGAGTGATCGGTGACGTGCAATCGTGCGGCGCCGGACAGGTTCCAGGCGATCCACGAATCGACCGTGCCGATGCAGACGTCGGAGCGATCGTGATCACCCAGGTTCTGCAGGAGCCAGCGTGCCTTGGTCGCCGTTTGGTTCGGGGCGAGCGCGAGGCCGTGCTCGAGGCGAAGGCCGATGCAGTCCCCGACGGTTCGTAGGTCCTGCCATCCGATCCCAGGCGCAAGAGCGCGACCGGTGGAGCGACTCCAGGCGATCGTGGTCGCTCGCTGCGCGGTGATTCCCACCCCGTCGACCGGACCGGCCTCGCGCAGGGCCAGGTGCGCGACCTCGAGAACGTGACGAGCCATCTCGTCGGCGTCGAACTCGACGAGTCCGGGGGCGGGAGTCGACGGTGCGAATGAACGATGGTGAAGCGCGGTGACCCGCGCGTCAGGAGTGACGACCGCGGCACGAAGTCCGCTCGTTCCCACGTCGATCACGAGAATCGACATCAGGTTCCCGTCGGTGGTTCACGAAGCGCCGACGGCCGGACGCCGCGATCCTGCAAGTACGAACCGAGGAATCCACCGAAGACACCCATCGCCAGCGCGACCGTCAGGTTGAAGAGAACTCCGCTCCATCGGACGTCTCCGCCCCGAGCGATCTTCACGACGATGAGAATCGCTTGAGGAACCAGGTAGGTGATCCCGGCTGTGACGATCCCGTGCGACAGCGGCGTTCGGCGAGTCTGATGCCAGGCGGCGACACCGGCGCCGAGCAAGAAGCCGACGGCGGCTCCGAACGACAAGAGGGCGGCGAGGGCGGCTCGTCCGCCCTCCGGTGTCGAGTCACCGGCCACGAGTCGGGCGGCGACCGAAAAAGGCACGGCGAACACGAGAGCGACCGAACCGCCGGCTCGGATCGCGCGCCGATCCCAGCGGCTGGGTGTGTGAGCGTCAGGTTGCGAAGGCATCGTCGAGTCCCATCTTTCCCGGATTCAGGATGCCATGAGGATCGAGTGCTCGCTTGATCGCGATGAGCACGTCGAGTCCGGTTCCGAGCGCCTCGCGGACGTACGGCGCGCGATTGAGCCCGATGCCGTGGTGGTGGCTGAGATTTCCGCCGGCGGAGAGCACGGCGCGGGTGCCGGCGTCCCAGAGTCGGCGGTAGAGCCCCTCGAAGTCGGCGTCGTCGTCGGTGGGTCGGGCGGCGAACGTGAAGTACAGACACGCACCGTCGGTGTAACTATGCGAGAGGTGACAGGTGGCGGTGCGAGCACCGGCTTCGGTGAGGGCCCGGCGCGCCTCGTGGAAGACATGAGCCAGACGGAGCCACGGACCGGCGATCTCCATGGTGTCGATCACGTAGTTCTTCCGTGTGAGAGCTTGTAGTCCGCTCGTGTCGTTGCGGTGCTCGAGCCATGCATCGACCAGTGAGGAATCGAGTGGTCGGCAGCCGTCGGTCGCCAGTGCCTCCTCGTCGACGATCGACATGGACGCATCCACCGAAGCCACGTCACCCTCGTCGAGAACGAGGAGAACACAGTCGCTTCCGTCGCCACCACGACCCCGTGCACTCTCCTCGGCGTCGTAGAGCCGAAGGACGGCCGGGGTTCCCCCTCGTTGCATGACGCGTCGACAGGAGTCGAGCCCGGACTCGAAATCACGAAAGGCGTAGGCCGCTCGACGTTCGGAGACCGGTGACGGATGAGCGCGGAGCCAGACGCGTGTCACGATGCCGAGGGTTCCCTCACTGCCGAGGAACAGTTGCGTGAGATCGGGTCCGGCCGAAGCGGCGGGTGCTCCTCCGGTGCGCACGACGCGCCCGTCGGCGAGAACCACCTCCAGGCCGACGACCATGTCCTCGACCTTGCCGTAACGCGTCGAGTACTGGCCGGCGCCGCGGCACGCGACCCAACCACCCACCGTGGCGATGTCGAAGCTCTGGGGATAGTGGCCGATCGTCATGCCGTAGTGAGAGAGGTGTTCCTCGAGGTCGGGTCCGAACGTTCCGGGTCGAACGTCGACCACGAGCGACACGTCGTCGACGTCGTTGACGCCTTGCATCGCCGACATGTCGAGGACCACTCCACCGTGGCGTGGGATCGCAGCCCCGCACACTCCGCTGCGACCACCAACCGGAGTGAGCGGGACCCGCTCTCGGTGGCAGATCGACGCGATGCGAGCAACGTCATCCGTCGAGTTCGGTCGGCAGACGACAGTACAGATGGCGGGTACTTCACCGCGAAGTGCCCATCGCATCGTGAGAGGCCACCAGTCGCGGCTCGCCTGAACGCGATCGTCGACTTCGGTCGACGTCGCACAGATGGCCGACAGCTCGCTCACCACATGGTCGGCGACCGCTGTCGACGTCCACCGCGAGGAGGGAGACTCGCCGGGACCAACGACCAGTTCGATCGGTTCGGTGATCTCACGCATGCAGTTCGTCCTCTCGGAGTTGGGCGGCGGTTCGTTCGTGCTCGCAGATCTCGACGAAGTGAGCGACTTCCGTTGCTTCGCGTTCGGTGTTCCAGCCGAGGATCGGAGCCATGAGACGAGCGACCTCGGGGGCCGCCCGCTCGGCTCCGTCGCGGTCGACGAGAAGAGCGCGGGTACGACGTGACAGAACGTCCTCGACCGAAGTCGACATTTCATGACGTGCCGCGTGAACGACATCGGCCCGTCGATACGGGAGGCCGTCGATCAGGGTCGCACCGAGCGACGGATCGCGTCGGATCAATTCGTCGATCTCGCGGTCACGACGGCCGTCGTGACCGAAGAGTCGGAGTCGTTTGGTTCGACATCGGGCCCGTCGTCCGAGTCGTCCCAGTACGACGTCGACGGTGTCCTCGGCCATACGACGGTAGGTGGTCAGCTTTCCTCCGGTGATCGTGATGGTTCCGTCGTCACCCGTGGTGACGAGATGACGGCGCGACAAGTCGGCGGTGCGGCCCGACGTCGCGTCGTCGTTCACGACGAGGGGACGAAGTCCGGCCCACGTACCGGTGACATCGGCTGCTGTCACACCCGTGGTCACGCTCGCGTTGAGAGCGCGCAACACGTAGTCGATGTCGTCGCGCGTGCACTGAGGGTCATCGAGTGGACCGTCGTATCCGGTGTCGGTGGTTCCGACGTACGTGTGCGAGAAAGTTCCATCGGGTCGTGGTCCCCACGGAACGACGAAGAGGGAGCGCCGATCCTTCGGGACCGGTATCACGACGGCGATCGAGTTCCGAACCTTCGCCCACGGGACGGTGAGATGGACACCTTTGGCGGGACGGGTCGGCACGTGAGGGTTCCAGACGCCCGTTGCATCCACGACGACACGAGCGCGAACGTCGATCGGGCGACCGTCGAGTTCGACTCGACGATCACCGACGTGTCGAACTCGGTTGATCACGACCGCACCCAACTCGGCGGCCGTGCGGGCCAGGGACAGGCAGAGACCGGCGTCGTCGGCTTCGGCGTCGTAGTAGACGTACGCCGAAGCCAGGCGCTCGGCGTTCATGGTCGGCATGTAGGACAGCGCCTTGTTGCGGCGGGCTCGACGATGGAGGCGCCCGATGCGCCAACCGCCGGTCACGTCGTACATCCAGAGCGCCGACCCGAGAGCTCGGGCGATCTTTTTCGACACCACCCCGTCCTTGGTGAGGATCGGGATCATGAAGGGCAGAACCCGAACCAGGTGAGGGGCATTTCGATAGAGCCGCTGACGCTCGTGAAGGGCTTCGTACACCAAACGGACGTCACCTTGTTGGAGATAGCGAAGTCCGCCGTGGACGAGTTTGGAACTTTTCGACGACGTTCCACTGGCGAAGTCGTCCCGCTCCACGAGAGCGACTCGTAAGCCACGCGAGGCGGCGTCGACGGCCACTCCGAGGCCGGTCACTCCGCCACCGACGATCAGGACGTCAAATTCCTCGTCGGCGAGCGCTCGGCCCATCGTCGAACGGTCGAAGGTACGAGATACGGGCACGCGCAAAGAGTAGTCGGGGCTCTCTGAGACAGTTTTCACAGAATGTCAATCTGCACGAATTGCGAACGAGCAGTGAGTGAGACGTACGCTCTCGTCATGCGATCACCGGCGGAACTGAGCGAAGCCTTTCGGGCCTCGGGTCTGAAGGTGACGCCTCAGCGACAGTTGTTGTTCCGGCTCATGCACGACAACGACTGTCATCCAACAGCCGATGCTCTGTTCGCCGAAGCCTCGGCGCAGATGCCGGGCATCTCGTTGCGGACGGTGTATCAGACCCTCACCGATCTGGCGGCCATGGGTGAATTGCGCTCTCTCGATCTCGGGACGGGTGCCACCCGTTTCGATCCCAACATCGACGATCACCACCACGTGGTGTGTGATCTGTGCGGTGAAGTTCGTGACGTCTACGTGTCGGGGGCCGACGGCCTCCCCGTGGACGGACTCGACGGTTTCGAGGTTCGGGAAGCCTCGATTCTGTTCAAAGGTGTCTGCCCTCGGTGCGCCGTGGGTCATGACATGGCAAGTCCCACGTCAACAACCCCCATCAACCCAGCAAAGGAGAAGTTGTCATGAGCCTGAAGGGCACCAAGACACACGAGAACCTGAAGCACGCGTTCGCCGGCGAGAGCCAGGCCAACCGTCGT
>LFFH01000036.1 GCA_001510455.1 Actinobacteria bacterium casp-actino8
TACGACGCAGCTGTGATCGAGCGGTTGTCCGATCTCGATGCGTCAGCACGTCCGATCGTGACGTCGATGTCATCGGTCATCGGACGACTCGCGACGTACGTACCACGACTCGAGTCCACGTGCCAGGCGGTGCGAAGCGGTCGTCACGACCTCTTCACCGGCGTGATGTGCGGTTCGTTCCACGACGTCTGGATGGAGTTGCACGAGGATCTGATCCTCAGCCAGGGAATCGACCGCGCTGCGGAAGGGAGTTTCTGATGGCACGTTTCGGCCGAGTGCTGACGGCGATGGTCACACCATTCGATGCGAGTGGGGCGCTCGACCTCGAAGCCGCTGGCCGCCTCGCGCGCTGGCTGCAGGATCATGGGAACGACGGTCTCGTCGTGGCCGGAACGACCGGGGAATCTCCGGTGCTCACCGACGACGAGCGACTCTCCCTCTTCGCGGCCGTGATCGAGGCGGTCACCATTCCGGTGGTGGCCGGTACCGGCACCAACGACACCAGTCATTCCGTGCACATGACCAAGGAAGCCACGCGCCTCGGGGCGGCGGGCATCCTCGCCGTCACCCCGTACTACAACCGTCCGTCGCAGTCGGGAATCGCCGGCCACATGGGGGCCATGGCCGACGCCACCGACCTTCCGGTCGTGTTGTACGACATCCCGGTGAGATCGGGACGAAAGATCAACTCGGCGACGATCCTCGAACTCGCGCGACGTCACCGGAACGTGCTGGCTCTGAAGGATGCCGCTGGCAGTCCCGGAGAGACGGCGTCGGTGATCGCCAAGGCACCGACTGGCTTCGAGGTGTACAGCGGGGACGACTCGCTCACTCTTCCCCTCTTGTCGGTGGGGGCCGTCGGTGTGATCGGAGTGGCCACGCACTGGACGGGGCCCGAACATCAGATCTTGTTCGATCGTTGGGAAGCGGGTGACGCGGCCGGGGCACGACGCGTCAATCAGGCCTTGCTGCCGAGCTTCGCCTTCGAGACCGGTGACGACGCGCCCAATCCCATCCCCTCCAAGGTGATGATGAATCATCTCGGAATCGCAGTGGGTGAGTGCCGACTTCCGATGGGACCGCCCCCCGATTTCGTCCTCGAGCGGGCCAAGGGCGTCCTGGCCGAACTCGACGCACGTCGCGCCGAAGGGTTCTGATGCCGGCTCCGGTCAGGGTCGTGTTCCTCGGTGGCCTCGGGGAGATCGGCCGCAACTGCATGGCGATCGAGCAGGACGATCGGCTGCTCCTCATCGACTGCGGCTTGATGTTCCCCGATGCCGACATGCACGGAATCGATCTCGTACTTCCCGACTTCACCTGGCTTCGGGAGAATGCCCACCGCATCGAAGCCTGTGTGGCAACGCATGGGCACGAAGATCATGTGGGCGGACTCCAGTTCCTGTTGCGTGATACTTCGTTTCCGATCTACGGATCAGCGGTCACCCTCGGTCTCGCCGCCGGGCGGATCGAAGAAGCGGGCCTGCTCGATCGCACCGAACTCGTGGTGGTCGCCGACAACGAACGACGACGGATCGGCCCGTTCGACGTCGAATTCGTTCCGGTGACCCACTCCGTTCCCCATGCCTTCGCCATCGCGGTTCACACGGCCCAAGGAGTCATTCTCCACTCCGGTGACTTCAAGCTCGATCTCACCCCCGTCGACGGACGACGAACCGATCTCGCCCGTCTCGGAGCGATCGCCTCCGACGAAGGGGTCAGGCTTCTTCTGTGCGACTCGACCAATGCCGAAGAGCGTGGTTACTCGCCGAGTGAGACGTCGATCGGTTCGGTTCTGCGGTCTCTCTTCCACGAACACCGTGACCGCCGGATCATCACGGCAAGCTTCGCGAGCCACATCCATCGCGTGCAACAGATCATCGATGCCGCAGTCTCCACCGATCGCAAGGTCGCCACACTCGGCCGGTCGATGCAGCGCAACGTGCGACTCGCTCGTGAATTGGGTGTGCTGCGCGTTCCTGATCACACCCTCGTCGACATCGAGGAAATCGACGATTTCCCTCCCGAGCGGGTGTGCATCATCTCCACCGGAAGTCAAGGTGAACCGATGTCGGCCCTGTCGCTCATGGCGCGCGGCGACAGCAAGTGGTTGAAGGTGGGCGAGCACGACACCGTCATCCTCTCCAGTCATGCGATTCCCGGAAACGAGTTCAACGTCACGCGGGTGATCGACGGACTGCTACGGGCCGGAGCCGAAGTCGTCCACTCGGGTGTGGCCGATGTGCACGCCACCGGTCATGCACAAGCCGACGAACTGAAGACCTACTTCTCGATCGTCAAGCCCGAGTGGTTCGTCCCGGTGCACGGGGAGTATCGCCACATGGTCGCCAACGCGCGACTCGGTGAGACGATGGGAATTCCTCGAACCAACATCCTCGTCTGCGAGGACGGCGACGTGATCGAGATCGACGACGACGGAGTTTCGCCAGTGGGACGAGTTCCGGCCGGATACCTGTACGTCGACGGCATCGTCGGCGACGTGGGCCAAGGGGTCCTGCGTGATCGACGGGTACTCGCCGAAGAAGGGGTCGTGGTCGTCGTGGTCACCGTCGACGTGGAGGCCGGCAAGGTTCTCACCGGTCCCGAGATCATCACGCGTGGTTGGGTCTATGCGCCCGAAGCCGAGGATCTTCTGGACGAAGCGTGCGACGTGGTCGCAGCGGCCGTGGAAGCGACCCTCGCCAAGGGAGTGCGCGATCCGGAAGGTCTCGAACGTGATGTTCGCCGCGCCGCTGGTCGCTTCGTGAACGAGCGCACCAAGCGTCGGCCGATGATCGTGCCCGTCGTGATGGAGGCCTGAACACTCGCTCCGTTCGGAGCGCACTCGTCGTGCGTCTCGTCGAAAGACCGAACGTGTGCGCGCCCCCTTGGTAGCGTTCACGTGTGGCTGCGAAGAAGGGATCAGGTCGTTCGTCGTCGTCGACGACGCGTAAAAGTCCTGCTCGCGGCGTGAAGTCGGCCACGCCACCGCGGGGTGCCCGACGCGCGAACGACGCACCGCGTTCGGGTGAGGTGCGTCAGGCGATCTCGGGCCGCGAGACCGAGTTGGCAGCGATTGCGTCATTCGTCATCGGCGTGCTGATCGCCCTTGCGGTGTACGTCGATCTGGCCGGACCCGTGGGTCGTGGGGCCGACACTGCGCTCGGCGCCGTGATCGGTGTCGGTCGCTATTTCCTTCCGGTCGTCGCCGTGACGATCGGCGTGATCCTGCTGCGAGACGACGACGCGCCGGGCCGGACGAAGATGTCGCTCGGCTGGGGTGGGCTGGTCGTCTCCGTCCTCGGCATCGTGCACATCGGGCGCGGCCCCGACGGTTACGTCGGCGTCGACGATCTGGGAGGAGCCGGTGGTTGGCTCGGTGCGATCCTCGGCCAGACGTTGCGAGCTCTGATCGGACCGATCGGGGCGGTACTGGTCCTGGTCGCCTCGGGCCTCGCGGCATTGCTCCTGATCACTCGATGGTCCCTACGCGATTTGTTCGCACGTGTGCGATCACTCGGTTCGAAATTGTCGACGCGGCTCGGTTCGGGACTTCGCGAGGCCGCCGACGACATCAGCACTCTGCGTTCCGAGCGTGAACACGAGGCTCCCGCGACGTTGAACGAGCCCGGCTTCGCTCCACTCGTCCCGGCCGAACCCGATGAGACGGCCGACGGCTCTCCTGGTGAAGCGGAGACCGACACCGACGACGGCGAACTCGCTCCTGCCACGCGCCGACGTTCACGTCGCGAGGTCGTGCCCGAACCAGTAGCGACGGGAACCGATCCGACCCACGTGCCGGTGCAGGAATCGCTCGATGTCAAGGTCACCGTTCCCCGCGGTGATTGGAAACTGCCGGCCGCCTCCTCTCTCGTACGAAGCGGCGCGCAGTCGATCGACGAGTCGGAGATCGATCGTCGGGGACGAATTCTCGAGGGGTCCTTGTCGTCACACGGAGTCGACGTGCGTCTGGTCGGCCGAACGGTCGGTCCGACCGTGACTCGCTACGAACTCGAACTCGGACCAGGGGTCAAGGTTGCGCGGGTCACGAGTCTTCAGAAGGACATCGCCTATTCGCTAGCCGCCACCGATGTTCGCATCCTGGCTCCGATTCCCGGACGCTCTGCCATCGGTATCGAGGTTCCCAACTCGTCCCGACAGTTGGTCGCCCTCGGTGACCTCATGGCATCGGCCGAGGCCAAGAACGCCACGCATCCCCTCGACGTTGCGATCGGAAAGGACATCTCCGGACGCTCGGTGTTCCTCAACTTGTCGACCACGCCCCACCTGCTGATCGCGGGTGCCACCGGAGCCGGCAAGTCGAGCGGTATCAATTGCATCATCACGTCGCTGCTCATGCGAACGACTCCCGATCAAGTCAAGTTGATCCTCGTCGATCCGAAGCAGGTCGAGATGGGGCAGTACGCGCGTCTGCCTCACCTGCTCACTCAGCCGGTCAACAATCCCAAGAAGGCCGCCAACGCGCTTGCCTGGGCTGTGCGCGAGATGGAGAAGCGCTACGACCTTCTCTACGAAATGGGGTACCGCGACATCACGGGCTACAACGCCGCCTTCGACAGGGGTGAATTGGTGGCCGAGGCCGGCACCGACCGGACGTTCGAGCGCATGAAGTACATCGTGGTCGTGGTCGACGAGTTGAACGACCTGATGATGGTGGCCGCTCGTGACGTCGAAGAGAGCATCACGCGGATCGCCCAGAAGGCCCGCGCCGTGGGTATCCACTTGATCATCGCCACGCAGCGTCCGTCGGTCAACGTGATCACCGGTGTGATCAAGGCCAACATCCCGGCTCGTATGGCCTTCGCGGTCTCGAGCCAGATGGACAGCCGCGTGATTCTCGACCAGGTGGGGGCCGAGAAGTTGGTCGGTCGCGGAGACATGCTGCTCCTGCCCGGCAACTCTTCGGTCGCCCAGCGCATTCAAGGATGCTGGGTGACCGAAGACGAGGTACGCAAGGTCGTGGCTCACTGGCGACAGCAGGCTCCCGAGGTCGAGTACGTGAAGGGTGTGGAAGGTGACGAACCTTCGGCGGGTGGACCGGCCGGTTCGGCCATCACCGATAGCTACGGCAACGAAGATGATGACGAGGCCTTGTTGCGTCAGGCCATGGAACTCGTCGTGCGTTCGCAACTCGGGTCGACGTCGATGCTGCAGCGCAAACTCAAGGTGGGCTTCGCGCGGGCCGGCCGAATCATGGACCTGCTCGAAGAACGAGGCGTGGTCGGACCGAGCACCGGAAGCAAGGCCCGTGAAGTGCTCATGACCGTGGAAGAACTCGAAGCTCAGACCTGATCGGACGAGACGTCCTCGCCGACGTGGCATGATGCCGCCATGTCATCTTCATCGCTGGACTTGGTCGAAGTCGCCTCCGGTCTCAAGTTTCCCGAGGGTCCCATCGCCATGAACGACGGCAGTGTCGTTCTGGTCGAGATGTTCGGGCCGCGCATCACGCGAGTCCGTCCCGATGGTTCGACCGAGACAGTGGCCGAGATCGCCGGTGGTCCGAACGGTGCTGCTGTCGGTCCCGACGGAGCGCTGTATCTCTGTAACAACGGAGGATGCTTCACCGAGATCGACTTCGGTGGGCTCTGTCTGCCCGGTCCGTTCGATCGCTCGAAGTACGTGGGTGGTCGTATTCAACGGGTCGATCTGTCCTCGGGCGCGGTCACCGACCTCTACACCGAGTGTGACGGTCGAGCTCTTCGTGCCCCGAACGATCTCGTGTTCGACTCTCACGGTGGCTTCTACTTCACCGATCACGGAATCCGCGACAACGAAGCCCGCACCAGCGATCTCACGGGTATCTATTACGCGAAGGTCGACGGATCCTCCATTCGAGAGATCGCCTTTCCGGTGGAAGCGCCGAACGGAATCGGGTTGTCACCCGACGGATCGACGCTCTACTACGCCGAGACGCACACCGGACGAGTGTTCAAGCGGGCGATCGTGGCACCGGGCGAGCTTGCACCCACGGCTCCCGGTGACACGAGTTCGTTGTTGTGCGGTCTGCCAGGAATGCAGCTTCTCGACTCGCTGGCGGTCGACGGGGCCGGCAACGTGTGCGTGGCGACTCTCGTGAACGGAGGGATCACGGTGATCGATCCCTCCGGTGACGTGATCCGACACGTCGAGACCGGCGACCTTTTGACGACCAACATCTGCTTCGCAGCGGACGGTTCGCCCACGGCGTGGATCACTCTGTCGGGAACGGGCCGACTGGTGCGAACGACATGGCCGTATCCCGGACTCCAGCTCGCGCACACGGCCTGACTTGTAGGCTCGGGGTGTGACCGGCCGGGCGAAGCGCTTCTACGTCGAGACGCTTGGTTGTCCGAAGAATCAGGTCGACTCCGAGAAGTTGATCGGAACTCTGCTCGCCGACGGCCTGACCGCCACCGACGACGTCTCCGAGGCCGACGTCGTGGTGGTGAACACGTGTGCCTTCATCGAAGACGCCCGTCGCGAATCGATCGACACGATCCTCGCGCTCGACGACAAGCGGACTGATTCGTCGCGCCTCGTGGTCACCGGATGCATGGCCGAGCGGTACGGCGACGAGCTGGCGTCGGCCCTTCCCGAAGTCGATCTGGTCGCCGGTTTCGGAGTGCCAGTGGTACCGGCCGGACGCACCATGATTCCGGTCTCGTCCTCGCCTCTTCCGAGTTTCGACCTCTTGAACATGCCCCGCCCGAAGTCGATGTCACCCTGGGCCTACGTCAAGATCGCCGAGGGTTGCGATCGGTCGTGTGGTTTCTGTGCGATCCCGTCGTTTCGCGGTCCGCAACGGAGTCGTGATGTCGATGCGATCCTCGCCGAAGTCGATCAACTCGACGTCTCCGAAGTCGTCCTGGTGGCCCAGGATCTGGCGAGTTACGGAAAGGATCGGCCCGCCGAACTCGGCGCGGGCGCGATCGTCGATCTCGTCGAGCGGGTGTCGGCGCGAGTCCCGTGGACTCGCCTGTTGTACCTGTACCCGAGTGATCTCACCGATGCGCTCGTCGACGTCGTTCTCGCGACCGGAGTGCCGTACTTCGATCTGTCTCTGCAGCACGTGAGCAAGCCACTCCTTCGACGAATGCGGCGATGGGGGGACGGTGATCGATTCCTGCAAAGGATCGGTGACATCCGCCGCCGCGAACCCGACGCGACGTTCCGTAGCAATTTCATCGTCGGTTATCCCGGAGAGACCGAAGCCGATCACGATCTGCTCCTCGACTTCGTGACCGAAGCCGACCTCGACTGGTGTGGCTTCTTCGCCTATTCACCAGAAGAGGGGACGTACGCCTACGACCTCGACGGAGCCGTCGCTCCCGAACTCGTTCGAGAGCGCCTCGCCGAACTCACCGAGGTGCAAGACGCCATCACGGCCCGCCGACGAGACGAGCTCATCGGAACGAACATCGAGGTTCTGGTCGACGAGATCGGTGTGGCGCGTAGCCGACGTGAAGCACCCGAGATCGACGGAATCGTCGAAGTGCCCCGTGATCTCGAGGTCGGCCGATTCCATACCGTGACGGTGACATCGGCGATGGGCCCCGATCTGGTGGCCGAGCGACTCGTGGTCGGGGTCGACTGATGCCAGTCGACCCGAACGCCATTGCGACGTGGGCCAATGCGGTGACCGTCGGACGAATTCTGTGTTCTCCGCTGGTCTTCGTGGTCTTCCCCGATGGTGGGCGCGGTTCGTGGGTCGCCCTCGTGACCTGGTTCTTGCTCTGTGTGAGTGACGGCTTCGATGGCTACTTGGCTCGTCGCCACGGGACCACGCGCGCCGGAGCGTTCCTCGATCCGCTCGCTGACAAGATTCTCGTTCTCTCGGCGATGTTCACGCTCGTGAGTCGGGACATCTTCTGGATTCTTCCCGTACTGATCATCGCGGCTCGTGAAGTGGCGATCAGTATGTATCGAGTCGTTGCCGGAGCGAAGGGAGTGAGCATGCCGGCCAGTCGTCTCGCCAAGTTCAAGACACTCTTCCAGCAGCTGAGCATCGGGTTCGCCGTCTTTCCTTTCGTCGCCGACGAGATGCGATGGTTCTGGTTGAGCCTTCTCTGGATTTCGGTCGCTCTGACCGCCATCAGTGGCGCGCAGTACCTCTGGCGCGCACAGCGCGCCGTCGAGGTCTGACGTGCGCTGCGCCGTCGTCGCCGTCGGCACCGAACTCCTTCTCGGCCAGATCGTCGACACCAACTCGTCGTGGATCGGGGAGAGGCTCGCCGCGAACGGAATCGACTCGCTGGTGCAGTACAAGGTCGGTGACAATCAGGCTCGGGTCGTGTCGATCGTCGAACGGGCTCTTCAGGAAGCCGATGCCGTGATCATGTGTGGAGGTCTCGGCCCCACGCACGATGACCTGACTCGAGACGCCATCGCTGAGATCATGGGGGTCACCCTTCGCCATGACGAGGACGTGGCCGAGACGATCCGCTCGATGTTCGCGTCGCGTGGACGACGGATGCCGGAGAACAATCTGCGTCAGGCGATGGTTCCCGTCGGAGCAACGATCATTCCGCAGACGCGAGGGACCGCCCCCGGACTGGTGTGTCCGGTGGGTGACAAGGTGATCTATGCGGTGCCGGGTGTGCCTCACGAGATGTACGACATGATGGAGCGGGCGATTCTTCCCGATCTGCGTCGCCGCAACGGTGATGTCGGAGTGATCGTGAGTCGGGTGATCCGAACGTGGGGCGAGAGCGAGAGCGGTCTGAACGAACGTCTCGATCGAGTCATCGCCGAACTCGAGGAGGTGGGTAATCCCACTCTCGCCTTCTTGGCCAGCGGATGGGAAGGCTTGAAGGTTCGTCTCACGGCCAAGGGAGAGACGGATGCCGAAGCCCGCGCGACTCTTGACGTCTGGGAGGCGCGTGTTCTCGACGAAGTCGGTGATTACGTCTTCGGATACGACGACGACAACATGGAGGCCGTCGTGATCCGCCGTATGGCGGAAATGGGTCTTTCGCTCGCTGTGGCCGAATCGGTGACCGGTGGATTGGTGTCGGGTCGGCTCACGTCGATACCCGGCGCGAGTCACGTGTTGCACGGATCGATCGTCAGCTACGCCAGTGCGGTCAAGCACGACCTGCTCGGTGTGCCGTCCGGCCCGGTGGTGTCGGAGGAATCGGCGATCGCCATGGCCGACGGCGTCAGACGACTCCTCGGTACCGATGTGGGTCTGTCTCTCACTGGGGTGGCCGGTCCGAGCGAACAGGACGGGCAGCCAGTCGGAACCTTGTGGGTCGGGCTGGCGCGTGAGGGATTCGAGACGACCGCTGCTCATTTTCGACTACCCGGACAACGAGATCCGATGCGGCAGATGGCGGTGATCTCGGCCCTCGATCTGTTGCGCCGAGCTCTCGATCACACCACGTGACGTCGGGGTCGCGTCGACAGCCTGCACATTCTCCGTAGGATTTCTGGAAAGCCCTCGTAGCTCAGTTGGATAGAGCAACGGCCTTCTAATCCGTAGCGCGCACGTTCGAATCGTGCCGAGGGCGCCAGAATCCGTGCCGTTCGCCCTAGACTCGAGTTCCTGCCGAACCGCATCCCCCGAGCGAGGTCCGAGTGAAGTTCAAGAAGGGTGACACCGTCATCTACCCACAGCACGGAGCGTGCAAGGTGGTGGCGACCCGCAAAGAGGACCCGTTCGAAAGCGGAAAGCCGATCGAGTACCTGATCCTGTCCACCGTGATCGGGGAAATGATGTTGAAGGTCCCGTTGACGAAGGTCGACGATGTCGGAGTCCGTCCTCCGGTGTCCCCGGACGAGCTGGCCGATCTGGTGGCGGTTCTGTCGAAGGCCGACCCGCGCGTTCCGAGCAACTGGAGCCGTCGCTTCAAGAATCATCAAGAGAAATTGAAGAGCGGTGACGTGTATCAGGTGGCCGAAGTGGTGCGAAACCTCGCCGCACGTAATCGCGACGCCTCCCTGTCGGCCGCGGAGCGCACGATGTACGAACGAGCCCGAGTCAACCTGATCTCCGAGATCGCGCCGGCGCTCAAGGTGTCGACCGAGGATGCCGAGCAATATCTCGACGACGCGCTCGCCAAGGGAGTCCTGAAGCCGGCCAAGGCGGCCAAGTCGGCGAAGAGCGAATCGACCGATGCACCGACCAAGAAGGTCGACGACGAGGACGCGGCCCCGAAGAAGGCTGCGCCGGCAAAAGCCGCGCCGGCCAAGGCCGAGGCTCCGAAGAAGGCTGCGGCGACGAAGGCTGCCCCTGCGAAGGCTGCAGCACCGAAGAAGGCAGCACCGAAGAAGGCTGCGCCGGCAAAAGCCGCGCCGGCCAAGAAGGCATCAGCCAAGAAATGATCTGAGGTATCGACGTCGAACCAGTCAGGTTCCACGTTGGGTAGCGTGCTCACATGATCGACAGGGAAGTCGTTTCGCGCGACGACTTGAGCCGTCTCATCTCATCGGGTGACGTCGACACGGTGATCATGGCGTTCCCGGATCGCTACGGACGCTTGGTGGGTAAGAGAACCTCAGGGCGCTTCTTTCTCGACCATGTGGCCGATCATGGCACCGAGAACTGCGATTACTTGCTCACGTGCGATCTCGACGACCAGCCCGAGGACGGCTTTCGCTTCTCGAGTTTCGACACGGGTTACGGCGACATGGTGGCCGTCGCCGACTGGTCATCGGTTCGCGTTCTGTCGTGGCTCGATCGAACTGCCCTCGTCGTGTGCGACCTCCGCACGCCGAAGGGAGATGCCGTTGCGGTGGCGCCGCGAACGATCCTCCGTCAGCAGGTCGATGCCCTTCGGACCATCGGCGCCGTACCGATGCTGGGCAGCGAGATCGAATTCTTCTTGTACCACGAGTCGTACCGGCAGGCTTACGAGTCGGGATACCACGATCTGCACACTCACTCGCCCTTCGCCGAGGACTACAGCATCCAGATCACCACTCAGGACGAGATCGTGATCGGAGACATCCGTCGGGCTCTGGAGACTTCCGGGGTTCCGGTCGAGTTCTCGAAGGGTGAGGCCGGAGCCGGACAGCACGAGATCAATCTGTCGTATGCCGATGCGATCGAGATGGCCGATCGCAATCTCGTCTACAAGTTCGCAGCCAAGGAGCTCGCGTCACGTCACGGCAGATCGGTCACCTTCATGGCCAAGCCGTCGTTCGACGACGTGGGTTCGTCGTGTCACGTTCACGTGAGCCTCTGGGACGAATCGATCGGATCCAATCTCTTCGTCGACCGTTCGCGAGCGCACGAGATGAGTTCGATGTTCGAGTTTTTCTTGGCCGGGCAGATCGCTACGGCACGCGAATTCGCGCTCTTGTGGGCGCCGACGGTCAACAGTTACAAACGATTCCAGCCCGAGTCGTGGGCACCGACCGGGGTTGGGTGGGGAATCGACAATCGGACACTCGGTTTTCGCAAAGTCGGTCATGGCCCGTCGACTCGGGTGGAGAACCGTATTCCCGGGGCCGATGCGATCAGCTATCTCGTGTTCGCCGGTTGCTTGGCCGGAGGCCTGTACGGCATTCGACACCAGCTCGAACTTCCCGATCCGTACGAAGGCAACGGGTACACGGCGACCGATGTCGAACGGATTCCATGGAATCTTCCCGATGCGATCGAGGCCTGGCGCACGAGCGAGAAGGCGCGTGAGTGTTTCGGAGACGACGTGCACCATTGGATACTTCGCGCCGCTGAGACCGAGTGGGCATCGTTCAATCGATCAGTGACCGATTGGGAGCTCCGTCGGTACTTCGAGCGCATTTGATCCCTGAAAGAGGAGAGTTGATGAATCGTCTGTCGGGCAAGGTCGCTCTGATCACCGGCGCCGCATCCGGGCTCGGACGAACAGCCGCCGAGCTGTTCGCATCCGAAGGGGCGCGGGTCGTCGTGGCCGATGTCGTCGATGGTGACGACGTGATATCGGCCATCGATGCGGCCGGCGGGGAGGCCACCTACGTGCGGTGCGACGTGACCGACTCCGACTCGGTGGCGGCAGCAATCGAACATGCACATGACGAATTCGGCGCGCTCCACGTCCTGTACAACAACGCTGGTGTGATGCTGTCCGACGACGACGGGCCCGAGAACACACCGTTGTCGACCTACGAACGAACGATGGACATCAACGTGAAGGGGGTTCTCCTCGGCTGTCGACACGCTCTTCCACTGATGCTCGCATCGGGAGGTGGGTCGATCATCAACGTCGCCAGTTTCGTGGCCCATATGGGTGCGGCCACTCCTCAGGTCGCATACACGGCGTCGAAGGGTGCCGTTCTGGCCATGACGCGTGAGATCGCCGTGATCTACGCCCGGCGTGGCGTCCGAGCCAACGCGCTGTGCCCCGGACCGATCATGACCCCGCTGCTCGCCAAGTTCTTGAGCGATGACGCGAAGAGGGAGCGTCGTCTCGTGCACATTCCGATGGGGCGTTTCGGTGAGCCACACGAGATCGCCAACGGCGCGCTGTTCCTCGCTTCCGACGAGAGCAGCTGGATGACCGGGCAATCGCTCGTGATCGACGGTGGAATCACCGCCGCCTACGTGACGCCCGAATGACGTCCGGCTTCGTGACAGACTCGTCGCCATGACATCCACTTCACCGCGTTTCGTCGAAGGTTCGGTCGCCTTTCTCGGCCTCGGAGTGATGGGCGGTCCGATGGCCGGTCATCTCGCGAAGAGCGGACGTGCCGTGACCGTCTACAACCGGACGGCAACCAAGGCACTGGCTTGGGTGGGTGAGCACGGGGGTCGGGCCGCCCCCACTCCGGTGGAGGCGGTCGAGGGTGCCGAATTCGTGATGATGTGCGTCGGCAACGACGACGACGTTCGCGCCGTGGCGTTGGGTTCGAACGGAGCCCTCTCGGGTATGGCACCTGGTTCGATCCTGATCGATCACACGACGGCCTCGGCGCGGGTCGCTCGTGAATTGGCGGATGCCTGTGCCGCAGTCGGAGTCGGATTCGTGGATGCGCCAGTGTCCGGGGGTCAGGCCGGGGCGGAGAACGGCCTTCTCACCGTGATGTGTGGGTCCGACGACGAGGGGGTTTTCGAACGGGCGCGGCGTGCCGTTGCGCCGTACGCACGGGCGTGCGAACGACTCGGTGTCGCC
>LFFH01000037.1 GCA_001510455.1 Actinobacteria bacterium casp-actino8
AGGTTCGTGTCCTGATATTCGTCGACCAGGATGTACCGGAACTTGTCTTGATACTGCTGGAGAACATCGGGGTTGTTACGCAAGAGACGCACGGTCTCGACGAGCAGGTCGTCGAAATCCATCGCGCCGGCCCGTACCAAACGGGCCTGATATTCCTTGTAGATCTCGGCATGCTTGCGATCGAAGATGTGGGCCGCTCGATCAGCGGCGTCACCCGGACCGAGCAACTCGTTCTTCCAATTGGAGATGACGGCGTGTACGGCACGAGGCGTGAACCGCTTGGTGTCGAATCCGAGATCACGGATCACGTAGCCGGTCAGACGTTGAGCATCGGTCTGGTCGTAGATGCTGAAGGTCTTCGGATAGCCGAGCCGTTCGGCGTGCACGCGCAGGATGCGGACGCAGGCCGAGTGGAACGTGGAGATCCACATCGAGCGAGCCACCGGACCCACCAGGGCTTCGATACGGTGCTTCATCTCGCCGGCGGCCTTGTTGGTGAACGTGATGGCGAGGATGTTCGACGGGTGGACGCCGTGGGCGCCGATGAGATGCGCGATGCGATGGGTGAGGACTCGGGTCTTACCCGAGCCGGCTCCGGCCACCACCAGAAGCGGGCCGTCGACGTGTTCGGCCGCATCGCGCTGAGCAGGGTTCAGACCGCTCAGATCGATCGGCCCGGGCCGAAAGGAGGGGTCGTGAACACCGGAAGCCATGGAGCGTCCATCCTAGGAAACGGGTGTGGCCGTCCCCGGATGGGGACGGCCACTTCCGCGGGCGGAAACCAGTGTGTGAAGGTTCGACTCAGTTGGCCGGCGCCTCGGCCGGCGCGCCGGCCGGTCGGACACCGTTCACCATGTCGGTGATGCGCTGAGTCAGATTGCTCGACGCCTCGGCGACGAGCGCATCGATCACTGCCTGAGGATCGACACCGTTGGCAGTGGCCACGTCGGCGATCGACTGGCCGTTCTGCAGAGCTGTCTTCAGATCGTCAGCGGTCACACCGATCACGGAGGCGGCTGTCTCGAGATGTGCACCTCGGCCCGGTCCGCGTCGGCCACCACGGCCTTCACGTCCGCCACGCTCACCGTCGGCCGGCCGAGCGTCCTGCAGTGTCGTGACGACGGTGTCACGCTGCTCGGCCGTGAGTGTTCCGTCGTCGACGAGAGCCTGCAGACGGCTCGTCAACCTGGTCGCCGGATCGAGCCGCTCGGTGGGCGGCGTGTCGGGACGAGTGGTCAACGCCGTCACGATCGCATCGCGCTCGGCAGTGTCGATCACACCGAAGTCGACGAGTCCTTGCAGAACTTCCGTGAACTTGTCGGCGCGGGCTTCGGGGCCGAGGTGCGGCTGCCCGTGATGCTGGGCCGTGATTCCGTCGGTGTTCTCACCGTCGGCCGCAACGGCGACGACTGCCGTTCGGGCGGGTGATGCGCCCGCACCTCCGGGCACAGCCACCATGAAGCCAGCAGCACCGCCGGCCAGCAGACCGGCGCTCACACCGGCGATCGTCCACTTGCGTGCATTCATCGTTCTCTCCTTGTCCGGTGCGAGGCACCTGTCGTGAATTCGTTCCGGCCGTAGGGGGTGCGGCCGGAACAGTTCTCATGGTGCGACACCCAGGTGAGAAGCGAACCAGGTGCAGGTGAGAGGAAGGTGAGAATCTCGTTCACCCCTAATTCACCCATCTGAGCAGGATCGATGCTCGACACCGATCCAGAATGGCGAGGTGAGAGGTGCCGTTGCCGAGGTGTCGAAGCTGATGCTGAAGCTCGGGGTGCTGGGTTTCGGCGGACCGGCCGCCCACATCGCCATGATGCGCGACGAAACGGTGCGGCGTCGCGGTTGGTTGAGCGACGAGGAATTCATGGAGATGGTCGGGGCGACCAACCTCATCCCGGGTCCGAACTCCACCGAGATGGCGATGCACATCGGACTGAGGCGGGCCGGTGTCCGCGGACTCGTCGTCGCCGGTGCATCGTTCATCGTGCCGGCCGTCGTGATCGTGGGAGCGATCGCCTGGCTGTACGCCGAGTTCGGAACCGATCCACTGGTGTTCGACATTCGATACGGCGTGTTACCAGTGATCATCGCGATCATCGCCCACGCCGTGTGGGGTCTCGGTCGATCGAATCTTCGACATCCGGCCGCCTTCGTGACCGCGGCCGTCGCCTTCGGCACCTACCTTCTCGGTCTGCACGAACTCGTGATCATCGCGTCACTCGGTGTCGTGTGGAGTCTCTCGCACGTCGTGCGACAGGCGTCGCTTCGTGCGAATTCGGTCGCAACATTCACGGTCGTCGGACTTCTCGCTGCACAACCGTCACTCGCCCGATTGTTCCTCATCTTCCTCGAGGTGGGGTCGGTGCTCTACGGAAGCGGATACGTCCTCGTTGCATTCCTCGACAGTCGACTGGTGACCGACACCGGATATCTGACTGCCGAACAACTGCTCGATGCCATCGCGGTGGGCCAGATCACACCCGGACCGGTGTTCACTACGGCCACGTTCATCGGGTGGCAGATTCTCGGCGTGGCCGGTGCCGCACTGGCCACTCTCGGAATCTTCGGTCCGTCGTTCCTCTTCGTCGGCCTACTCGATCGATTCCTGCGCTGGCTTCGTGCTCGTCCGGCGGCCTCGGCTTTCCTCACCGGGGTCACCATGTCGTCTCTCGGACTGATGGCCGGTGTCCTCGTACGACTCGGCGACACGGCTCTGGTCGACCCACTCACCTGGATCGTGGCTGGCGTCGCTCTCGTGCTGTTGATCGCGACGAAGGTCGGTGCCGGTTGGCTCGTACCCGCTGGTGTGATCATTGGGCTGGTGCACGCCGCGGCAACGTGACGAGCGCAAGCGCACCGATCACCACTGTTGCACTCGCCAACACCAACCCCGTCCATGTCCTATCGGTCATATCGATCACGAATGCACCCACCAACGGCCCGATTCCCGACATGATCCCACCCACGAAATGCATCGATCCCATGAGCGTGCCGAGATCATGTGCGGGAAGAACCTCTCGTGCGTAGATCCCGTCGAGTGGCGAGACTGCCCCAACTCCTACGCCTCCAACGATGACGAAGAGAACAGCGACGATCACGTTGCCACTGAAGGCGAGCAATACCGCTCCGACTGCGACGAACAACTTGGCGCCGATCAAGACGTGGCGGGTCGACCACGCGTCGAGTACTCGGCCGAGCGGGAGTCGACCGAGAAGTTGTGCGAAACCTCGCGCTCCAGCCATCGAAGCGGCCGTCGAACGTTCGAGCCCACCCGCCACCATGGCCGGGATCTGTAACACCATGATGATCGACGTACCGAAAGACCCGGCGAGCGATGAGACCGCAAATCGCCGAACATGTTGATCCTGCCATGCACCGATCAACGCCAATCGCGACGAGACCGACGGTGAGACCGAGCGCGATTCTCCGTTGCGATCCACGAAGATGGCGGCGATAACGAGTACGACGCCCACGATCGACACCGAGACCCGCACGGTGTCGCGCCAACCGATCCAAGATCGAAGCAACTCCGTGATCGGGATGAGGACGGGTGACGAGAACGCGCCCCAAATCGTCAGCTGCGCAATAGCCCGGGCCTCACTGCCGGTTGACAGGCGTGCTGCGACGGTCTGGGTGAGGTGATAGAAGCTCGATGCGCCGATCACCCCTCCCCCGACACCGAAAGTCACGGCGAAAAGGCCCGGCGAATCGGTGAACGTCGATGCAATAACGATCATCGGGCCAACCATCGCTCCGACGGTGAAAGGAAGTCGTGCCCCATGACGATCGAGGGTGCGCCCCACCCACATGCCCAGAACACCCGTCAGGATCTGGGCAATCGTGTACCCGAGAGTCAGGATTCCGACTCCCGAGCCGAAATCGACCGCCATGTCGTCGAGGAGAACTCCGAATCCGTAGAACCACGAGCCGTAGGCGACGATGGTGAGGATTCCGAGAATTCCCACGCGCACGTAAGGAACGTTGGACACCATGGCAGACGAGTACGAGACGGTCAGTCGACCGGGCGACCTTCGAAGTCACCGATCAACGACAGCACGACACGTTCACCACGTTCGGCGGCGGCGAACCGCTCGAGTTTCTCGGCGTAGTACGCCTCACGAAGATCACCTTCCGAGAGGGCGTTGTAGGTGGGATAAAGCGCTCGACGGTCACGAGTCGAGCGGTTGGCGCCACTGCGGTGAGGTGTGAGTGAGTGAAACCACAGGGTCTGTCCGGCACGAATCGGTGCGAAATGCCACACCATGTCCTCGACGATCGATGCCACGATGCAGCCCCGCTCGTCCATGTCGAGCAGATGTTGATGTCGTCCACTCACGACCTCGAGACACCCGTTCTCCGGAGTGGCGTCATCGACGGCCACCATGCACGACACGTGTGAGTCGATGAAGGGGTAGGCCGGTGCGTCTTGGTGGGGCGAGAAGCCAGCACCACCGATCAACTTGTAGTTGACCTTTTCCTTGTAGAGAACGGCCGTCTCGCCGAGAAGTCGTGACGCCGTGGTGACGAGTCGGCGAGTGAGTAGGTTTCGCAGGCCCTCGTGCACCGGCACGAAGTTCTCACTACGAGCCAACTTGGGGCCGAAGTCGGTCATTTCACGATGGTGCAGGATGGAGGCCGAATCGCCGAACGTGGCCGCGACCTCGTCGACCCATCGTTGAAGTTCGACGACCTCGTCCGCATCGAGATCGTCGGTGAGCACCCATCCGTGTTCGTGGAAGTGATCCACGACGGCCGGATCATCGGGCGAAAAAGCAGTGCTCGTCACGACGTGGTTCACTTCGCCATGAAGCGGGAAGCCAGTTCGCGGATCGAATCCTCGTACGTCGACAATGCGGGCACGATCTTGCCCGGCACCTTTGCTCCATCGTCGGCGATCCGAAGATCGACCATCGCGTGAAAATCGGCATTCTGCTCAAATGCCGCGATCTCCTCGGCAGTCATCGGTCCTCCCTGTGCCGCCAGGGTCATCACGCTGTCAGGCGACAGGACCGAGGCATATTCGCGACGCGTCGCCACCAGATAACGCTTGGCTGGGACGTGGGAGAGGATCAAGTCGGCGATTCGATCACCCAGTACTTCACGAACCGCAATGGCACCCATCGTCGCGTGCCGTGGTTGACCCGGACCGTCCCAGGGATGAGCGAGATCGTGCACGAGTCCTGCGATCTGTAGCTCGACGTCCTCGGGAGCGATTTCGCGCAGGAGCGCCGCGGTTTGGAGTCCGTGTTCGAGTTCGGTGAAATGCTCTGCCTCGACGGACTCGACGTTGCCGAGATCCGCAAGGTGTTCGACGATTTCATCGACGTTTCGGAAACGACGGGCCGTGGAATTCACGGCGTCACCATAGCCACGGACGGTGAACGAAAGGTGACGTGGAGGCGTCCGTTATCTGACCAGCCCGCCGTTGTCAGAGTCCGTATCCGAGACTTCCTCGACTGTTGGCCAGTCGTTCATTCCGAGTAGTTGTCACGTCAACTTCGAGGGTTCACGATCGAGCCGTGTCGGAAACCTACATCTCGGTTGCGAACCAACTCGAGGGTCGTATTCGCGACCTCGATGTCGGAGACCGCGTCCCGTCCGAAAACGACGTCGTTCGCGAATTCGAAATCAGTCGTCCGACTGCGCGCGCCGCTCTGCAGGAACTCGAACGACGATTCGTGGTCCGACGGGTGAAGGGATCCGGAACGTTCGTCAATGAACGGATCCCGTATCCCATCGGACATCGCTTCCCGCCGAGTGTGAGCCAGACTCTCGCCTTGTCGGGGCGAACACCTCACTGGCGTCTTGTCACGGTGTCGGAGACGGAACCGGAGCCATGCGAGCTCCAAGCCTTCGCCCCCGGTCGTCCAGGGCGCCTCATCGAGATCGGCCGCGCCTTGGAAGTCGATGGAGACGTGATCGGCTTCGGTGTCAGCAAAATCGCAAATGCGATGGCCCTCGGGCTTCGGCGTCATCTGGATGACATCTCCTCGATTTGGAGAATTCTCGACACTCGATACGGAATTCGACTCGTTCGACGAACAGTCGAGGTTTCGCTCGATACTCCCCCACACCATGTGGGTCACATCATCGAGACACGAGAGCCGACATGGCATCTACGCAGTGTCAACGTCGATTCCTCGACACTCGCAGTCGTCGAATTGGGTGAGTCGTGGATACGCACGGACCGAGTCGCAGTGAGCGTTCACTTCGATCACTCCGATGACGAGTCCTTCGAAATTCATGGAGCCACGCAAGGAAGGAGTGAGCCTTGAACCGAAATCGACGAACGGAACTTCTGGCGCGAGCCGATGCCGACGAAGTTCGCATACTTGCCGAGTCATTTCTGTCTCGACGCGACGTCGCGGATGAGCTCGACATCATCGGCCCACCGGAGGTCGGAATGGTGATGATGCAAGTACGCGAACCCGTGTGCAAGGAACGCTTCCATCTGGGTGAAGTGGTCGTCACTCGTGCCGAGGTCGCTGTCGCGGGCGTCCGTGGTTGGGCCATGCGGGCCGGAGTCGATCGCGAAACGACGCTTGCCGCCGCTCTGCTCGACGCCTGTGCCGAGCACGACTCGTCTCTCCGTGTCCAGGTCGATCTGCTGTGCGAAGAAACGGACGAGCATCTCACTTCCTCTCAAAGACAGGAATGGAGCGATCTCCGGTCGACCACCGTCTCGTTCGAGGAGCTCGACTGAGATGATCGGTACCGATGCCCTGGAGTCCCGTCGCCTGCCCACTCGAATAGCAGCATGTCGACTCGACGCCCTCGAATCACAGCAGGTTTTTCGTTCGCTGCTCGACTCCATTTCGCGCCCTGGCTCCACCACTCATTTTTCTGATTCGATTTGGCGGCGACTACCCAGTGTTCTTGCACCTGTGCTGGTCCTCGCCGATGTCGAGACGACGATTCATGTCGTCGAAACCGAAACCTTCGTGTGGTCGGAAGCGGCTTCCGTAGCGACGGGTGCTCGATCATCGATCGTCTCCACTGCCGATTTGATCTGTGTTCCTTCGGACGGGCTCGACCGTCTCGAATCGATCCTTCAGCACGTGCGTCGAGGAACAGCTTTCGAACCCGAGATGGGTGCCCGCCTGTCGCTCGGTGTCCACGATCTACGTGATGGGGGCGCCGGAACACGTGCCGGAGTTCAGCTCGTACTTCGTGGACCGGGGATCGACGGAGATCGATCGATCTGTGTCGATGGACTCACTGCGGATCACATCGAAGCGTGGCGCCACGTCAACACCTCCTTTCCGGCAGGAATCGACGTCTGGATGACCACCCATGACGGACGAGTGGTCGGAATTCCCCGCTCGACCCGAATCGAACTGTCGGCGACGTGGCCGGACGAAGAGAGGAACTAGATGGGTTACGCAGCAGCACGTGGTGGACTGAAGGCAATCGAGGCTGCCGAGCGACTGGTTGCACGCGAACGAATTCTCGGCGAGAGCTCATGGCTCGAGTCGCGCCAGATGATCGAGAAATTGCGTCTTGCCGTGGACCGAGTGATGGGTGAAGGTGGTCTCTGGGACGAGCACCTCGCAGCATCCGCCCTTCGCCAAGCCGAGGGTGACCCGATCGAGGCCGCCCATCTTCTGCGGTCTTTTCGCTCGACTCTTCCCCGACTCGCCTACACCACGCCCGTCGACGTGGACGACATGGTGGTCCTACGACGAATCGTTCCGGCCTTCCGAAATCCTCCCGGACCTCAACTACTCGGGCGGACGACCGACTACACGGGCCGACTGCTTCATACGGCTGACGAAGACACCTTGCGAGAAGGCGCTGAGAAGACAGCCGCTCTCCTCAGGGAGGCCGTCGTGACCGACAGCGACCATGATGATCCGGGCGACAGTGAACGGCGGCCTCGACGACTTCTCGAGTTGCTCCGAGAGCTGGATGCTGTTGTCGACCGTCGTCGCTCCGACGATCCCGAACCCTTCGACATCACCCGTCATCCGGCTCGTCCACCTGCAACTCGATCGGCGCGCTTGGCCACGATGGCTCGCGCGGAGACAGGCGCCCTAGTAAACGTGTGGTATCGAAACATTCTCGGTCCGGATGGCTACTTGCACGAGATCACTCTCGGCGAGGTTCGTCATGGTCGACTCCCCGTGACGGTGATTCATCCGATCACCGGCGATGAGGTTTCCGTCACCGATGTACGGGTCACCGAGGTCGAAGCCATCGAGGATCTCGACGGTATCGAGGAGGACCGTGGTCGATTCGACGTCGGGTACGGCCTGTGTTTCGGCCACAACGAGAAGAAGGCGATCGCCATGGCCAATCTCGATATCGCTTGCGAACGCGACAAGGGTCGCAGCTTTCTCGAGCAGTCGATCCTCCTGACGACCGATGGCCTCGATGCGAGCGGATTTCTCGAGCACTTGAAATTGCCCCACTACGTGACCTTCAGGTCGATGATGGAACGCAAGGCGGCCATACGTCGACACAAGGAGTCGTCATGAACACATCGCTCCTGAAGCAGGTTCTCGGAGAGAACGTCGACGAGGAAGATTCCACTCACGTAGCCGACGTCAATTTCGGACTCCTCGACGAATACTCCAAACGAGAGATTCGACGAGCCATCCTCACTGCTGTCGCAGTACCCGGGTATCAAGTTCCATTCGGTTCGCGAGAGATGCCCGTCGCGCGCGGATGGGGATCCGGCGGTCTCCAGATCTCACTTGGGATCGTCGGCCCTGATGACGTCGTCAAAGTGATCGATCAGGGAGATGACGAGGGTGTGAATGCCGTCAACCTTCGACGATTGATCGTGTCATCGACTGGAATTCCCGAGTCGACCACACCCGAGGACAGCACACTCATCCAGACCCGACATCGCATTCCGGAGGATCCTCTCGACGAACGACACGTTCTGGTTCTTCAGGTTCCCGTACCCGAGCCGCTGCGTGGCGTCGAGCGCGACATGCGCGAACTCGCCCGAATGCACGCCGAAGCCGACTACGCGCGCATGTGGGTCAGTCTCTACGAGGACAAGGTCCGCAACGGTGTGATCACACGCACGACGGGCTATCCGTGTCTCGTGAACGGACGATACGTGATTGCCACCACGCCGATTCCTCGCTGGGACGTTCCTCGATTGCATCGATCTCGATTTCTCTCTTTGTTCGGCGCCGGTCGGGAGAAGCGGATCTATGCGGTGCCGCCTCACACCGACGTCGAACCTCTGACCTTCGAAGACGTGCCGTTCGAGGTCGAGATCACACCGGGCGCGACGTGCCGAACGTGCGGAAGTTCCGAATCTTTCCTGGTGGAAGTGCCGGCGAGCTCGGCCGACGATCGTGGCCACTGGGTGTGCAGTGACAGCGACTGGTGTCGTCGGCGACGAGAACGTTCGCTGCACCCATCGAGAGGAGTGAACACGTGAAGAACTCATGGGCACTGAAGGTGTCCTCACTCGGGAAGATCCACGGGGTTCCGGATCTCGAATCCCTGTCCGACACCGGACCCGACGCTGGCACGGCCAAGAGTGCGACCACGGGCTCCATCGTGGCCGCTTGGGACGTGTCTTTCGAGGTCTCGCCCGGAGAAGCCCTTGGTGTCATCGGAGAATCAGGTTCGGGCAAGTCGACCGTCATGCGTTGTGTCGCTGGTGACCAAACGTCGACCACCGGTGAAGTTTTCCTGCAATCGGTCGATCACGGACGAACGAACGTCCTCGATCTCGATCCCTCGAGACGACGCGGACTCCGAGTCGCGGACCTGTCGGTCGTCTATCAGGATCCAGCCGAAGGACTTCGCCTGAACGTCACGGCCGGAGGAAACATCGCCGAGGCTCTGACGGCGGCCGGATGGCGCCACTTCGGTCGCATACGAGAGCGAGCCGCCGAACTGCTGGAGCGGACCGAGGTCCCGCTGTCGCGGATGGACGATCTGGTCGGCACCTTCTCGGGTGGAATGCGACAACGTGTTCAACTCGCCAAGGCTCTGGCCAATGAACCTCCGGTCGTACTTCTCGACGAACCAACCACCGGACTCGACGCATCAGTTGCCGCTGGCGTCCTCGATCTGATCCGCAATCTTCTCGAAGAGACTGGCGTCGCTGCCGTGGTCGTCTCACACGACTTCGCCGTGATCGAGATGCTCACGACGCGCTGTGTGGTCATGAACCACGGTCGCATCGTCGAAGCAGGTCTGACCGATCGGCTTCTCGAGGATCCCCACCACCCCTACAGCCAACGTCTCGTCGGAGCCGCACGCGCATGAACGAGTACATCTTCTCTTGTCGTGGCCTGAGCAAAGATTTCGTCCTGCACACGATCGACGGGCGTCGCGTCGAGGCCCTTCGTGGTGTCGATCTCGACATTCTCCCCGGAGAGCACGTGGCGCTCGCCGGGTCGAGCGGTGCTGGGAAGTCGTCACTTCTCAAGTGCATCTACCGAACTTACGAACCGACATCGGGAACGGCACGTCTCAGACTTCGAACCGGGGAGCTCGTCGATCTGACCACCCTGAGCGACCAAGAGATGGCCCATCTGAGAGGGCGCGACATCGGATACGTCTCGCAATTCCTACGAGCCGAGCCTCGACGAGGCCCACTCGACATCGTGACACGCGCAGGAGTTTCGCGCGGGATGGACCGAGTCACGGCGCGGGAAGCCGCTGCTCATTCTCTTCGACGTCTCAACATCGACGAGAAGTTGTGGGACGTTCATGCATCAGTCCTATCGGGTGGCGAGAAGCAGCGCATCAATCTGGCTGCTGGAACCATCTCCTCTCCACAATTGCTCCTTCTCGACGAACCGGTCTCGGCTCTTGACCCGGCAAATCGCGAAGCCGCCCTCGATCTCATCGGCGATCTCACGACCCAAGGAGTCGCCGTTCTCGCCGTTTTCCACGATGTCGAAGCCATGGAGCGTCTGGCGAGCCGAATCGTTCTCATGCGCAAAGGGCGTATCGAAATGAGTGGAGATCCCACTCTGGTTCTCGAAGTTCTCACTCAAGGAGCACACGTATGAGCAGACTCGTCGTCACTAATGCAACCGCTGTCCTCTCCGGCCGAGTCCTGGACGACGCCACCATCGTGTGTGAGGACGGTCTCATCGTCGAGGTCGTCGACACTCGACGACCTCTGGCCTTCGAGCCTCACGTGGTCGATGCACGGGGTGCACTGTGCGTACCCGGACTGGTCGACACTCACAGTGATGGGCTCGAACGCGAACGCTTCCCACGGCCCGGTGTCGACCTTGGAGCTCGCTTCCCGGTTCGCTCCTTCGAGGGTCGTGTACGCGCCGCTGGAATCACCACGATGTTCCATGGAATCGGTTTCGAGGAGGACGAGAAGTACCACCGCAGCGTCGTCCTGGCCAATGAGTGGACCGAGGAACTCGAGGCGTATCGCGCTTCTGGTCGGGCTCTCGTCGATCACCGAATTCTCTATCGCCTCGATGCCCGAGACATCGACGGCTTTCATTGTCTCGTCGATCGACTACCTCGTCGAGCCGACGATGGATCACTTCCCCTCGTATCGTTCGAGGACCACACACCCGGCCAAGGTCAATACACCGATCGAACCGCTTTCGAGCGCTACATCGTCGGGACACAAGGAATCACTGAAGAGGAAGCCCGCCGACGAGTCGACGACCTGATCGCCGAACGGGATGCGACAGCGGCGTATCGCGATACCGCACTCGCCTGGCTCGTGGCACAGGCGAAAAATGGTGCCATTCGACTGATGGCCCACGATCCGGCCACCGCCGCGGACTCCGACGAGGCCAAGCGATGGAGCGCGTCGATCGCGGAGTTCCCGACGACCTTGGAGGCGGCTGTTCGCGCTCACGAACACGGCCTGCGGACGGTATGCGGTGCTCCGAATGTCATGCGCGGACGAAGCCACAGCGGCAACGTGAGTGCTCGCGACTTGATCGCTCGAGGACTCTGTGACGGATTGGCGAGCGATTATCTGCCGTCCACGATGCTCGGGGCCGTCGCCGTTCTCGTTCACGAGAAGGTGTGCGATCTTCCTTCTGCCGTTGCTCTCGTGACATCAGGGCCAGCGGCGACAGTGGGACTTCACGATCGAGGTGCGCTCTTGCCCGGACTTCTGGCCGACCTGGCGATCGTCGAACTGGACGGACCATTCGCCTGTGTACGACATGTCTTCCGAAGTGAAGATCTCCTGCCCGACTCCTCGGACCTCATGGTGGTCACGGCGTGAATCAGAGTCGTCGCGTCGTCCCCGACCTCCACCCTGCTCTGGTTGCCGCCGCCGCAGCGGCGCAAGCCGCCTACCTGACGGCCAAGTTGACGAAGTCCCGTCAGGAGCTCGCCGCCATCATCGGACTCGGTGGCGACGGCACACCGACGATGTTTCTCGATCAAATCGTCGATGAAGCAGTGGTGGCCGCAGTCGAGCCGTACAAGATCAACGTTCTGTCCGAGGAGATCGGCTGGGTCGATCGGGGCTCCTCGGTCACCTTGGTCATTGATCCGGTCGACGGGACCGCCAACGCGGTGGCCGGAGTGCCCGCCTGTGCCTTCGCGGGAGCCATCGTCATGGCCGGCACGATCACCGACGCCCACATCTTGTGGTTGGATTCTCAGCGCACGATCAGCGCACATCGACGACGAGATGGGAGTTTCGATGTCTCCGAACCTCTCGCCACCACTGGTCGACTCGAACTGGCCGGCGCATCGATCGCCATGCTTCGTCCGCGTGCCGAAACCAGATCGGCGTGGAACCGGATCGTCGAGCCCACCGAGAGGCTTCGGGTCATGGGCAGTTCGGTGATCGAAGG
>LFFH01000038.1 GCA_001510455.1 Actinobacteria bacterium casp-actino8
GAAGTGAAGTTCCGACCCAAGATCGGCAAGGGAGACTTCGACACCAAGGTTCGCCACGTACAGGAATTCCTGGAAGGCGGACACAAGGTGAAAGTGACCCTGCAGTTCCGAGGGCGCGAGATGGCTCACCCCGAACTCGGCAGCAAGATCCTGGACGGAGTCATCGAGCAGGTCGGTGACATCGCCAAGGTCGAGACGCAAGCCCGACTCGAAGGTCGCAACATGACACTCGTGCTCGTGCCCGAGAAGAAGGTCAAGAAGAACTCCTCATCCGGATCGTCCAACTCCTCGAAGACCACCGCCGCACCTGTGGTGGAGGCCCCCGAAACCCCGGCTCCTACCGGAACCGAGAACTGACAGAAAGAAGCCCGATATGCCCAAGATGAAGACGAGCAAGACCACGGCCAAGCGGTTCCGCAAGACCGGCACCGGCAAGCTCCGTCGTCTGCAGCAGAACCGCCAGCACTTGTTCGAGAAGAAGCCGTCCACCCGGACCCGCCGACTCGACGGTCTGGTCGACGTCCACCCCGGTGACGAGAAGAAGATCAAGCGGCTCCTCGCCGAGCGCTGAATTGAATCGTCCACCTATTTCCATCAGGTAGTTCCGAGAAAGGAGAGTTCCCATGGCCAGAGTGAAAAGAGCCGTCGGAGCCAAGAAGAAGCGTCGCCAGGTTCTGGAGCGCGCCAAGGGTTATTACGGCAATAAGAGTCGTTCCGTACGCGCGGCCAACGAGCAGGTGATGCGCAGTGGTCAGTACGCATTCCGTGATCGTCGCGCCAAGAAGGGTGAGTTCCGCCGTCTCTGGATCCAGCGCATCAACGCGGCCTGCCGGCTGAACGACATGAGCTACAGCCGATTCATCGCCGGGCTGAACGCGGCCGGAATCGAAGTCGACCGCAAGATCCTCGCCGATCTCGCCGTGACCGACCCGGCCGCCTTCGCGAAGCTGGTGGCATCGGCCAAGGCTGCATTGGGCTGACGGAGCCTGCGTGGGACTCGGTCTCACCAATCAACACGTCCGACGACTGCGGCGCCTCATGGGGCGCCGCAGTGCGCGTCGTGACGAAGGCGTTCTGGTGGTCGAAGGAGCCGTGCTCGTTCGGGAGGCGGTCGCCGCTGGACGTCGGATCCAGTGTCAGTTCGTGGCTCCCGGGGTCGAGTCCGTCGAAGGAGCGGGAGTCGTGTACGAACTCGACCCGGGCGTGATCGACAAAGTGACCGACACCGAGACGCCGTCGGGGATCGTTGCCATCGTCGAGCATCGTTCGGTCGGTATCAGCGAACTCGACTCGGCGACCTTCGTCCTGGTTGCCGAGGCGATCTCCGACCCGGGAAATCTCGGAACCCTCGTTCGCTCGGCCGAAGCAGCGGGTGTCGACGCGGTGGTTGTCACCCAGGGCACGGTCGACTCGTCGAACCCGAAAGTGGTGCGGGCCTCGGCCGGTGCTCTCTTTCACGTTCCGATCGTGGAAGTCGAGACTCTGGACGACGTGAAACGCGCTGGATTCACCACTTATGGAACGTCGTCCCATCGTGGCCGCGATCATCGCAGCGTGGCCTATGCGCCACGCGTGGCAGTCGTGATCGGCAACGAGGCCCATGGGATCACCGATCACGCGGCGATCGACGAGTGGATCACCATCGAGCACGTGGGGCGATCCGAGTCACTCAACGCCGCAATGGCTGGGACCCTCGTCGCTTTCGAAGTTGCTCGTCATCGTCGCGGCCCCTCCGGTACCGTGACTCCGTCATGATCGCCGACATCACCTCTGCCCGTGACGCCGCACTGGCGCTGATCGCTGATGCGTCGTCGGTCGACGAGGTGGCTCGACTCGATGCCGAACTGCTCGGCAAGAAGGGTGCCCTCGCTGGGCTGAAGGCGGGTCTCGGCAAGTTGGGGACCGTCGACGAGAAGAAGGCCGCTGGCGCAGCGCTCAACGAGGCGATGTCGACCGTGGAGAGGGCTTTCGACCAAAAACGTCGTGAACTGGGGAGCGCGGAACGCGAGCTCCAGATGGCGGCCGAAGCTCTCGATCTCACCGAGTTCGTCGCTGCACCGCGTCGTGGACGAGCACACATCGTCACCCAGGCGTGGGAGCGACTCGAGGACGTGTTCGTCGGTCTCGGTTTCCAGGTGGCCGAAGGTCCCGAAGTCGAGACCGACTGGTACAACTTCGAGGCGTTGAACATGCCGCCGTCGCACCCGGCGCGGAGCATGCACGACACGTTCTACGTCGATCACGGTGCTCCGGGGAGCACCGTGCTGCGAACGCACACCTCGCCCGTGCAGATCCGGGTGATGCAGTTGATTGCGCCTCCGATCTACATGGTGATGCCCGGACGAGTGTTCCGGAACGAGACCACCGACTCGACACACCTGGCGGTCTTCCATCAGATCGAGGGACTCGTGATCGATCGCGGTATCACTCTCGCCGACCTGGCCGGCACCATCGACTCGTTCACCAAGGCCTTCTTCGGTACCGATTTCGGCAGCCGCCTCCGCCCGTCGTACTTCCCGTTCACCGAACCTTCGGCCGAATTCGACATTCGCACACCGAACGGCGACTGGCTCGAACTCGGAGGGTGCGGAATGGTTCACCCGAACGTGTTGCGTGCGGGTGGACTCGATCCGGAGGAGTGGAGCGGTTTCGCCTTCGGGTTCGGAATCGACCGCATGGCCAAGGAACGGCACGGGGTCGGTGACGTGCGCGAGATGTACACCAACGACATCAGATTCATCGAGCAGTTCTGACATGAAGATCGTCGATTCCTGGCTCCGAGATCTCGTGGCATTACCCGCCGAGGCGACCGTCGATGTCGTCGCCGACACTCTGTCCGACGTCGGTCTCGCCTGCGAGAGTGTCGATCGGGTTGGCGCGACGGTCGACGGTGTGATCACGGCCCGCGTGGTGAAGACAGAGCGTCATGCCGATGCCGCCAAGGTGCACCGCGTGTTCCTCGACATCGGTGACGGCACCGAGCACCACGTGTGGTGCGGTGCGTTCAACATGCAACCCGGTGACGTCATTCCGTGGGCGACCCCGGGAACTGAGATGCCCGACGGGCGTCTCATCGAGACCAAGCCGATCGTCGGTATCCCGAGCGAGGGGATGTGCTGTTCGGCGCGCGAACTCGGTCTCGGCGACGATCACAGCGGGATTCTGATCCTCGATCCGAACACGCCGCTCGGAGTGCCCTACGGAGAGGCGCTGGGTCTGGCCGAAGAAACTGTGTACGACCTCGACGTGTTGCGCAACCGTCCCGATGCTTTCGGGCACGTCGGAGTCGCTCGTGATCTCGCGGCCCGCTTCGGAGTTCGATTCGGGGCGCCGAGCGGGAACGTGGTCGCCGCCGGACCACGGCGATCGGCGACGGTCGAGATCGTCGACGGAGATCGGTGCCCGCGCTTCACGAGTGTCGTGCTGTCAGGTATCCGCGTCACCGAGTCACCGGACTGGATGAAGAGCCGTTTGGCTGCGGCAGGAATGCGTCCGATCAACAATGTGGTCGACGTCAGCAATTACGTGATGCTCGAGACGAATCAGCCCAATCACGCCTACGACTTCGACACTCTGGGTGGGGGAGGCTTCCGCATTCGGGTGGCGCGTGACGGTGAGTTGATGATCACTCTCGACGGGGTCGAACGCAACCTCACCTCCGACGATCTGCTCATCTGTGATGCCGATGATCGCCCCATCGGCATCGCCGGGATCATGGGAGGTCAGAACACCGAGATCAGTGAGTCGACGACGGCCGTCGCTCTCGAAACCGCGTATTTCGAGCCCATCGGCATCATGAAGAGCGTGCAGCGCTTGGCCTTGCGCAGTGAAGCATCGGCTCGCAACGAACGGGGGATCGATCCACTCGGAGTCGAGTCGTCGGTCGCTCGTTTCGTCGAGTTGCTCCGTCTCACGTGTCCGGACCTCGTCGTGCACGACGGTTTCGTCGACGCCCGAACGTCGTCCATGCCGGTGGCCCCCACGATCACGGTGCGACCGGCACGGGTGAGCGCGCTTCTCGGACGAGAATTCACGGCCGACGAGATCTCGTCGCTCGTGACTCCGATCGGCTTCTCCTGTGTCCCGGATGGACCGTATCTGGCGGTGACCGCTCCTTCGTGGCGACCCGACTGCACTCTCGAGATCGACATCGTCGAGGAAGTGGCCCGATTGTTCGGGTACGAGAACCTGGGCAAGACAGTGCCGAAGTCGACTCAGCCCGGTGGTCTCTCGCCGATTCAGCAACGCCGGCGCCGCGTGCGCGATGTACTGCTCGGACTCGGTGTCAACGAGGCGATGCCTCATCCTTTCCTTGCCGATGGTGATCTCGAACGGGCCGGTTTGTCCACTGATGCCGTTCGTCTCGTCAATCCTCTGGCGGTCGGCGACGACGTTCTGCGTACGTCGTTGCGGCCCGGACTGTTGAAGGCACTTGCGTTCAACGAATCACATCGTCGAACGGGAGTCGCGCTTTTCGAGATCGGGCACGTGTACCCACCGAGTGACGATCTGTTGCCGGCCGAGTTCGAAGCTCTGACGGTGGTCGTGGCCGGTGCCGAGGCGCCACGGGCGGTCGCCGTGTGGCGTGAGTTGGCCTCGGCGATGGGCTGGGGAGCTCGGCTCGACCAATCGAATGTTCCCGCTGGCCTGCATCCCACGCGGTCGGCCACCTTGTCGGCGGGCCGAGACGTCGTGGGTTCGATCGGAGAGGTACACCCCGATGTCCTCGATGCCTTCGACGTCACCGAACGGGTGGCGATCCTCGAATTGAATCTCTCGATTCTGCTCGCCACCGATCCCAAGGTCGTGCAGTGGAAGTCGACGTCCCGCTTCCCGTCGTCCGACATCGATCTGGCGTTCAACGTTCCGTCGTCGATGACGGCCGAAAAGGTCGACAAAGCGCTGCGGCAGGCGGCGGGGGCTCTCTTGGTGTCGCTCGAACTGTTCGACGTGTATCGGAGCGATCCGGCGGCCGAGGCGCGAAGTCTGGCGTTCCGTTTGCGCCTGCAGGCGACTGACCGGACGTTGGCCGACGCCGACATCGCCGGTGTGCGTGACAAGTGTGTGGCCGCAGTTTCCAAGCTCGGCGCATCGCTGCGCAGCTGACCTCAGTTCACGGAGAGGTCGGCGGGTGCCGACGCCATCCATGACACTCGACCCGGTTGACGTGCCATCACGTCGAACCACAGCTCCTCGGGGGCTGAGGAGAACACGTCGTCGGCATCGGCCGTGGCAACGATCCAGACGCCGGCTTCGAGTTCACCGTCCAATTGTTGGGCGCCCCAGCCGGCATAGCCATGGAAGATGCGCACGGCGCGGGGACGTGGATCGAGGAGAACGGGATCACGGTCGAGTTCGACGGCATCGATGGTGTCGTCGTCGAGACGTCCGAGGGCGATCAGTGCCTGAGGTTCCACTGGCCCTCCGTTGAAGACGACGGCCGGGCTGGCGAGAAGGGGATTCCAGTCCTCGAACTCGACGTCGATGGTGTCGCTGATTCGGTTGATCACGACACCGAGAGCGCCACCTTCGTTGTGCTCGAGCATGAACACCACGGCCCGATCGAAATTCGGATCGCCGAGCGGGGGAGCAGCCACGAGCAGACGGCCCTTGGTGGTGGGGAGGGGGAATCCCGCCATCAGGCCATGTTGCCAGCCGGCGACCGGTGGTGGCTGACGGGGCGCAAGGAATCGTTGTATTGCCATGCATGAGTCCGTATGATCATTCGCCATGTCATCGCAGACCCATTCCGTCGCCGTTCTCGGCGCTTCGGGCTACACCGGCGCCGAGCTCCTGCGCTTGATCGCCCAGCACCCGACGTTCGAGCTGAAGGTTGCCACCGGTGACTCACAGGCCGGATCGCCGGTCGCCTCCCTCTATCCGAGCCTGGTCGCTCGTTACGGCGACCTGGTCTTCGCCCCCCATGACCCCTCCGTGTGCGAGGGAGCCGATGTCGTCTTTCTCGGTCTCCCGCACGAAGCGAGCCTCGACATCGTTCCGGATCTGCTCGGAAAGGTCGGGTGCATCGTCGATCTCTCGGCTGCGTTCAGATTGAAAGACGCCCGGTCGTATCCCGAGTACTACGGCTTCGCTCACGATCGCCCCGACCTCTTGTCGAGCGCGGTGTACGGATTGCCCGAACGGCATCGTGCCGCATTGATCGGAGCATCACTCGTCGCCACTCCAGGCTGCTACGTCACGGCCGCCACCCTCGCAGTTGCGCCTCTCGTCGACGCCGGATTGATCGACACTTCGTCGGTGATCGTGGATGCTGCGAGTGGGGTGTCGGGTGCCGGCCGCGCACCCAAGCACACGAACCTCTTCTGTACCGTCGACGAGGACGTGAATGCCTACGGACTCCTGAATCACCGACACACTCCAGAAATGCAGGAACAGATCGGGGCGACGATCCTCTTCACCCCACATCTCGTTCCGATGAATCGCGGCATCCTCGCCACGTGTTACGCGCGTCCGGCTTCGGGGATGGGGTTGTCGACCGACATCGTCATGGATGCTCTGCGGAACGCGTACAAGGGCGAGCCATTCGTGGTCGTACGTGACGAAGCGCCGTCCACCAAGGCCACACTCGGTTCGAACGCCGTTCACATCACGGCTCGATTCGACGAGCGCACCGGACACGTCATCGTCATCTCCGCGCTCGACAACTTGTGCAAGGGCGCCTCGGGTGGAGCTGTGCAAGCCGCCAATGTCGCTCTTGGAATCGACGAGACGGCCGGTCTCACAGCCGTGGGGGTGTACCCGTGAATCTCGAACGTTCGCAGCGGGCCGAAGTCCTGATCGAGGCCCTGCCGTACATCCGGCGTTTCGCCGATCAGGTCGTGGTCGTGAAGTACGGCGGTAACGCTCTGGCCGGTGCCTCCGATGACGAGGCTCTCGCCCATTTCGCCCAGGACGTGGTCCTCATGCGTCTCGTCGGATTGAAACCGGTCGTCGTGCACGGAGGCGGGCCGCAGATCAGTGAACTCATGAATCGCTTGGGAAAGACCACCGAGTTCCGTCACGGCCTTCGAGTCACCGACGCCGAAACCGTCGACATTGCACGCATGGTCCTCATCGGTCAGGTCAACCCACAGATCGTCGCCGCCATGAACGTGTACGGAAATTACGCCGTCGGAGTGAGTGGCGAGGACGCTGGGCTGATCAAGGCCGTGGCGCGCGATCCCGAGCTCGGATTCGTGGGCGATGTGGACGGGGTGAATCCGGCGATCCTGACTCGTCTTCTCGACGACGAGTTCATTCCGGTCGTGGCCACCATCGGCACCGACGAGACGGGCCAGGCATACAACATCAATGCCGACACCGTGGCCGGAGCGATTGCGGAAGCACTCGATGCCGAGAAGCTGATCTATTTGACCGACATCGATGGGCTTCGTCGTCGGGTCGACGATCCGAACAGCCTGATTCGTCAGACCACCCCCGACGAACTCGATGCACTCATGTCCGATGGAACCATCGCGGGGGGAATGATCCCGAAGGTCGAGAGTTGTGTGCACGCGGTACGTCACGGAGTTCGGCGGGCCCACGTTCTCGACGGCCGTATTCCACATGTGCTGTTGCTCGAATTGTTCACCGATGCCGGCATCGGAACGATGGTGGAGGACATCACGGTCGAGGACGTGAAAGTGAAGGTGTCGTCATGAGCGCTCATGCATTCGAAACACGTGGGCTCGAGCACTGTCCATTTATCCCGGTGTTCGGAGCGCCGTCGATCATGTTCGAACGCGGTTCGGGAACCGAACTTTGGGACGTGAACGGCAAGCGGTATCTCGATTTCCTGTCCGGAATCGCCGTCGTCTCACTCGGCCACGCCAATCCGGCGATCGTCGCTGCGATTCGCGACCAGGCCGAAACTCTCATGCACGTGAGCGGCTTCTTCGCCAATCCGACGGCCACGGACGCGGCCATTGCGCTGAACGGTCTCCTCGCCGACGCCACCGGGCAGTCGGGCCAAGTCTTCTTCTGCAACAGCGGAGCCGAAGCGAACGAGGCCGCGATCAAGTTGGCCCGCAAGTTCGGTGGTCGGGGCCGACACGGAGTGGTCAGTGCCCTCGGGAGTTTCCACGGTCGCACTCTCGCCGCTCTGGCGGCCACGGGTCAGCCGGCCAAGCACGAGCCGTTCCAACCCATGCCCGACGGTTTTCGACACGTTCCGTTCGACGATCTGGCCGCACTCGAAGCGGCGATCGATCCGTCGGTCGCCGCAGTGCTTCTCGAAGCCGTGCAGGGGGAAGGTGGTGTCGTCCCGGCATCGGTCGAGTATCTGCAAGGCGTGCGGAGATTGTGCGACGAGCGGGGACTTCTCCTCATGATCGACGAAGTCCAGACCGGGTTCGCGCGGACCGGCCGATGGTTCGGTTTCGAGCATGCGGGGGTGACGCCCGACGTCGTGACCATGGCCAAGGGAATGGGCAACGGCTTTCCAGTGGGAGCCATCTGGGCTCGCACTGACGTGTCGACTCTCTTCGTCCCTGGCGATCACGGTTCCACCTACAGCGGAAATGCCATGGCCGGAGCCGTCGTTGCGGCGGTGATCGGAGAGATGAAGCGCATCGATGCTCCACGTCTGGCTCACGAGAAAGGGGAGTACCTGGCCAACGCGCTCGGTGGGACGCCGGGGGTGGTCGCAGTGCGCGGTCAGGGTCTCCTACGGGCGGCCGATCTCGGGCCCGGACGTGATGCCAAAGCTGTCTATTCCGAACTTCTGGAGCGTGGTCTCGTGACGAACGCCGTCAATGCCACGTCGTTACGACTGGCGCCACCCATCACCACGACGTTCGAACAGATCGATGAGGCGGTGGCCCTCGTCGCCGCTGTCCTCAGCGAAGGAGTCGGATCGTGAATCTTCTCGACATCACCGATCTCGGACCCGACGGACTTCGTTCCGTTCTCGACCTGTCCACTCGACCGATCAAGAAACTCGGTCGACCCCTCGAGGGGCAGGGTGTGGCTCTCGTGTTCGAGAAGCCGTCCAATCGAACTCGGCAGAGCATGGAAGTCGCCGTCGTTCAGCTCGGAGGCCATCCGGTCTACACCCGCGGCGAGGAGGTCGGTTTCGACGTGCGCGAACCGGTCGAAGACATCGCGCGCGTCATGTCGGGTTACCACGGGCTCTTGGCCGCCCGAGTGTTCCGTCACGAGGTCGTCGCACGTCTCGCCGACGCGAGTTCGGTGCCGGTGATCAACATGCTGTCCGACCATTCGCATCCCCTGCAGGGATTGGCCGACGCGCTCACCATGCTCCAGGAGTTCGGATCGTTGAAGGGTCGCACGGTCGCTTGGATCGGTGACTACAACAACGTGGCCCGTTCCCTCGGCGAAGTCTGCGCCTACCTCGGTGCGCACATCAGGTTCGGATGCCCGGAGGGATATTCGGCACCTGACGACGACGTTCAGCGGTTCCTCGATATGGGCGCACCCTCGGTCGAGTCGTCGGTCGATCCGATGACAGCGGTCGTCGGCGCCCACGCCGTTCACACCGACACGTGGGTCTCGATGGGACAAGAAAACGAGAAGTCGGCGCGACTCGCGATCTTCGAGAAGTACACCGTGACCCGCTCGATGATGGCGGCGGCCGCCTCCGACGCGATCTTTCTGCATTGCCTTCCGGCGTATCGAGGCCTCGAAGTCGACGCTGATGTGATCGATGGTGCGAAGAGCCGGGTCGTCCAACAGGCCCACAATCGTCTCCATTCGGCTCGTGGGGCCATGGCTTTCGTACTCGGAGGTTCCTGATGGCCGCCAAGGCGCAGCGTCAACAATTGATCAGTCGCCTGATCGGTCAGCACGCAATTTCCAATCAACCTCAACTCGTCGAATTGCTGGCCGCCGAGGGTCTGGTCGCGACTCAGGCGACCGTCTCGCGCGATCTCGATGATCTCGGTGCGGTGAAGGTGAGGGTTCCGGGTGGAGAAAGCGTGTACGCCATTCCCGAATTCGCTCCCGCTCGCATCGCTCCGGAAGATCAACTCCGTCGAGTTCTGGGCGAGTGGGTGGCCGAGGTTCGACACAGCGGATCGATGGTGGTGGTCCGCACACCTCCGGGCTGTGCCCACGTCGTGGCATCGGCCCTCGATCGCAGCGCGCTCGAGGGGCTGCTCGGTACGGTCGCCGGTGATGACACCATCTTCTGTGTCGCCGACGAGACTCTTGGCGGTGAGAACCTTGCGGAGACCCTGCGGGATCTGGCCGGTTTGGTGGGTGAGAAAGTGAGACGAGGATGAGCGCGAAGCACTCCAACGACGGCAACACCCTGTGGCACGGACGATTCGCGGGCGGACCATCCGACGAGTTGATGGCCTACACCGTGAGCCTCCCGTTCGACCGGCTCCTCTGGCGGGAGGACATCACGTGTTCGCGCGCCCACGTGAGAGGTCTGGCTCAGGCGGGAATTCTGAGTTCCGATGAACGCGATGCGGTACTGGAAGCTCTGACCACCGTCGAGACCGAGATGGAGTCGGGTGAATTCTCGTTCGTGCCATCCGACGAGGACATCCACACTGCCGTCGAGCGACGGGTGACCGAACTGAGCGGCGCAGCGGGGGCAAAGCTCCACACGGGTCGGAGTCGGAACGATCAGTCGGTGACCGGTTTTCGACTCTGGTGCAAGGCCCGAGTGCCCATGGTGGCGCAACGAGTCATCGGACTGCAGGAGACGCTTCTCCGACGAGCCGACGAAGCGGCGGCCAAAGGCGCATACCTCCCCGGTTACACGCACGTGCAAAGAGCTCAACCGGTGATGCTCGCCCATCATCTCATGGCCCACTGCTGGGCGCTCGGGCGCGACGTCGACCGTCTGCTCGACGCGCTCCGGCGTATCGACGTGTCACCGCTCGGAGCCGGCGCGTTGGCCGGTTCGTCCTTGCCTCTCGATCCCGAGTGGACGGCGAGGGAGCTCGGCTTCGCATCCGTTTTCGACAACTCTCTCGACGTCGTGAGCGACCGTGACTTCGCAGCCGAGTTCCTCTTCGCCTTGTCGATGATCGCCGTCCACCTCTCGCGAATCGGTGAGGAGTGGGTGCTTTGGACGAGCGAAGAGTTCGGCTTCGCCACCCTCGACGATGCCTATGCGACGGGATCTTCGATGCTTCCTCAGAAAAAGAACGCCGATATCGCCGAACTGGCGCGCGGCAAAGCCGGACGGGTCATAGGTGGCCTGACCGGTCTTCTCGCCACCTTGAAGGGTCTGCCGTTGTCGTACAACCGCGACCTTCAAGAGGACAAGGAGCCGTTGTTCGACGCAGTCGAACAGGTCTCGCTCGGATTGGCGGCGATCGAAGGAATGATCGCGTCGGCGACGTTCCGTTACAAGACCATGCAAGAGGCTGCCGACGCGCCGACCATGGCGGCGACCGACCTGGCGGAGTTCCTGGTGAGGTCCGGAATGCCATTTCGTGAGGCGCACGCAGTCGTCGGTGCACTCGTGCGTCGCAGCTTGGCCGGGGAGGGATCTCTCGTGGAACTGGTCAGCGCTGAACCGACGCTCGGTCCAGAGGCGGCTCGGCTCATCGAACCCGGGGTCGGTGTCACCATGCGTACCACGCGAGGTGGGGCCGGACCCGACGTCGTGAAGGATCAGCGGGCGCGACTCGAGCACCGGTTGGTTGCCTGGCGTACGGCAGTCGATCAGGCGACGCGATGGATGCACGGCTCTTCGGCGAGGTCGTCGTGACGATGCTCGTGATCCTCGATCCTCCGGGGAACGTGCCGATATTCCTCGCCGTCACGCGACGACTCACTTCCAAGGAGAGGCACCGGGCGGCGTATCTGGCCACCGCCACGGCGTTCTTCGTGATCTCGATATTCGCCGTGTTCGGTCGAACGGTTCTCGACTACCTGAACGTGTCCGTTCCGGCGCTGCAGATCTCGGGTGGGTTGCTCCTGCTTCTCGTCGCCCTCCAACTGTTGTACGGGCAAGGCTCCGAAGAGGACGGATACGTCGAGGCCACTCCCGAGCAACGAACGTCGATCGCCATGGTTCCACTCGGTACTCCGTTGCTCGCCGGACCCGGAACCATCGTGGCGACGATCGTGTTCTTCAGTCGAGCCGATGATGCCGCCGAATGGTTCACGGTGGTCGGGGGAATCGCCCTTGCGATGTTCGTGACGTTGCTGGCTCTTCGCTTCAGTGGACTGTTGCAGAAGATCGTGCGTCCCACCGGAATCCTGCTGCTCGCTCGGGTGGCAGGAATGATCCTGGCCGCAGTCGCGCTGCAGTCGATGATCAACGGTGTCCTCGCAGTCGTCGACGAGGCGAGATTCGGCTGATGGGATATTCCCAGGAGGTCCGGGTTCGCTACGGCGATTGCGACATGCAGCGAGTGGTGTTCAACCCGAACTACTTCGTGTATTGCGACGACGTGATGGATTGCTGGACGCGTCTCGCTCTGGCCGACGAGCTGTCGGCGGCTGGAACGACGACCGATCTTCACGCGATCGGCTTCGACTTTATGTTGAAGAAAGCCGAGATGACGTGGTTCTCTCCGGCTCGTTACGGCGACACCATCTCGACACGTGCGGAGGTGTCCCGTTGGGGATCCACGAGTTTCGACGTTTCGATCGACGGAACCGTCGAGGATCGTCCCGTGTTCGAAGCAGTGATCACCTACGTG
>LFFH01000039.1 GCA_001510455.1 Actinobacteria bacterium casp-actino8
TGGAGCCCGAGAGGGGAATCGAACCCCTGACCTACGCATTACGAGTGCGTTGCTCTGCCGACTGAGCTACCCGGGCAATGGCTCGTCAGGCTACCGGCTCGTCTTGGATCGCGATCTGGAGTCAGCGAGCCTTGGCTCCTCCAGCGACCCTCAAGGTCTCGCCACTGATCCAGCTGGATGCGGGTGAACAGAGGAAGAGCACGGCTGCTCCCATGTCGAGGGGTGTCCCCAAGCGTCCGAGCGGGATTCCCCACTCCGCTTGAACCCGGGCCAGGTCGGCGTCGGTCTCGACACCGAGGGCGATCTTGAAGATCTCGGTCGGGACCACACCGGGTGCGATGCCGTTCACGCGGATACGTGGTGCGAGTTCGGCACTGGCCGTGAGGGTGAGTGAATTCACGCCGGCCTTGGCCGCTCCGTAGTGGGCGCTACCCGGAACGGGAGCGCTGCCGGCGCCTGATGACACGTTGAGGATGCATCCCGTGTCCATGTGGCGAGCTGCAACTCGAATTCCTTCCCAGACGGCGGTCAGGTTGAGTCGAATGCAGTCGTCCCAGTCGGCTCGATCGACCTCGAGCATCGGCTTTCGAATGGGTGAACCGCCTGCGTTGTTCACCCAGATCGAGAGGCGACCGAACTCCGAGATTGCCAGACGAGCAGCAGCTTCGAGATGCTCATTGTCGGTGACGTCAGTAGTGAGCGCGATCGCCCGACCCCCTGACTCCCTGACTTCAGCTGCGACGGTCTCGATTTCGTCGGTTCGTCGCGCAGCCACCACGACCGCCGCACCGGCCGCGGCCAAGGTCTTCACGATTCCTTCGCCGATGCCTCGACCACCACCGGTGACCACAGCAACCTCACCCGACAGATCGAAAAGAGCCGACGGCTCCGGATAATGCTCACTCATCTCGTTCCCTCCGTTTCCCGATCATGTCGGGCCGATCACTTCAGATGCGGAAGTGACATCAGCAAGTCTTCCAGAAGCAGGCGCTCGTTGGCATTCCGCGACAGTGCGTCACTGGCCCGCCTGATACGAGATACGGCATCGGCGTATCCAAGAACCTCGTGCGCGACGGCCGAGTCGGACAGTTCGGCCATGGCATCGCGGTAGCGGAGTGAGAGCACTCGTAGGCCCGAGCGCAATTCATTGGTTCGATGACGACGTAGCTCTCGCTTGTGCCGATCGGAGAGCGCCTTGCGCCCACTACCCCGTTCACCGAGCATCTTGACTCGTTCTTCGAGTGCCTCGACCTCGGCTTCCTGTTTGGTCTTGTAGGCATCGAGGGACGACTCGATGGCGGAAAGAATCTCGGCCACCAAGGTCAAGACGGTCGCGTGGTGTCCGTTCAGACGTTGAGGTATGGCCTCGAACATCTCGAGTCGCGACGCAAGATCGGGATCGCTGACGATGATCGACGCTCGTTCGAGGTCACCGGCTGCGATGTGCGCGGCGCGGCGAGCCGAATCTGGAGAATGACCGTCAGCGATCAGTCGTTCGACCACCAGATCATCGGAGATCGGCGAGAAGTTCACCCGCACCGTTCGCGACGCAATGGTCGTGAAGGCTGCGGGCGCGTCTTCACCCAGAAGGATCAGAATCGTCTGACCGTCCGGCTCCTCGAGAGTCTTCAGGATCACCGAACGGGCATCACCCGACATCAGTTCGAAATCGTGAACGACGATCACACGGGTCGAACCCTCGATCGCGGTTCGGTCGGCGAGCTTCACGATCTCTTCACGGGCCTGATCGACGCTGATCGATGCTCCGTCGCGTTCGAGTTCGTGCACGTCGACGTGCATCTGACGCATCACGAGGTCGGCGACACGAGTCGACGAATCTTCGGTGCCTTGCAGCTTCAGCGCGGCGAAGGCGCGAGCCGCTACGTCCTTTCCACATCCGGCCGGGCCGACGAACATGTAGGCGTGAGCGGGTGAGGCACCCAGTGCCCGCAGGGTGGACACGGCAGCGTCCTGCCCGACGACGGCGTCGAACACGGAGGCCGTCACGTCAGAGTCCGAACCTCTCCCGAACGATGGAACGCACCTGTGTGGCGATCACATCAGGGTTCCCGGTGCCATCGAGCACCACCCAGTGAGCGGGATCTTCGGATGCCATCGTGCGAAATCCTTCCACGATCCGCTGGAAGAATCCTGCTTCTTCTCGCTCGAAACGATCGAGAGCTCGATCACCGATACGGGCCATCGCTGTTGCGTGATCCATGTCGAGCAACACCACGAGATCGGGCCAACGGTCGTGAATGGCCCAACGGTTCACTGCCCGAACTTGTTCGAGATCGAGGCCGCGTCCGTAACCCTGGTAGGCGATGCTCGAATACACACTGCGATCACTCACCACGTGTCGACCAGTCGACAGATTGGGCTGCAGAACTTCGGCATAGTGCTGTGCACGGTCTCCGGCGATCAACAACGCCTCGGCGACCGGACTCAAGTGAGTGTTGGCCGGATCATGCAACACGTCTCGAATACGAGCGCCGATCTGGGTGCCACCGGTCTCGCGGGTGAGGACGGCGCCGATGTCGGCGGCCAGCCGAGTTGCCTGTGTGGACTTACCACAACCTTCGATCCCCTCGAAGGCGATGTAGTGCGCGTTGGTCGTCACGACGTCTTCTTCGCCGCCGCTTTCTTGGGAGCAGCCTTCTTGGCCGACGTTTTCTTCGTGGCAGCTTTCTTGGGAGCGGCCTTCTTTGCCGTCGACTTCTTGGCACCGGCCTTCTTCTTGGGCGTGATGCCTTTCTCGGCCATCACCTCTCGACGGATGGCAAGTAGTTCGTAGGCCCGTTCGGGAAGCATGTCTTCGATGCGGTCGCCCTTACCGAGTGACGCGTTCACCTCGCCGTCGGTGACGTACACGCCGTACTGACCATCCTTGGCCACGACCGGTCGTTCACTCACCGGGTCGTTGCCGAACTCTCGCAGAGGTCCTTTGGCGGCCACTGATCGTCCCCGTCGGAACTGCTTGGGTTGGGAGAAGATCTGCACGGCCTCGTCGAGAGTGATCGTGAGCAGACGTTCCTCGTTGTCGATCGTGCGGTAGTCCTTCTCTTTTTGAACGTACGGTCCGTACCGACCGTTGTTGGCCAGGATCTCGACGCCATCGGTGGGGTCGGCGCCGAGAGAGCGAGGAAGACTCAACAGATCGAGAGCGTCACGCATGGTGATGTGTTCGAGCGCCATCGTCTTGAACAGGCTGACCATCTTCGGTTTCGCCAAGCCCTCGGGTGGTTCCTCCATCGTTCCCCACTGCACATAGGGACCGTAGCGACCATTCTTGGCGAACACCGGATGACCTTCCCATTCACCGATGGGCTCGTCGCTCTTCGGCATCGACAACAAACGCAACGCCTCGTCGATCGTGAGTTCGTCGGGCGCCAAGTTGTCGGGCACGCCAGCTGTGTCGTCACCTCGCTTCACGTACGGTCCGTACTTGCCGGGTTTCACGTTGACCACTTCGCCCGTGGTCGGGTCGGCACCGACGGGGAACGAGTTGATCGAGGCTGCGTCGATGTCGACGATGTTCTGCTCGATGAGTCGTTTCAGACCGAGTTCACCGAGGTCACCTCGTTCGGCGTCACCGAAGTAGAAGGCGTGCAACCAGACGTCCTTCGACAACGATTTTCCGGCGATCTCGTCGAGCTCCTCCTCGACTCCCGCCGTGAAGGCGTAGTCGACGAGGTCACCGAAGTGTCGTTCGAGGAGCGTGACGACGGCGAAAGCCGTCCACGTGGGCACGAGGGCCTGGCCCTTCTTCCACACGTATCCACGGTCCTGCACGGTCTGGATGATCGAGGCCCACGTGGAGGGACGACCGATACCGAGCTCTTCGAGCTTTTTCACGATGGAGGCTTCGGTGTAACGAGCGGGGGGTGTGGTCTCGTGTCCGCCGGGAACGAGATCGGAGACAGCCACGGTGTCACCGACGGTCAGCGACGGAAGCAACGCCTCTTTGTCGTCACCCGAATCGCTCTCGTCATCGGTCGACTCCTCGTACACCTTGCGATGACCAGGGAACGTGATGGTGGTACCGCTGGCCGCGAAGGTGCAGTCGTTCGCAGCCTCACCACCAACAGCGGGCGCAGTGGCGCCGAGACGGATCGACACCGTCACTCCGGCGGCATCGGCCATCTGCGAGGCCAGGGTGCGCTGCCAAACCAGCCGATACAGGGCAAGGTCGGGCCCCGACAGTTCCTTGGCCACCGAATCCGGGCTACGCAGGGGCAGCGTGGGACGAATGGCCTCGTGAGCCTCTTGAGCGTTCTTCACCTTGCTGGCGTAACGACGGACCGATGACGACACGAAGTCGCTGCCGTAGTCCTTGCCGATCTGGGCCCGGACGGCATCGAGGGCTTCATCGGCCAACACCACCGAGTCGGTACGCATATATGTAATGAATCCCCGCTCGTACAGACCCTGGGCGGTGCGCATCACCTGCTGTGCCGACAAGCGGAGTTTGCGACCGGCCTCCTGTTGCAGCGTGCTGGTCATGAAGGGGGCCTTCGGGGAGGAGCGGTAGGGCTTGTCGTCGACCGAGCGAACGGTGACCGGAGCCGATCGCAGGCGATCGACGAGGGAGACGGCTGCCGATTCGCCGAGCACCGTCACCTTGTCGGACGGACGCCCGCTGTCGTCGAAGTCCTTACCGGTGGCGATTCGCACCCCGTCGAGTTCGAGGAGGTTGGCGGTGAACGACGGTGACGTCGCTGACACCAGATCGACCCCCCAGTACCCGGCCGACACGAAGGCGATTCGCTCACGCTCACGTTCGACGATCAGACGAACGGTCGGGCTCTGGACACGACCCGCCGACAGACCTCGATTCACCTTGCGCCACAGAACGGGAGACACTTCGTAGCCGAACAGTCGATCGAGGATGCGGCGGGTTTCGGCGGCGTCGACCAGACCCACGTCGAGATCACGAGGATTGGAAAAGGCGTGTTCGATCGCCGACTTGGTGATCTCGTGGAACACGACACGGTGAACCTCCACTCCTGGCTTGATGGCCGACTTCAGGTTCTCGTAGAGGTGCCAGCTGATCGCCTCACCCTCGCGGTCTTCGTCGGTTGCGAGATACAGAGCCGACGCCTGCTTCACGAGTTGGCGGAGTTCCTTCACGACCTTCGCGCCACGTTCGGTGAGTTCGTAGGTGGGCTTGAAGTGGTTGTCGACATCGACCGCCAGACCCTTCGAGGGCAGGTCGGCGACGTGACCGACCGATGCACGGACGTCGTAGTCGGAACCAAGGAACGAACCGATGGTTTTCGCCTTGGCGGGTGACTCGACGATGACGAGGGGCTTGGGGCTCACAGCGGACATATCTATACAGGGCTACGAGATTCCCCAACTTGCTGTCAAGCAGAGGAGTCAGCAGAAGGTCGTGCGTGACCCTCGACGTGGATGCGTGGAAGCACTCGATCGAGCCAGCGTGGAATCCACCAGTTCTTTGCGCCGAGAAGTTCCATCGTCGCAGGTACGAGCACCATTCGCACCAAAGTGGCGTCGATCAGAACGGCCACGGCGAGGCCGAGTCCGAAGAGCTTCACGGTGCGATCGTCACCGGCCACGAAACTTCCGAAAACTGCGACCATGATCAGGGCAGCGGCAGTGATGACGCGCGCGGTGCTCGCAAGGCCGTCGGCGACCGCCGCACCGTTGTCTCCGGTTCGATCGAACTCCTCTTTCATACGTGACAATAGGAAGACCTCGTAGTCCATCGACAGACCGAACACGATGGCGAAAAGCATCATCGGGATGAACGGTTCGACCGGCCCGGCTCGACCGACGCCGATGAGTCCGGCCAACCAACCCCATTGGAAGACGGCCACCACCACACCGTAGGCAGCACCGATCGACAAGAGGTTCATGATGACGGCCTTCAGCGGAACGAGAATGCTGCGGAAGACGGCCATGAGGAGAAGGAACGACAGCAGGAGCACGGCTCCGATGAAGAAATAGATGCGCTGACCGAAGAAATCGGAGAGATCGACGGCGATCGCAGTGAAACCACCCACGTTCACCGACCAATCGGCGTGTGCGGTCGACGCCAAGGCTTCGGGTAGAACGTCATCGCGAAGGTGATGAACCAGATCGGCTGTCGATGCATCCTGAGGCGCCCCCGTCGGAACCACCTTCCACAGGACGTATGAACCTTGGATCATGTTGGCGTCGGACGCGAAGGCAACACCTGGGTCGGTCCGAAGAGCAGCAGTGACGTTCTGCGCTGCAGCCATGAGTTCATCGTCGACACCCGTGGGTGGAACTTCGGCCACCAACGTGAGTGGACCGTTGAATCCGGGACCGAATCCCTCGGCCAACAGGTCGTAGGCCTGACGGGCGGTCTGCCACTCGGCTCGGTTGCCGTTGTCGCTGAGGGCGAGACGCATGGAAAAAAGAGGAATCGTCATCACCAACAGAGCACCGAACCCGGCTGCGAAGGCGATCCACGAACGACGTTGCACGACTCGACTCCACCGGTACCAGAGCTGCTCTTCACGCGGCTTCGGTGGACGTCGTTTGATCGGTGTTCTCCATCCTTTGATCACGAAACTGGCACCGACGATCACGACCACGATGAGAAGAGAAAGTGGAATGAAGACCAATTGATGGAAGACGATCACTCCCACCAACGAGGTGAGTGAAAAGAGAATGAGTGATACGAGTGCAGCACGTGTGGTGATATCGATACGCCGCTGCACGAAGCCGAGCAGAGCGGGCAGCAACGTGAGGGCGGCCAGGACCATGAAGCCCACGACCGTGGTGGCGGCCACGGCAAGGCCGTTCACGAAGCTCATTCCCATCATGAACATGCCGAGAAGAGAGATCATGACCGTGATGCCGGCGAACAACACGGCGCGGCCGGCAGTGTCGGCAGCCTCGACCGTCGCCTCTTCGGGCTCGAGTCCGTCGCTCAACGCCTCTCGGAAACGAGTCACGATGAAGAGTGCGTAGTCGATACCGACTCCGAGGCCGATCATGGCACCGATTTGCAGCGAGAAGTCCGGCATTTCCATGAGGTGACTGATCATCGTGATCACGGCGATTCCGCTCCCGAGACCGATGAGCGCGGTGCCGATGGGAAGTCCCATGGCGAGAACGGATCCGAAGGCGAGAACGAGGATGATGATGGCCACGAGAAGGCCGATCACTTCGCTCTCGGGCAGTTCGAAGTCGACGAAGGGATCGCCACCGAACTCGATTCGTACGTCGGGCGGAAGAGGTGAGGACGCCAAGTGTTCTTCGACGACCTCGATGATGCGATCACCCAGTTGGTTCTGTTCTTGTTGAGAGTTGACCTCGGGAAGACCGAGTTCGGCGTAGGCGATGGTGCGATCGGGAGAGACGAGCCGGGCCCCGCCGATCGGGTCGTTCGCCGAGGGAGCGTCGTACGGAGTGGTGACTCGCAAGCCAGGAACTCCGTTGGGTACGGCGACGAACAGCGCGGCGAGGGCCGACTTCACTTCCGGGTCGTCGACGGTTCGGCTGGTCTGGACCACGATCTGAGCATCGGTCACCGAATCGCTGTTGGGGAACGCCTCTTCGAGTAGCTCGAGAGCTCGAAGACTTTCGGTGTCGGGAATCGAGAATCGAGTCTCGAATCGATCTCCTCCCATCACACCTTGGGCGATGGTGGAACCACCGAAGAGGACGACGAGCCAGACGACGATGGTGATCCATCGGTGACGAAAGCACCAACGGGCGAGTCGGGAGATCATGGTTGTCCTCGGCGCAGTTGGGGGGTGAAGCGCCGATGGCAAGGCTACGGTCGGCTTCGTGCCAGCTGGTGATCGGTCCCTCGGGTGGGATGTGACATGGGGGGAGGTCTGGTCGTCGTCGCCTGTGTCGGGGCGGGAATCCGCACGGCCAGGTCGTGTGGCCCGCATCGATCGGGGTTGGAGCACTGTTTGGTTCCGGCCGCCGTCTCCAGCCGAGCCGAGTGGAGACGTGATCCGCATACGCAACATCGGTGCTGACGTGGCGGTCGGCGATTGGGTCGTGGTGTCAGAGGACGATGAGCGCGTCGAACACGTCCTTCCGCGCCGAAGTGCGTTCGTGAGGCGAGCCAGTTTCGAAGGTCAACGGGCCGAGGCTCACACGATCGCGGCCAACATCGATGACGTGTTCCTCGTGCACTCGATCGCTGCTCCTCCCAATCAACGCCGACTCGAGCGGGAACTCGTATTGGCGTTCGACAGCGGTGCCCGACCAGCGGTCGTGCTCTCCAAGCGAGATCTCCTGAGCGACGACGGAGAGGTCGATGTTCGTGTGCAAAGTGTTCGCGACGTGGCACCGGGCGTCGAGGTCTACGTGGTGAGTGGAACACGAGGTGACGGTCTCGACGCGTTGCGAGATCGTGCACGCGGTTATCGAACGATCGCTTTACTCGGGGCGAGTGGTGTGGGCAAGAGCACCATCGTCAATGCTCTGGTCGGAGACACGGTTCAGAGAACTGCACAGGTACGAGAAGGTGATCAACGCGGTCGGCACACCACGACCGCCACCAATTTGGTCGCTCTACCGGCTGATCCGATCGGTTCGGCCGGCTGGCTCATCGACACACCGGGAGTGCGCGCCGTCAGCTTGTGGTCGAGTGGGCACGGTATCGAACGCGCTTTTTCCGACATCTTCGATCTGACGGATCACTGTCGGTTCCGTGACTGCAAACACGAGGAGGAGCCGGGCTGTGCCGTTCGGCGGGCCGTCGAAGCCGGAGAACTCGATCCGCGACGTCTCGAGAGCATGAAGAACTTGGTGGCCGAGGAGGCCGCGTTGGAAGACGAGCAGAAGGCCCGTTTGAAGGCCGAGGATCGACGAGGGTTTCGGCGTCGTAAGACGTGAGGAGTACCGTCCGGGCATGGACTTCGCCTTTTCTGATCGTTGCCTCGAGTACCGCGAACGTTTGCTCGCCTTCATGGACGAGTGGATCTACCCGAATGAAGATCTGCATCATCGTCAAGTCGCCGAGTCGGGTGACCCGCACTTCCACGCCCCGATCATGGAAACGTTGAAGGCCGAAGCGAAGAAGCGCGGACTGTGGAATCTGTTCCAGCCGCACAGCGGATGGTGGGGCGACGGTTTCAGCAATCTCGATTACGCGCCACTCGCCGAAATCATGGGTCGTTCGCCGATCGCGTCGGAGGCCTGCAACTGCTCGGCACCCGACACCGGCAACATGGAAGTGCTCACGATGTTCGGCACCGCTGAACAGCAGGAGCGATGGTTGCGTCCACTTCTCGATGGTGAGATTCGTAGTGCATTCGGTATGACCGAACCTGATGTCGCTTCGTCGGATGCGACCAACATCTCGTTGCGTATCGATCGCGACGGTGACTATTACGTGTTGAACGGGAAGAAGTGGTGGACGTCGAACATCTACCACAAGAACTGCAAGATCATGATCGTGATGGGCAAGACGGACACATCGGCCGCCACGCACAAACAACAGAGTCAGATCCTCGTTCCAGTCGACACACCCGGTGTCACGGTCGTGCGCGACCTTCACGTGTTCGGTTACAACGATGTGGAAGGCCACGGCGAAGTTCACTTCAACGATTGCCGAGTGCCGGCTAGCAATCTCATCGCCAACGAAGGTGACGGCTTCATGATCTCCCAGGCTCGTCTCGGCCCGGGTCGGATCCATCACTGCATGCGGACCATCGGCGCAGCTGAGCGAGCTCTCGAGCTCATGTGTCAGCGAGTGCTCGGCCGAACCACTTTTGGCAAGCGAGTGGCCGAACGTTCGAACATCCAGGACTGGATCGCCGAAGCGCGAATCGAGTTGGAGATGATCCGGTTGCTCACGCTGAAGACCGCATGGCTCATGGACACCGTCGGCAACAAGGGTGCCCGCACCGAGATCGCAGCGATCAAAGTGTCAGCACCGAACGTGGCCCTGAAGATCATCGATCGAGCGATGCAAGCCCACGGTGCGGGAGGGGTGTCCCAGGACTTCCCGTTGGCGGGAATGTATGCCGGTATCCGGACCCTTCGTTTGGCTGATGGACCTGATGAAGTGCACAAGATGACGATTGCCAGGGCTGAATTGCGCAAATACGACCCGGCTTTCCGAACCGACGGTGTCAACTCGGCGGCACCGGGTGGAGGTCGCGGCTAGACATCGTCGCTCTGATCGCGGGTACGGTTCGCTCATGGCGACTGCGTACGACGTGATTCATATGTTCGGCTCGGTCGAGGACGACCAGAAGTACGGTCGACTCCTCGAATTCATGACCGACGACGTGATCTACTGCGATCCGTTCGCCGGTCCGCAACGAGGTCGAGCAGCTGTCACCGAGTTCATGGCCGAGATGGAACGCGTCATTCCCAAGATGGGCGTGTATTTCGCCGACTGGGAGACAGTGGCCGACACAACGGTTGGCTGGTCTCGATGGACGATGGTCGTACCGGTCGGTGACGTGCAGCATCAGATCCCTGGCCAGAGCCTTTACCGACTGCGAGACGGCTTGGTGTGCTACGCAGCCGACTACGTCGATTCGGCGGCCTATCGGAAACTCCGACCGGAGGTGACTCCCGATCTCGTCTCGGCGAGTCGCGAAAGCAAGGGAACGTCGGTCGTCGGCTCAGCTGCTGAAGTGGTGCGGAGATTCTGGGATATGCAGACCAACGCGCGCTACGCCGAGTTGGCGTCTCTCTTCGCCGAGGATTCGGTTTTCCAGGACCAGGTGTACGGACGCTTCGAGGGAATTGCGGCCGTGACCGAGTACCTACAGCGGATGGAGACCGAGATGCCCGAGTCGGGAGTGACTTTCACTCTCGACGATCATGCCGGTGACGAAACGGTTGCCTGGTCGCAGTGGACCTGCCACATGCCCGGAGGATCACTACCTGGTTGGACGCTGCACACGCTGCGAGACGGCAAGTTCACTCTCGATGCCGATTACTTCGATGTCGTCGCAGCGCGAAAGCTGCAGCCACCGCGTGACCCACGTTGAGTGAATCGACATCGGGTGCGATGTCGATTCGGGCTCGCACGTCGACCGATTCGAGAGTCGAGTCGGGCAGACCGAAACCCTCGGAGCCGAACACGAGAGCAGAGGGTCGATCACCGGTGTCGACGTCGTCGAGAAGTACGGCGTCCCGACGGGGAGTGAGCGCGATGGTCGTGCCACCGTGATCACGAACTGATGCGATCAGTGTCGCCATGGTGGTTCGTACGACCGGCAGGAACAGAATCTCTCCCATCGATACGCGGACACAACGCCGGTAGTACGGATCGGCACAGGTGGGATCGAGGACCAACGCATCCACTCCGAACGCCCGCGCCGTGCGGGCGATGGCGCCAAGATTCTCGTGGTCGTTCAGACCTTCGAGCACCGCGAACAGGTGGGCTCGACCGTCCAGGGGTGGACGGGCCCACACGTCGTCGAGGGACCACGTGGGTGGACGTACTGCTGACGCCAGCACGCCGCGATGCAACGAGTACCCGGCCGTCTTCGACACCACGTCGCGTTCGACGAGATAGACCGGGCACTCGACCGATGCCAGTGCCTGTTCCATGACCTCCAGTCGATTGGGCGCAACGACGATCGACCGAATCGTCAGACCACTACTGATGAGTCGACGGACCACTTCGGGGCCTTCGGCGATCAGGATGCGTTCGGATTCGTGTCGCAGTGCGATGTCGCGATCCCGGAGATTCATGTAGTCGGCCAGACGGGGGTCGGTGGCATCGCTGATCAACGGTCGACTGGTCACCGAACCATTGTGCCGTCATGTTGGAGGCCTCGGGTGTGGCCGTGGCAAGGTAGAGCCATGACCCAAACGCTGGATCGCGTGGTGATCGTCGGGGCCTCTCTCGCCGGACTGCGAGCGGCTGAGACCCTGCGGCAGCAGGAGTTCGCCGGTGAGATCATCGTCGTGAGTGACGAATCCGAGCAGCCGTACGACCGACCTCCATTGTCGAAAAAGGTGTTGTCCGGTGAGTGGGAACCGGATCGCATCCGACTTCGCAAACCTGAGATTCTCGAATCGCTCGACGTGGAGTGGGTTCTCGGTGATGGGGCAGCCGGGCTTGATGTCGAACGTCGCATCGTCTCACTCCGATCCGGACGCGAGGTCGGATTCGATGCTCTCGTGATCGCCACCGGGGGATCGGTCCGTCGTCTCCCCGGGCAGCCCGAGTGGCGAGGGATCCATGAATTACGAACGCTGAGTGATTCGCTGGCTCTCCGAGCCGAACTCGAACC
>LFFH01000040.1 GCA_001510455.1 Actinobacteria bacterium casp-actino8
CACCCTCGGGGGTGTAGCTCAGTTGGCAGAGCGCAACAATCGCACTGTTGAGGCCAGGGGTTCAATTCCCCTCACCTCCACCCGAATCGACCCGAGTGCCTCTGGCACTCGGGTCTTTTGTCGTCACGACTAGGTTGCGGGCATGTCCGGCCCACTGAGCGGAATCAAGGTGGTCGAGCTCGGTCTCTGGATCGCCGGCCCGGCTGCGTCGGGTGTCCTGGGCGATTGGGGAGCCGATGTGGTGAAGGTCGAGCCGTTGCGCGGTGATCCGTCGCGGCTCTTTCGCACGATGCTCAGTCGCAATCGCGCCGACAATCCGATCTTCGAACTCGACAATCGCAACAAGCGGGGAATCGCAGTCGACATCGGATCCGACGAGGGTCGTCGTGTCGTCGTCGATCTCGTGCGGTCGGCCGATGTCTTCGTCACGAACGCTCGTCCCGACTCGGTGCAACGGGCCGGGCTCGACTACTCGTCGTTGTGCGAGGTCAACCCGCGTCTGGTGTACGCAATGGTGACGGGATACGGGCTCGAAGGTCCCGATGCCGATCGCCCGGGATTCGACATCGCTGCCTACTGGGCGCGATCGGGAATGGCTCATTTGCACACGCCTGACGGTGGTACGCCACCGATCATGCGCGGAGGAATGGGTGATCATCCGACCGGTTTGGCTCTGGCGGGCGGCGTCGCAGCGGCCCTCTTCCATCGTGAACGAACGGGTCGCGGTCAGATGGTGTCGACGTCGCTGTACCGCCAGGGCGTGTACACGCTCGGATACGACCTCAGTTTGGTGTCGAGTTGGGGGAGGTGTGCGCCGGTGACCGATCACGCCTCGGCACCATCGCCGACGGCCAACAGTTACGCGACCCGTGACGGGCGACGTTTCTGGGTGGTCGGCGTCGAAGCCGATCGGCACTGGCCGCCACTCGCTCGAGTCATCGGTCGTCCCGACTTGATCGATGATCCTCGCTTTGCGACGTCGGCCGATCGGGCCGTGAACGCCCGTGAACTCGTGGCAATTCTCGACAGCGTCTTTGCAACGCGTGATCTGGCCGAATGGGCCGAGATCTTCTCTCGGGAGCCCGACATGTTCTGGACTCCGCAGGCGACCCCCGACGAAGTACTGGCCGACCCTCAGCTACGAGCGGCCGGTGGTCTGATCGAGGTGCCGGGAGACGACGGATCGACGACGATGATCGCTTCCCCGATCGATTTCCACGGCGCTCCGTCCGAGCCGCGATCACATGCGCCTCGGCTCGGTCAGCACACTCGTGACGTGCTCACCGAACTCGGGTACGACGACGCATCGATCGACGAACTCGTGTCGAGTGGTGTCGTCGGCGTCGACGAGTGAGCCGGCTTCGCCAGAGGATCCGAATCGTCAGAGGGCTGGACGCAGGCGATCCACGAGACGGTCGACCAGACCGACGACGTCGACGGCACAGGTGACGAAATCGTCGACCTCGCCACCACCCGGATCGATCACTTCCTCCCACGGCTTGAGTTCGACCTCGTGCAGGGCGAGCCGAGAGATGCGCTCGTCGAGGGGTCCGTTCGCACCGAGGTCTCTCACCAATCGTCGCAGCGTTGCCGTTCGAACCGACATGTCGGGGTGTTCGCGCCTGATCCACTGCACGTGTTCGGGAGCGAGACCGATGATCAGATCGGACGATTCGAGATGATCGCGAGTGATCTGCTTGCTCCGATGATGACGTGCTTCCAATCCGACGTGCCGGAGGGCTTCTCTGGTGCGCCAACTGATGGGTTGACCATCGACGCTGAAGGTTCCCGCAGTCACCACCTGTAAGCGTGGTTCACGATCGACGAGAGCCGCGCCGGCCATCACCGACCGAGCGGCATTGCCGGTGCAGATGACGAGAAGTGACGACACGTCAGCGCGCGGCGCGCAACGGAGCCATGGCGGCCGGATCGATGTATTCGTCGAGGCTGGTGATGAGACCGTCGTCGTTCAGGTGGACGATCATGCACGAGTGGGCGCGGAGGTCGCCGCCGGGTGCCGTGCCGGTGATGGCGGCTTGCCACACCCATCCGTCGTCGGTGTAGGCGATCGACCTCGTTTCCCATCGGAGGTCGGGGATCTGACGATGCATCCATTCCAGGGTGGCACCGGTTCCGGCGTATTCGATCGTCTTGTCATCGAAGTTGTGCCAGACCGTCGCTCCGGGAACACACATCGACATCGTGACATCGGCCCGTCCGGCGTTGGTGGCGTCGGCGAAGCGCTGGTGATGATCGATGAGGAATTCTCGAGTCAGGGTCATCGGTGTCTCTCTTTCGCAGATGTGGGTGAGTACTCAGGTAGGAACGCCGCCGTCGACGGTGAACACGGTTCCCGTGGTGTACGACGAGGCATCGCCCGCCAGGAACAGGGCCGCCCCGACGATTTCGTGAGGTTCTCCGACTCGTCGGAGGGCGACCCGTTTCATGGCTTGATCGACCAGCTCCCAGTTCCAAGCCTTGCTGATGTCGGTGCGAAACGACCCGGGCATGATGCAGTTGACCCGAACGTGCGGACCGAACGTCTGAGCGAATCCGATGGTGATGGCATTGAGAGCCGCTTTGGCGGCGGTGTAGGGAATGACGTCGGGAGTGGGATGAATGGCAGCAATGCTCGAAATGTTGATGATGGATCCCGAACGGCCGATCTCTTTCGCTCGCTCGACCATTCGAGTACCCAGCAGCGCGGAAAGCCGGAACGGACCCTTCAGGTTGAGTCCGATGACCGAATCCCAGAGCTTCTCGTTGATCGCAGTGACCGATTCGTAGAGCGGGGACTTGCCGGCGTTGTTCACGAGAACGTCGACTCCGCCGAGTTCGGTCCAGGCGACCTCGGCCAGGCGATCGACCTCCTCCCAGCGTCCGACGTGGCAGGCATGTACCTTGACGTCTCGACCCGATTCGTCGGCGATCTCGTCGGCGGCGGCTCGACACGAATCGAGCGACCGACTCGCGATCATGACGTCGGCACCCGCAAGAGCGAAGGCTCGGGCCATCTCCTTGCCGAGTCCGCGGCTGCCTCCGGTCACGAGGACGCGTCGATCCGTGAGATCGAAGAGCTGGCGGGGATCGATCGTCACGGGACGACTCTAGGCGACCGACTTTCGGCGCTTCACGTGCTCGATCGACGTGACCGAAACGGATTGGTGAATTCCTCGGTACGACCGAACTCTTGCGAGACTGTGGCCGTGGAATTCACGGACGATCCCTCCATCACGAGTTTCCGACACGACGTGCGGGACTGGCTCACCACGAATCTGGTGGGGGAGTTTCGGGCCCTCGGAACCTCGGCCGAGATGGGAGCTCACGATTGGCCGGCCCGTGTGCGGTGGGAACAAGAACTGGGTCGAGACGGTTGGCTCGGCCTCACGTGGCCTCAGGAATTCGGCGGGCGAGCGGCTTCGGTGGCCGAGGAGTTGGCTTTCGCCGAGGAATACGCACTCGCCGACGGGCCCCAGCGAGCGGGCTTCTTCGGCGAGGGTCTTCTCGGTCCGACACTGATCACGTTCGGTTCTCCCGAGCAACAGGAGAGATTTCTTCCCCCGATCCTTCGTGGCGACGAATACTGGTGTCAGGGTTTCAGCGAACCTGGTGCCGGTTCCGATCTCGCCGGTGTGCGCACGACTGCGGTTCTTGACGGTGACACGTGGCGTATCGACGGTCAGAAGGTCTGGACGAGTCAGGCTCAGTTCGCGCAGTGGATCTTCGTTCTGTGCCGTACCGAACTCGATCAGGTCGCACACAAGTCGTTGTCGTACCTTCTGGTTCCGATCGACCAACCCGGTGTCGAGGTCCGACCTCTCATGGACCTCTCGGGCAACGATCATTTCTGCGAGGTTTTCTTCGACGGAGCGGTGACTACTGCTGACATGGTCGTCGGTGGACGCGGCAATGGTTGGCGTACGGCCATGGGAACGCTCGGCTTCGAACGGGGAACGGCCTTCATGGCTCAACAGTTGCGTTTCGCCAAGGAGTTCGCCAAGGTCCGACGTTTGGCGGTGGACAAAGGGGTGGATCGGGATCCGGAGATCCGTCAGCGCCTCTCGCGCGCCCACGGTGAACTCGAGATCATGCGTTGGTCAGGGCTTCGGAACGTGACTCGGTTCCTACAGGGTGGTCAGCCGGGCCCGGAGGGTTCGATCGGCAAACTCTTCTGGTCGAAATGGCACCAGCGTCTCGGTGAACTCGAAGCCGACCTGCTCGGTGCCGATGCGCTCGTTCTGCAGCCCGAAGGAACGGTGGCTCACGACTTCCAGCACACCTTCTTGTTCAGCCGGGCGCACACGATCTACGCCGGGTCGTCGGAGATCCAGCGCAACATCATCGGCGAACGCGTGCTCGGTCTGCCTCGCGAGTGATGGAGGCGGTGGTGTCAGTCGCCGGCTGGTCCGCGGAAGTCCGGTCGACGCTTCTCACGATGTGAGGCCACTCCTTCAGCGGCGTCGGGTCCGCCGAATCCGAAGAATTCGTAGGCGAGTGACGCATCGAAGGCCGGCATCATGGATCGGTACCAGTGATTCAGGGTGTGCTTGGTGAAGCGAAGCGCGGCCTGCGCCCCGTCGGCCAACTCGGTGGCGACGTCGAGGGCCGACGAGTACACCTGATCGTCCTCGACACACAACGAGACCAGTCCGATACGTTCAGCTTCCTCGCCGGTGAGCGTTCGGCAGGTCAACAGGTAGTACTTGGCCTTCGCCATTCCCACGAGCAGTGGCCAGCACACTGCAGCATGATCACCAGCAGCCACTCCGAGCCGAGTGTGTCCGTCGATGATGCGAGCCGTTCGTCCGACCACCGAGACGTCGGCGAGCAGTGCCGCGACGAGTCCGGCTCCGACGGCCGGACCGTGCACCGCCGAAACAATGGGTCGGGTGCACTCGATGACGTTACGGACCAGGTCACGCGCCTCGCGCATCACCCGAGACCTGATCTCGTAGTCACCGATGATTCCGTCGATCAGGTCGAAACTTCCGCCGGCCGAGAAGGCGTCGCCGGCTCCGGTGAGTAGCACCACCCGAGTCTCGGGATCGCGATCGACCACGGGCCAAACGTCGGCGAGTTCTCGGTGGGCATCGATGCCGACCGCGTTGAGGTGCGGTCCGTCGAGGGTGATCTGCAGGACGCCATGGGCCGGACGCGAGAACTTCAACTCGTGGAAGTCGGAGAAGTGCTCGACGTCGGACACGATCACATGCGTTCGATGATGGACGCGGTTCCCATGCCGCCTCCGGTGCACATGGTGATGAGAGCCGTGGACTTGTCCTGACGCTCGAGTTCGTCGAGCGCGGTCTGGATCAGGATCGGCCCACTGCCCCCGATGGGGTGACCGAGGGCGATCGCCCCACCGTTCACGTTGACGTTCTCGGGAGTGATACCGAGTTCGCGCATCGCCTTCAATGGAATGGCGGCGAAGGCTTCGTTGATCTCCCAGAGATCGATGTCGTTCACGGTCATGCCGACCCGCTCGAGGCACCGCTTGGACGCGGGAGCCGGTGCGGTCAGCATGATCACCGGCTCGGCTCCGGCGACGGCCGACATCACGATGCGAGCCCGTGGCTTCAGCCCGTGGGCCTTGGCGTATTCAGGGCTCGTCACCATGATGACGCCGGCCCCGTCGACGACTCCGGACGAGTTGCCGGCATGATGCACGTGATTCACGGCGTCGATGTCGGGGTAGACCTGCTTGCACATGTCGTCGAACGACTTCTCGAAGCCGTCGAGAATGCGACTGCCGAGACGCTCGAACGACGGGGCCAGCCCGGCGAGGGACTCCATGGTGGTGGTCGGCCGCAGATGCTCGTCCTTGTCGAGGGCGACCGAACCATCGGGATTCAGGATCGGGACGACACTGCGATCGAAACGTCCCTCGGCCTGTGCTCGCGCCGCGCGCTGTTGACTCTCGAAGGCCAATGCGTCGACGTCTTCACGTGTGAAACCTTCGAGGGTGGCGATGAGGTCGGCCGACACGCCCTGCGGTACGAGCGGATACATGGCCCGTAGCGCGGCATTGCCGACGGTGAAGTCGGGAGGTCCACTCGGAGCGGGCCAACGCGACATCGATTCGACACCACCGGCGACGACACAGTCCTGGTGGCCCGATTGCACTGCCATGGCGGCCCACGACACAGCCTGCTGTCCGGAGCCGCAGAATCGATTGATCGTGACGCCCGGTGCTTCGACCGGCCAGCCGGCGGCGAGCACCGCCATACGTCCGATACAAGCACCGTGGTCACCGGCGTCGTTGCCGTTGCCGATGATGACGTCGTCGACCTCGGCCGGATCGAAACCCACGCGCTTCTGCAGCGCGTTCAGGACCTGAGCGAGCAGTTCTTGCGGATGAATGTGGTGCAAGGAACCGGTGTCCTTGCCCTTGCCGCGGGGGCTGCGGACTCCGTCGATGATCCAGGCTTCGCTCATGGTTCCTCCCGATCGTGGTGAACGAACGATGTGACGGTAGCCGAACAGCTGAGGTCGATTTCAGTCGAGACGAGCGACGAGTCCGGGGCCCTCTCGTCGCCGCAATGCCACGTTGACGCGCTGGCGTTCGAGGATCTGTTCGAGAGTCTTGGCGGCTTGAGGGATCGGGCGCTCGGCGAAGAATGCTTGGACATCGGTCTCGACGTCGTCCGTGTTGAGGAGTTTGACGGGGTCGATCATGCGAACGATGGTGTTGGAGGGAAATTTCTCGTTGGCGAGGTTCCAGTTCCGTCGGACGAACTCCCAGGACTCCCGACCGTGCTTGCGATGGGCGATGCATCGAGCGAGGAGGAACGGGGCGTTCTGCGTCTTCACGTCAGGACCGAGAGCGAGTTCACAGGTGCGTCGGACGAGTTCGGCGGAATCGAATTCGGCGAGAGCGTAGAGATAACGGAGTTGCTCCTGCGGAGTATCGGAGTTGCGGAAACGATCGACCATGTCGTCGTAGACCTCGGTGTCACCGTAGGTGGCGACCACGGTGGTGGCAGCGGCAACCAGTTCGGGGTGCACCGAGTTCGCTTGGCTGCGAGAGCGATCGAGTACGGCTCGGCAGCGTTCGATGGCCGAGGTGTCGGCACCAAGGACAGCGGCGAGGGTCACGAGCAGACCGCGCAACTTGCCACGGAGATCGTCTTCCCCGTCGACCGGCTCCCAGCCGAGATCATCGAGCGCGGGTGTCACGATCCGACGCACCTCGGAGCGGAATCGCTCGTACGACACGTCGTCGAGAAGCCGTCCGATGGCTCGTAGTCCGTTCGCCATCACCTGCCAGACGGCGAGGTCTCGCTCGTTCACGAACGATGCGACGAAATCGAGGTAGCTGCCGGCGGACAGTCGTCCGGCGACCACTGCGTTCCAGGCGTCGTCGACGAGGTTGTATCGCTCGATCGTGGAGACCTTGGCCAGAACCCGAGAATCGATTCGAGAGAGCAGGTCGGGCGAGTAGGCCACGCGGTAGAAGCCGTGTCCCCCTGCGTTGACGATCACCGCCTCGGAAGAGGGCAGAGGAATCTCGATCGGTTCGTCCTCGAGAAGTACCCGAGCTTCTTCGTCGCCGATCCGTACGTGGATCGGAACGAGCCAGGACTGATGTGGAACGTCGGCATCTGCGTCGAAGAGGAATCGTTGTTGGGTGAGCCTGATGCGAGTTCCGTCACCGACGAGAGTTGCGGTGACCAGCGGGAATCCTGGCTGCCAGATCCACGAATCCATGATGCGACGGACGGGCTCACCACCGTCGTGGACGACGGCCTCCTCGATCGAGTCCCAGAGATCGGAGGTCTCGGTGTTGCCATAGGAATGGGCGGTGAGATAGCGGCGCACGCCGTCGCGGAATCGCTCGGGTCCGAGGTACTGCTCGAGCATGCGGAGCAGCGCTCCACCCTTCTGGTAGGTGAGGACGTCGAACATTCCTTCGCAGTCCTCGGGAGTGAGAACTTCGTATTCCACCGAACGAGTCGCGACGAGAGAGTCGGTCTCGAAGGCCACCGAGCGTTCGAGTGAGAAACTGGTCCATCGCTCCCAGTCGGGACGGTAGGCGTCGACCGCGGCGACTTCCATGAAGGTGGCGAAGGCCTCGTTCAGCCAGATGCCGTTCCACCATTTCATGGTGACGAGATCACCGAACCACATGTGCGCGAGTTCGTGACTCACGACGTCGGCGACCAACTCTCGTTCGACTTGCGTGCTGGTGGTCGGATCGACGAGGAGCAAACTTTCGCGGTAGGTGATGCAGCCCACGTTCTCCATGGCACCGGCCGCGAAGTCGGGGAGGGCGATCATGTCGATCTTGGCGTCGGCGTAGGGGATTCCGTAGTACTCGGTGAACCAGCGAAGGCTGGCCGATCCGACGTCGAGACCGAAGTCGGTGAGGTGGGCCTTCCCCGGAACGTGGACGATCCTCAGGGGAACGCCCCCGACGTCGATCGAAGGAGTCGCGTCGAGTCGGCCCACCACGAACGCAACCAGGTAGGTGCTCATCGGCATGGTGTCGGCGAAGGACACCGCCACCTTGCCGATGCGCTCCTGACGCCCGATCTCGGGGCCGTTGCTCACGGCCATCAGTCCGTTGTCGACGATCAGGGTCACGGCGAAGACCGCCTTGAAGTCGGGTTCGTCGAAGCACGGAAACGCTCGCCGGCAGTCGGTCGCTTGCATCTGAGTGCATGCGATCACGTGCTCGACACCGTCGTCGTCTCGGTAGGTGCTTCGGTAGAAGCCGCGGAGCTTGTCGTTGAGGGTGCCCGTGAACTCGACGTCGATTGCCACCGGTCCCGGGCGAATCTCGTCGATCGTGCCGATCACCAATCGCTCACTCTCCTCGTCGACCGAGAAGGGCACCGGGCCCCCGTCGACGAACACCTGATGAACGTCGAGTTCGGCGACGTTGAGCACGATCCGACGGGTCGTCTCCGTGGCTTCGGCCGAAATGACGACTCGACCGACGAACGTCGCATGGGCCAGATCCGGTTCGAGTTCGAGTTCGTACCGTCGTGGAATCACGTTCCGAGGTAGGCGATGTGGGTCGAGATCGGTCTCGGTTCTGGTCACGTCGGCGAGCGTAGTGGCAAGGTACGGTTGACTTTCGTGCCGTTCCCCGATCCGAGCAGTCGTTTCGTGCCCCGTGCTGATGGTTCGCGTTTCGACGTCGTCGGGATCGGAAACGCCCTCGTCGACGTGATCTCCCACGCCGACGACTCGTTCATCGAACGTCAGGCTCTGACCAAGGGTTCGATGACCCTCGTCGACACCGACCGAGCGCTCCACCTGTATCGCGCCCTCGGATCGGCCGTCGAAATGAGCGGCGGTTCGGCCGCCAACACCGTCAGTGGTGTGGCGAGTTTCGGTGGCCTCGGCGCTTACGTCGGCAAGGTGAGCTCCGACGAACTCGGGGAGGTGTTCGGTCACGATCTCCATGCAGTCGGCGTGCACTTCGCCCCGGGGGCCCACCTCGACGAGATTCCGACCGGGCGATGCATCATCGTCGTGACTCCCGATGCCCAGCGCACGATGAACACGTATCTCGGTGTCTCGTCGTACTTGTGTCCCGACGACGTCGACGAAGCAGTCGTGGCCGACGGCCGAATCCTGTACATGGAGGGCTATCTCTTCGATCGCGACGATGCGAAGGAGGCTTTCCGGCACGCAGCGCGGATCGCTCACCGTGCCGGTCGGCAGGTGTCGCTCACGCTCTCCGACAGTTTCTGCGTCGATCGACACCGTGACGATTTTCGGGCCTTGGTCGAAGACGAAGTCGACGTCCTGTTCGCCAACGAGGAGGAACTGTGCTCGCTCTACGAGACCGAAAGGTTCGAAGCAGCGATCGCATCGGTTCGTCGGGACAGTGCGCTGGCGGTCGTCACCCGGGGGCCTCTCGGGGCCACCGTCGTGACACGTGACGAGATCGTCCCGATTGCCGCCGAACCAGTCGATCACGTCCTCGACACGACGGGCGCCGGAGACCTCTTCGCGGCCGGGTTTCTCTACGGACTCACCAATGGTCGTTCGCTTGCCGAAGCGGGTCGACTGGGTGCGATTGCGGCGTCGGAAGTGATCTCTCACGTGGGTCCGCGTCCGCTCGTCGAGTTGCGCACTCTCGATCCGCGTCACTAGTGCGAAACTCTTGGAGTGTCCACGATGATCGACGACTCGCAGTCGGATGAACGGATCCGTACCGTGGCCGTGGCGTGGCGCGACGCCGAGCCGGACGAAGACATCCGAGCCGAGATCGACGATCTGCTGGCCGGACCCATCGAGATGCTGCGAGAGCGTTTCACGGGCGGGCTGACGTTCGGCACGGCGGGGTTACGAGCGGCGATCGGTGCCGGTCCGCGTCGCATGAACCGCCTGGTCGTGCGACGCGCCGCAACCGGTCTGGTCGATCGGCTCCTCGCTGACGGAGGGGACGTCGTCGATCGAGGAATCGTCGTCGGCTGGGATGCTCGTCCGAAGAGTCACGACTTCGCGTTCGACACTGCGCGGGTGGCGGCAGCGCGAGGGGTGAAGGTCTTTCTCATGCCTCGCGAGGTGCCGACTCCGGTTCTGGCGTGGAACATCACTCGTCTCGGATGTGTCGCTGGAGTGATGGTGACGGCGAGTCACAATCCACCCTCCGACAACGGGTACAAGGTTTATCTCGGTGGGGGAGCACAGATCGTCCCGCCGGTCGACGCCGAGATCGCATCGGCGATCGATGCCGTCGATGCCACGCAGGTTCCTCTCTCGTCGATCGACGATCCATTGATCGTTCGACTCGACGAGTCGGTGATCGATGACTACGTACGGTTCGTTCCGTCGGTCGCTCTGGTTTCCGAGGAGAAGTTGACGGGTGCTCGGGTGACCGTTGCATACACGGCTCTGCACGGCGTCGGAGGCGAACTCGTGCGGCGCGTGCTCGAGTCGATCGACGGTGTCGAGCTCGTCGTGGTCGACGAGCAACAGACTCCTGACGGGACGTTCCCCACCGTTCCGTTCCCGAACCCCGAAGAGCCCGGGGCCATGGACGCGGTGATCGAACTGGCCCGTCGATCGGAAGCCGATGTCGCTCTTGCCAACGATCCCGACGCCGATCGTCTCGGGGTCGCGATACCGACGGCCGACGGACATTGGCGGCGACTGGCGGGCGACGAAATCGGATGGTTGTTGGCCGATCACGTTCTCGCCAATACGGCAGGCTCTGATCGACTGATGGTGAGCACTCTCGTGTCGTCGTCCCTGGTGGGTCGCATGGCGCGCGAGGCCGGAGTGCACTTCGAGGAGAGCTACACCGGTTTCAAGTGGATCGCCGACGTCGCACGTCGGTTTCCTGACGAACGTCTGGTCTTCGCCTACGAGCAGGCCCTCGGATATCTCGTCGGCGGAGACCCGCTCGACAAGGACGGGATGAGTGCCGCTCTGGTGGTGGTCGAAATCGCTCGCCTGGCTGCGTCCGCCGGCACGACGATCGAAGGGCGTCTCGAGTCCATCGCTCAGCGGTTCGGTCGGTACCGAACCGCTGAAACTGCCGTCCCGATGTCTCCGGAAGAAGGTTCTCGAGTCGTGGCGAAGTTCCAGGCGTCACCGCCTTCGCAGATCGCCGGACGAGACGTGGCCTCGATCGAGAATCACCCTGAGGCGTCGCTCGTCCGCATACACCTGTCGGGACCGAATTCGGTGCGAGTTCAGATCAGGCCGAGTGGCACCGAACCCAAAGTGAAGCTCTACGGAGAGGCCGTCGACATCGACCCCGAACCGTTTCTGCAGGCCGTGCGCGAAATGTTGTCCTCGTCGTGAGCAGATGTCACTCGGCGCGGCCGACCGGTTGGCCATCGATGATCTGATCGAGATACTCCGACAGGCCGTAGCCCTTCTTCCCGGAGTGCTCGGCCGAGGTCATCGTCCATTCGGTCATGCCTTCGCTGATGCGGGTGGTGAGCCACTCACCATCGGGAGTCTGTCGTCGGTTGCGAAGAGGAATCAGGCTCATCACTTCTCCGGTGAAGGTCCATTCCCTGCCACTTCGTGACGAACGCAGTACCGCTTCGATCTTCTCGTGGTACGAGTCGTCACCGCGGAA
>LFFH01000041.1 GCA_001510455.1 Actinobacteria bacterium casp-actino8
GCCCACCCCGACGACGAGCGCTATCAGCCGCTCTTCGGCACCACCGTGCACACTCCGTTGTACGGCGTCGAGGTTCCAGTGGTCGCCCATCCGCTCGCCCAACCCGACAAGGGCACGGGTATCGCCATGATCTGTACGTTCGGCGACACCACCGACGTCACGTGGTGGCGCGAACTGAATCTCCCCACTCGGGCCATCATCGGTCGAGACGGTCGTATCGTCGCCACACCACCGAACGGTCTCGACTCGGCCGCTGGGATCGCGGCTTTCGAACACATCGCCGGGCTGTACGTGAATCAGGCCCAGAACAAGGTCGTCGAGATGCTGCGCGAATCGGGCGCGATGATCGGCGATCCGCGCCCGATCACTCACCCCGTGAAGTTCTTCGAGAAGGGTGATCGTCCGCTCGAGATCGTGACCAGCCGTCAGTGGTACATCCGAAACGGCGGCCGTGGTGACGAGTTACGTCGCGACCTTCTGGCTCGCGGCGAGAGTCTCACGTGGCATCCCGATCACATGCGACACCGCTATTCCAATTGGGTCGAGGGTCTGAACGGCGACTGGCTCATCAGCCGACAGCGCTACTTCGGTGTGCCGATCCCGGTCTGGTATCCACTCGATGCCAACGGCGAGATCGATCACGACCATCCGATCGTTCCCGACGAGACGATTCTCCCGATCGACCCGTCGACCGACGTGCCACCCGGTCACTCGGCCGATCAACGCGATCAACCGAACGGTTTCACGGGCGATCCCGACGTGATGGACACCTGGGCGACCTCGTCACTGTCACCGCAGATCGCCGGTCAATGGGAAGAGGACCCCGACCTCTTCGCCCGACTCTTCCCCATGGATCTGCGACCGCAGGCCCACGACATCATCCGCACGTGGCTCTTCAGCACCGTCGTGCGCGCGCACTTCGAACACGACTCGCTTCCATGGACGAACACTGCGTTGTCGGGTTGGATCCTCGACCCCGACCGCAAGAAGATGTCGAAGTCGAAGGGCAACGTCGTCACCCCACTCGACCTGTTCGACAAGTTCGGATCCGACGCCGTTCGCTATTGGGCCGCCTCGGCTCGTCCGGGTATCGACACCGCCTTCAGCGAAGAACAGATGAAGGTGGGCCGAAAGCTGGCCACCAAACTTCTCAACGCCTCGAAGTTCGTCCTCGGCTTCGGCGAGCCGCCCGGTGGTGCGACACCCACCTCACCTCTCGATCTCGCCATGCTCGCCCGCATCGCTCACACCGTCGACGAAGCGACTCGAGCCTTCGACGAATACGATTACGCCCGCGCTCTCGAGCGCACCGAAGCCACGTTCTGGTGGTTCTGCGACGACTACGTCGAACTGGTGAAGGGTCGTGCGTACGGCGTGCACGGCGACGAGGGTGCGGCTTCGGCGCAGGTGTCACTGCGTCTCGCTCTCTCGGCCCTTCAGCGACTTCTCGCACCGTTCATTCCCTTCGCGACCGAGTCGGTGTGGCGCTGGTGGCAACCGGGATCGGTGCACACGGCGTCGTGGCCGAAGGCCGAGGAGTACCCCTCCACGGGTGACGCATCCATGCTCGATCCCGTCGGTGAGGTGTTGGCGCAGATCCGCCGATCGAAGACCGAAGCGAAGACGTCGCAGAAGACTCCGGTGTCTCTCGCCACCGTTCGTGCATCGGCCGCTCACTGCGCGGCGATCGAACTCGGTCGCGCCGAACTCGCCGACGCCGGAAGCGTCGAGTCATGGGAGACGATCACCGACGACTCGGTGTCGACCCCATCGGTGTCGGTGCAGTTGGCCGTCGATTCCACCTCCTGACCCGAGCCGACACGGGCCGACCGGTAACTTGGCAGGGCTGTGAAGGACCGACCCCGCCGCCGACGACGAACCTGGCCACAACGCCTCGTCCTGGTCCTGAACGTGGGGGTGGCTCTCGCCTGCTTCGTCGCCGCCGTGGCGATCTTCTACGGCAGCGAGAAAGCGAACGACCGCAAGGTCGTGACTCTGGCGAGCGCCTCGGGTCCGCGTCTCACGCTGCCCACGGCCACTCAACCCGACGGCACTCCCGACGAGACCACCGAGGTCACCCTGGTGTCCGGACCGGTCGACATGTCGGCTCGCAACTTCCTCATCACAGGCAGCGACAACGGCGCCTGTGTCGATCCCGACTCGCCGTACGCCGATGCCTTCGGGAATCGCAACGGACTCGGAGAACGCGCCGACACGATCATGATCCTGCGTCTCGATCCCAACACCAATGCGTCGGCGGTGTTGTCGTTCCCACGCGACCTGTGGGTCAAGATCGCCGGTCGTTCGTCGAGCAGTCGCATCAACAGCGCTTTCAACCGTGACGATCCCAACACCCTCGTACTCACCATCTGGGAGAACTTCGGCGTCCCGGTCGATCACTACGTGAACGTCGACTTCTGCGCGTTCAAGCAGATCGTCGACGCCGTCGGTGGTGTGCGAGTTCCCTTCACCACCGGAATTCGTGACCGCAACACCGGACTCCTCATCGAAGAACCCGGTTGCCACACCTTCCTCGGGGAAGAAGGACTCGCCTACGTTCGGTCGCGCAAACTTCAATACTTCGACGAGGACTCGCGCAAGTGGAAGAGTGACCCGGCCGCCGATCGCGGTCGTATCTCGCGTCAGCAGGACTTCCTTCGCCGAGCACTCCAGAAGGCCCTCGACGTCGGAGCCGGGAGTCCGACCGTGGCCAAACAACTCATCGACGCTGCTCTCGAATACGTGATCCTCGACGATCAGCTGACTCCCGGCAAGCTTCTCGAACTCGCCCAAGCGATGCGAGATCTCGATCCCGACACGATGAAGACCTATCAGATCGAGGGAACCGGCAAGATGATCAACGGCAACGCTGTCATCGAACCCAACATCAAGAGCGAGAGCATGAAGGCCGTGCTCGCCGTGTTCAAGGGTGAGGCTCGGTTGGTCGATGCACCTGCACAACTCGTCGAGGATCCCACGTCGACGACCACGACCACTCGCGCACCGTCGGGGTCCACGACTTCGGTGAGCGGAACCACGACGTCGACCTCCACCCTGCCTCCGGTGTTCGTCGAATCCGACGAGATCGGTGTTCTGCCGACCGACGACCCCGCCTGTCGCTAGTCGCCGAGCACCGACTGCAACGCCGCCGGCACATCACTCGGCCCGGCCACGATCGCGACTCGCGCGCCGATCTGCGCTGCCAGAGCGCGGGCTTCCAGATCGTCCTCGGCCGGGGCGATGATCACCACCTCGTCGAGACCGCGGGCCGCCGCCACCACGTCGCCCTCCACGGTGGCCCGACAATCGCTCAACACCACGGCGATTCGACGACCCGCTCTCGATCGAGACAATTGTTCGTTCGCCGTGCGAAGAGCTCCGGCCAGGTCGGTGGTTCCGAATCCACGGAGCGCGAGTACGTCGTTCACGACCAACTCACTCCCCTTCGAGGATTCCTGACTCTTCACGACCACCACGTCCTTGCCGAACGTGATGACGCTGTAGTCCTCGGGACTGCGCCAGGCCACCGCCGCCGTGGCCACGGCCGACGTGGCGAGGGGTTCGCCGCCCATCGATCCACTGCGATCGACACACAACGCAATGGCGGTTCCCGGTCGCACCCAGGTGCGCACCTTCAACTCCTCGGGATCGATTGCCGATCGGGCTGCTCGCGACTCGACGACGGCACTCATGGACGCGTCGAGATCGATGTCACCGGCATCGGGGCGATACGGCAACGTGGCCATCTTGCCGATCCCGCGTGGGCGGATCGGACCACGCTTGGCGAGGTCGAGGAACAAACGACCGGCCAAGCGTTTGGCCAGATCGCGCAACTTCGGATCGGTGGCTCCGGTGAGATCGGCCAGCAAGGCGAGCATGGCATCAGGGTCGTCGTCCATGGCGTCGTCGACGGCACTCTCGTCGAGTTCACCCACCTCGGGCGAGACCTGTTCGAACTGATCGTGCTTGGCCAGATCACGCCGGGACAGCGTGCGCTTCGAAGCCTCCGACACAGCCTCGTCGGCGGCGGCCCCTTCCTTGGCTAGTGGGTCGCCCCCGTCGGGGCGCTCACTTTTCCCCCGCCGGCCTCGGTGGTTGGGACGAACACCTCGTTCCAGAGTTCGGTCACCACGTCTTCACTCGTACGCGTACTGCCTTCGCGCAGACGAACTCGGCCCGACAGCGCCACGAGAGCCGCATCGAGCGACACTCCACTGTCGTGGACCGTGCTCCCGCGCACTGACGCGAGCGACCGAGCGACGGCGGCCATGTCGATCGCCCCGCGCACCGACGACCCCACCCGCAGATCGGGATGAGTTCGCGTGCGTCGCACGAGATCGACGACCTTGTCGAGCCAACCGCTCGGAAGATCGTCACCAGCTCTCGATGCGATGCGGACCTCGTCGGCCGCCGATTGATAGCCCATCGACACTCGACACACGCGGTCGTACACCGCACCCGAGATACGCGCCGTTCCGACGGCGTCGAACGGGTTCATGGCGGCCACGAGGCGGAAACCGTCAGTTGCCACCACCCGACCGAAACGAGGCACGTTGAGTTCGCCTTCGCTCATCACCGTGATGAGAACGTTCAAAGTCTCTTCGGGAATACGGTTGATCTCCTCGACGTACAGCAACGAACCATCACGCATGGCCGTCACGAGCGGTCCGTCGACGAACACGTCGGGTTCGTAGCCCTCGTTCAGTACACGCGCCGGGTCGAAGTGTCCGACCAGACGGGCCGGCGTGAGCTCGGCGTTGCCCTCCACGAACACGAAACCGATCCCGAGTCCTTCGGCGACTGCTCGCAACAACGTGCTCTTGCCCGTACCCGGAGGGCCCTCGAGCAAGACGTGTCGATCGGCATCGAGCGCAGCGACGACCAGTTCGACCTCACGACGACGTCCGACGACCGAACCGTCGAGCGCGTCGAGCAGAGAGCGACGAGACGTGGTCACGCGTTGACGATCACACCACGGATGTTGGTGCCGTCGCGCATCGCCTGATAGCCCTCGTTGATCTGGTCGAGGCTGTAGGTCTTGGTGATGAGCTCATCGAGCTTCAACTGACCGGCGCGATACATGTCGAGAAGGGCCGGGATGTCGGCACGCGGGTTGAGCGAACCGAAGATCGTTCCCTTGATCTCCTTGTTCCACATGGCCAACTGGAAGAGGTTGACCGACGCGGTCTCCGACGTCATCGGCGAAATGGCGGTGACCACCACCGTGCCGCCCTTGCCGGCCAGATTCATACCGTCGGCCATCATCTCGCCCTCGAGAACACCGGGGGTCATGATGACGCGGTCGGCCATCTGTCCGTACGTCATCTCCATGACCGGCATCATCGCTTCGGCCATCGACGAATAGGTGTGCGTGGCACCGAACTCCATCGCCTTCTCACGCTTGAACTCGACGGGATCGACGGCGATGATGCGCTTCGCACCCGCCATACGCGCGCCCTGAACGGCGTTCATTCCGATACCGCCGCATCCGACCACCACCACGGTGTCACCGGCCTGGGTGCCGGCTCGATTGGCGGCCGAACCCCATCCGGTGGCCACACCGCACGACACGAGTGCGACGCATTCGAGTGGAATGTCCTTTTCGACCTTGATGATCGACTGCTCGGCGACACACGCGAATTCACTGAAGGTGCCGAGTTTGGCCATGAGCGTGACCGGCTTGCCCTTCACGAAGTGACGGTGCGTGTCGTCGGTGATCATGCCGCCGATGAACGTCTTGGCGCCGTTGTCGCACAGGTTCTGGCGTCCGGTCGAGCAGTAGCGGCAGCGACCACACGACGGCACGAACGATGCCGACACGTGATCGCCCACCTGGACCGACGTGACACCGGGCCCGACTTCCACCACGACACCAGCACCTTCGTGACCGCCGATGATCGGGAAGAAGTCCTCGATGCCCATCAGTTCGAACATCTCGGACGGTGGGACCATGTCACCGGTGACGAGGTGCTCGTCGGAATGGCACATGCCAGCCGCTCTCCAGTGCACGATGACCTCACCGGCCTTCGGTGGATGAACCTCGATCTCTTCGACCGACCATTCCTGGTTCAGACCCCACAGAACCGCAGCTTTCGACTTGCGAACTTCCGACATCTCGTCTCCCCCTGATCCGGCGTCGCGCGCTCGATGCGACACGACGTGTACCCCTCGCCCGAAACGCTAGCGACCTGGCCGTTGTGAGCGGAACTCAGTCGTAGACGAGGACACCGCGGATGTTCTCACCCTTGCGCATGGCCTCGTAGCCCTCGTTGATCCCCTCCAAGGGGTAGGTCCGGGTCACGAGTCCGTCGAGGTCGAGTTGCCCCTCTCGGTAGAGGTTGGCGAGCTTCGGAATGTCGGCCCGCGGGTTACCCGAACCGAAGAGAGAGCCGACGATCTGCTTCTCCATGAGGGTCACGTCGAGGAGGTTCACGTTGGCCGTCATCTCGAGCGCCGGGTGGATGTTGGTCACCACCACACGGCCTCGCTTCGAGGCCATGGCCATGGCCTCGGCCAACACCTGACCGTCGCCCACACCCATCGTCATGATCACCTTGTTGGCCATCGTTCCCCACGTGATGTCCTGCAGGAGCGGCAACGCCTCGGCCATCGACGAAGCCGTGTGCGTGGCTCCGAAGTCCATCGCCTTCTCGCGCTTGAACTCGACCGGATCGATGGCGACGATGCGCTTGGCGCCCGCCAGTCGCGCACCCTGGATCGCGTTGGCGCCGATACCACCCACACCGACGACGGCGACCGTGTCGCCGGGTCGTACCTGCGCGGCGTACACCGACGAACCCCAACCGGTCACCACACCGCAACCGAGGAGGCACATCTTGTCGAGCGGTAGATCGGGTTCGACCTTGATGCACGACGCCTCGTTCACGACCGTGTGGAGAGCGAAGGTACCGAGCAGACACATGAGTCCGAGGTCCTGACCGTTGGCGTGGTGTCGCGCACCACCGTCGGTGATCTGACGACCACCACCCATGAGGGCACCGAGGTCGCACAGGTTCTGATGACCGGTCGAACAACTCGGACACCGTCCGCACGACGGAATGAAACCGAAGACCACGTGGTCACCGGGAGCCAGCCAACTCACACCCTCTCCGACTTCACGAACGATTCCGGCGCCCTCGTGGCCGCCGATGATCGGCAGCGCGAACGGCAGGTCTCCGGTCACGAGATGCTCGTCGGAATGGCACATTCCCGACGCCTTCATCTCGACGAGCACTTCACCGGCCTTCGGTGCATCGAGCTCGATCTCCTCGATGCTCCACGGTGCACCCAACTCCCACAACACTGCTGCCTTGGTCTTCACGAGATCCCCATTTCCCCAGGGCCACCGGGTGGCCGAACCATCGAAGAGAACGGTAGTCCCCGACGGCCGGGGCAGTTGTACGCTTGTCGTATGGACAGCACCGTGACCCCCACCGTGACCCCCTCCGTGACGTCAGCCGACGACATCACCGCTGACCACGGCGTCATCGAATCGTCCGCCACGACGCCCGCCTCCGCCGACGAACTCCTCATCGAAGAGATCTCGATCGACGGCATGTGCGGGGTCTACTGATCCCGCCTCGCCCCGTGGCCGTCGCGCTCGACTCGAGCCTCGAACTCCACCCCCAGGTGGCGGTCCGGCCCGAACCCTTCGGCGCCCTGGCCTACCACTACGGCAATCGACGCCTGATCTTCCTGAAGCACCCCGACGTGGTCTCGGTCGTGAACAGTCTCGACCAGCACGCCACCCTGGCCGACACCCTCGACGCCTGCGGTGTCGACCCCGAACGCTGGTCGTCGTTCGTCTCGGCCCTGTCGTCCCTCGAATCCTCGGAGATCGTCCGTGAGCGTGCAACCACTCGTTGAGCAATTGAAAGGTGGGCTCGACGCCCCCATCTGTCTCACGTGGGAACTCACCTACGCGTGCAACCTGCAGTGCGTGCACTGTCTGTCGTCGAGTGGACAACGAGATCCGCGCGAACTCACGACGGCCGAAGCGATGCACGTCCTCGACGAATTACGCGACCTGCAGGTCTTCTACATCAACATCGGCGGCGGCGAACCGATGGTACGGCGCGACTTCTTCGATCTCGTCGAATACTCGGTCGGCAACGGCATCGGTGTGAAGTTCTCGACCAATGGTGCCTTCATCGACGCCGAGAAGGCACGACGACTGGCGGCCATGGATTATCTCGACATCCAGATCAGCCTCGACGGAGTCGACGAGGCCACGAACGACGCCGTGCGCGGAGCCGGCTCGTATCGCATGGCGCGCACCGCCATGGACGAACTGGCCGCGGCGGGATTCGGTCCGTTCAAGATCTCGGTGGTCGTCACCCGACACAACGTGGCGCAGCTCGACCAGTTCAAGGCCCTCGCCGACTCGTACGGCGCGCAACTGCGTGTCACTCGTCTGCGTCCGTCCGGACGCGGTGCCGACTCGTGGCACGAACTGCATCCGACACTCAGCCAACAACGTCAGATCTACGACTGGCTCATGGCCAACGGCGAGAACGTTCTCACCGGTGACTCCTTCTTCCATCTCAACGCTCTCGGCGATCCGCTGCCCGGACTCAACATGTGCGGAGCCGGACGGGTGGTGTGTCTCATCGATCCGATCGGTGAGGTGTATGCGTGTCCGTTCGTCATTCACGACGAGTTCCGGGCCGGCAACGTGCGAGACGCCGGCGGTTTCGCCAAGGTCTGGAAAGAGAGCGACTTGTTCCGCTCACTGCGCGAACCGCAGTCGGCGGGTGCCTGCGCGTCGTGCGGTTCCTACGACGCGTGTCAGGGCGGATGCATGGCGGCCAAGTTCTTCACCGGTCTCCCCCTCGACGGTCCCGATCCCGAATGTGTGGGCGGTGACGGTGAGCACGCACTGCAGTCGGTCGTTCCCGGATCGGCTCCCAAACCGGCCATGGATCACACCAAGCCGGTACGACTCGTCCGCAAACCGGTCAGCACTTCCTGATGCGCCTCACCGAGTCGTTGTCACTCGGCGCGCGCACGGCGCCGAATCGAGTCATGTTCGGTCCGCACGTCACCAACCTGGGCGACGACGACCGACGATTCACCGACCGACACGTCGCGTATTACGAGCGTCGGGCCCGCGGTGGTTGCGGTGTGATCGTGGTCGAGGGCGCGAGTGTTCACGAGAGCGACTGGCCCTACGAGCGCGCTCCCCTGGCGCCGCTTTGTGGTGAGGGTTGGCGGACGATCTCCGACGCCTGTCATCGACATGGTTCCCTCGTGATCGCCTCACTCGATCACGCGGGTGGCCAGGGTTCGTCGGCCTATTCGCAACTCCCGCTGTGGGCGCCGTCACGCGTTCCCGAGGTGAACTCCCGGGAGGTTCCGAAGTGGATGGAGGCCGACGACGTTCGAGCCGTGATCGACGGCTTCATCGCTGCGGCACGTCTCGCCGTTGCGTCGGGCGTCGACGGAATCGAGATCAACGCCGGCCAGCACAGTCTCGTGCGTCAGTTCATGTCGGGCCTCACCAACCAACGCGGTGACGAGTGGGCCGACCGAACCGCCTTCGCCCGACGAGTGATCGACTCGGTACGCGCCGAGGTGGGTGACGCGATCGTCGGCCTTCGTCTGTCGTGCGACGAACTCGCGCCGTGGGCCGGTATCACTCCGGAAATGGCTCCGGCGATCGCCGCCGAACTCGCCGCCTGTGGCCTCGACTACGTCGTCGTCGTGCGTGGCGCGATCTTCTCGGCCGAAAAGACACGACCTGATTTCCACGAGCCCACCGGATTCAACATCGACGTGTGCCGGGCCGTGCGCACCGCCGTTCCCGCGGCGGTCACGGTGTTCTTGCAGGGTTCGATCGTCGACATGGGTCAGGCCGAGTGGGCGATCGGAGACGGCGTGTGCGACGGCGTCGAGATGACGCGCGCACAGATCGCCGATCCCGATCTGGTGGCGAAGGTCCGCGCCGACGAGATCGATCGCATTCGACCTTGCCTCCGCTGCAACCAGACGTGTCAGGTGCGTGACGCGCGTAATCCGATCGTGTCGTGCGTGGGTGAACCGTCGTCGGGTCACGAGAGCGACGATCCCGATTGGTATCGAACGGCAACGAACTCCCGACGGGTGCTGGTGATCGGAGGGGGTCCGGCCGGGCTCGAAGCGGCCCGAATCGCCGCGATCCGCGGACATTCGGTGACCGTCGTCGACACGGCGGCCGAGCTCGGCGGTCTGGCTCGGGTGGCTGGTCCCGGCGTACCACTGGTCGACTGGCTCGAACGCGAGTGCCGTCGTTCGAACGTGACGCTCGAGACCGGAGTCGACGAGTCGTCGATCGCCGCACGTCTCCCCGACTTCGACGTCGTGGTGCAAGCCACCGGGTCGCGACGCGGCCTTCCCGAGTACACCGCCGACACCGACGTCATCGACATCGCCGATCTCCGTCGTGGCACGTCGACCCTTCCCGCTTCCGGAACGGTGATCGTCCTCGATCCGATCGGCGGACCCATCGGAGTTGCGCTAGCCGAAGAACTCGGCGATCGGGCCGTTCTCGTCACCCCCGACAACATCGCCGGCAACGAGCTGTCACGAACCGGCGATCTTGCCCCGGCCAATGTCCGACTCGCTCAGCGAGGCGCGACTGTCGTCAAACGCGCCGTGGTCCGCAACGTCGAACGGGCCGATGACGGAGTGCGCGTCCGAATTCAGGACCGTTTCTCCGGAGAGATCTCACATCTCGACGCGGTCGCCGTGGTCGACGCCGGTTTCCGTCTGCCCACCGAACCTCTCCCGGGCACCCACCACGTCATCGGCGACGCCGTGGCCCCGCGCACGTTGCTCGAAGCGGTTCTCGAGGGACGACGCGCCGCCCACCAGATCTAGACGATCGACTCGATTCGTTCGACCACATCGGACGCGAGCACGTCGACGACGGCTCTCACCGCTCCGTCGTTCACCACCGCGTCGAGTGCGGCCCCACCGCTCGCCCGTTCGGGCAATCCGGAGGTGAACACCACGAGTCCTCGTCCGGTCACCGCTTTCACGGCCGCCGCTCGGCCGAGTGTTCGCCACACCAGTTCACCGCGCTGCAACCCGGGTCGAACCGTGGTGTGTCCTCCGGCCAGATCGAACAGGATCTCGCGCCCGTCGGCCGAACGGGCTCGTCCCGACACCTCGAGACCCGGCGTGATCTTCACGCCCCAGTCGATCGATCCGAAACCTGCCGCCCGAAGAGACGCGTCGACGATGTCGCGCAGAGTGCGGATGTCGTCACGACCGTTCTCATCACTTCTCGCGTCACCCTCGTGACGTAGTCGTTCGTGCGCCAGGTCGACGTAGGCCGGATCGGTGTCGTACCCCACGAAATGGCGGCCGGTTCGTCGAGCCGCCACGGCTGTGGAACCCGAACCCATGAACGGGTCGAGCACCAGATCGCCGGCGAACGAATAGAGATGAATGCACCGCTCGACGAGTGACACCGGGAACGGCGCCGGGTGATTCACTCGGGTCGCGCTCTCGGGAGCGATCTCCCAGACGTCGAGAGTCGCTTCCATGAATTCGTCACCAGTCACGGTCGACTCGAAAGGAAGACCGCGCTTCTCGCGCTTGCTCACCGGAACGGCCCGGTCGAAACGCCCCTTGCTCGCGATCACGAGACGTTCGGTCGTGTCACGAAGCACCGGATTGGTTGGCGAACGGTACGAACCCCACGCGCAACTCCCCGACGACCCACGCTGTTTCATCCACACGACTTCACCTCGGAGCAACAGACCGAGATCGTCCTGGAGGATGTCGGTCACGTCGGCGGCGAGCGATCGGAACGGCCGTCGTCCGAGATTGGCCACGTTGACGACCATG
>LFFH01000042.1 GCA_001510455.1 Actinobacteria bacterium casp-actino8
CCGCTTCGATCGCCGGTGAAGATCCGTCCGGTGCGATTGGCTCCGTGCGCAGCCGGCGCCAGACCGAGAACGAGAACCTCGGCCGCCGGATCACCGAATCCGGGGACACCACGACCCCAGTACTCGTCGTCACGATACGCGGCTCGCTTCTCGACGGCCGCGGCCTCGCGCCACTCGACCAGACGATCACATCGACGACATTGCACGACCTCGTCGTGAAGTTCGACGAGAACTCGAGACTGACGAGACGGCTTCGGCATGACACCACTAGGTTGGCACCCGTCATGGGCACTCGGAAATCCCCCCGTACCGCTCCCCCGTCCTCGACGTTGGTGCTCTTCGTTCGTCACGGCCAGACCCCGACGACCGGAAAGTCACTCCCGGGTCGAGCACCCGGTCTGCATCTCGCCGAGAAGGGTGTCGAACAAGCCGAAGAGGCCGCCCGACGATTGTCGGCCATCGCCAAGATCGACGCCGTGTACGCATCACCCCTCGAACGGGCGCGCGAAACAGCGGCCCCGATCACCAAACTCCTCGGTCAACGCACGCGCATCGACAAGGGTCTTCTCGAATGCGATTTCGGTGACTGGACCGGATCCGAACTGAAGAAGTTGATGAAGTTGCCCGAGTGGAACACTGTGCAACGAGCCCCGTCGACCTTTCGATTCCCCAACGGCGAGAGTTTCACCGAGATGCAGACTCGCATGGTGTCGGCCGTCGACCGTCTCTGCGCCCAACACCGAGGCGGAACGATCGTGTGCGTCTCGCACGCCGATCCGATCAAGGCGGCCATGGCCCACGCCATGGGAACGCATCTCGATCTCTTCCAACGCATCGTGATCAGCACGTGTTCGATCTCGGCCGTGGCCTACACCATGGGAGGACCGATCGTCCTCACCGTGAATTCGACCGGAGGATCGCTCGGCGATCTGCGTCCGAGCTGACTCATGGGTGAGATCGTCTTCGACTCGGTCGACGTGTTCACCGCCGGCACCGTCGGCCGGCCCGGTCAACGGACCTTCTTCCTGCAGGCCCGTGACGACGACCGAGTGGCCACGGTCCGATGCGAGAAACAGCAGGCGGCTGCGATCGCCCAATACCTTCGTCGTGCTCTCGCCCATCTTCCGATCGTCGAAGGCACGATCTTCCGACGTCCGATGTCGCTCGTCGAACCGATCGACGAGGAGTTCGTGCTCGGCTCGGTCGGACTCGAATTCGACAAGAACTCCGACCGATTCACCTTGGTTCTTCGTGACATCGACTCGTCGATGGACGACGATCAGGACGACGATGTCGACGAGAGCGACGACGACGAGGGTGATTCGATTCGCGTGACGATGACGCGCGCCCAGGCACTCGCGTTCTGCGACCAGACCGACCGGGTGGTGGCCGCCGGACGACCCGACTGCGAATTCTGTGGTCGACCCGTCGATGCCGAGGGTCACTTCTGCGTCCGGATGAACTGATCGTGAGCGTCTCCCCTCTCGAGATCCTGAGCACCGGCGACATCGACGTCGAAGGTCGAATGCCCGACAGCAGCAACGGCACGTTCCTCGTGACCGTCACTCTCGGTGACGTGTCGCTACGAGCCATCTACAAACCACTTCGTGGTGAACGTCCGCTGTGGGATTTCCCGTCCGGTCTGTACAAGCGGGAGATCGCGGCCCACCGACTCTCGGAGGCGATGGGGTTCCGACTGGTACCGCTCACGATCGAACGCGACGGACCGGCCGGAGTCGGATCCTTGCAGCAGTTCGTGGAAGCCGACTTCCGAGAGCACTACTTCACCTTGTTCGAGAGTCGGTCTCATCTGCACGATCAGTTCCGACGGCTGGCGGCCTTCGACATCGTGGCCAACAACACCGACCGCAAGAGTGGTCATTGTCTCGTCGACGCCGACGAACGAGTGTGGGCCATCGACAACGGTCTCTGCTTCTCGGCCGACTTCAAGTTGCGAACGGTCATCTGGGAATTCGGTGGTGAGCCACTTTCGACCGAGATTCTCGACGCCGTGCGCCGAGTGGCGAGCTCACCTCCGGTCGAGGTGATGGCACTTCTCGATGACGACGAAGCGATGGCCATGGTCGAACGAGCCGAGATGCTCGCCGAGGGAGGAATGTTTCCGATCGACCCGACCGGACGTCGCTACCCCTGGCCGATCGTGTAAAGAAGAGACGTGACGATCGACGAAGGCATCGACGAAGAACTCGACCTTCTCGTCTCACGGGCCGATCTCGACGGACTCATTCGCCTCATCGACGCGCGCAGTGAGTCTCGGGATTGGCCCGGACTGTGGAGAGTTCGTCAACGATCACGAGCCGCCCTCGAGACCGGACGTCAAGTGTGGCCGGCCGCCACTCTCGCCGAACATCGTCTGGCCCTACTCGCCGACGCGGAACACGCGAGTCGAGTGGTCGACGAAGATGCCGGACGATTCTCCATCGGTCCGCTCACCGAAGTGATCGCCCAACACCACACGTGGCGAGACGTACGAGATCTGCTTCCCGTCGGACCGCGTCGATCGTTCGTGGCCTACGAGCGGGCCCTGCGCGGCGACTCGATCGACGACGACGTGTTCCCGGTGCTCGACGTTCCGATGGCCATCAGCGACTGGGAACCCGAATACACACTTCCCCGCTACCACGACGTGGGTGTGGAGTGTCCGTCACCGATCGACGGTTGGAGTCACGACTGGGACACCGTCACGACCGTCGGCGGCGCCGATGAAATCGACGATCCCTGGATCGAGCAGGCCTTCCGATCGCTCGTCGAGACGTGGACGTCGTCGTCGAACGGACGCACCGACATCGCTGTCGTCGACGGTGATCCGCGAGCGGCTCTCGGAGCTCTCGGCCTCTCCACGGCCCGCCTCACACCGATCGCCGTGGGTGATGCTCTCGACTGGATCACCTGGTGCGGTGCATCAGGTGGTGCACACGGACGGCGACGCGGAACGGCAACCGGACGGTTCTCGACCTGGTGGTTGCTCGCCGCACTCGGTGGACTCACCGACGACTGGGACGAACTGCGCGAGGCCGGCGAACTCGACGCTTTGATCGGTGCCGTGGCGCTCGGCGCCACGTGGTGGCGCTTCGACGACGGATCACGTCCACACGCACACGAACTGTGCCTGGTCGTGGAAGTCCCCGAGAACGACGAGAGCGCAACGCCGATCAGCGTTGCGCTCGTCGCTCGCGATCACCCGGGGTGATCGAACGTTTCGTCGGTGATTCGACTCAGCGGCCCTGCAGAGCCTCGATGAGCTTCGGCAACACCTTGTGCACGTCGCCCACGATGCCGAGATCGGCCACACCGAAGATCGGTGCTTCTTTGTCCTTGTTGATGGCGATGATGTTCTTCGAACCCTTCATACCCACCATGTGCTGAGTGGCGCCCGAGATGCCGGCGGCGATGTAGACGCTCGGCTTCACGACCTTGCCGGTCTGACCAACCTGGTACGAGTAGGGCACCCATCCGGCGTCGACGATGGCTCGTGACGCTCCGGGCGCACCCTTCAACAACTTGGCGAGGGTCTCGATCATTTCGTACTTCTCGCTCTCGCCGAGACCACGACCACCCGACACGACCACATCGGCCTCGTCGAGCTTGGGACCCGATGTCTCTTCGACATGAACGGCCGTGACCGAGGCACCACCCGTGGCGCCGAGATCAGGCAGAGCGACGGCAACCACCGACGCCGCACCGCCACCGGCCGACTCGGGGTTGAAGCTCTTCGGACGGAACGCCGCGAGATACGGGGCCGATCCGGTGAACGTGGACGTGACGAGTGTGTTACCACCGAAGATGGGCGTGGTGACCGACACCGAGTCGCCCGATGCGGCGATGTCGACGTTGTTGGTGAGCACCGTGCGATCGAGCTTGACCGACAGGCGAGCCATCACGTCGCGACCCTCGTACGACTGCGGGAACATCACGAGATCGGGCGAGTCGCCGCCGTCGATCGTGCTCTTCATCGCCGAGGCGACAGCGGCTCCGGCGAGGTTGCTGCCGTAGTCGACGCCGTAGACCTTGCTCGCGCCGTATTCGCCGAGAGCGGCGGCCACGGCATTGCCGTCACCGGCGACCCACACGCTGATCGATCCACCGAGACCACGGGCCTTGGTGACGAGTTCGAGTGATGCCGATGTGGGAGCTCCGTTCGCGACCTGCGCGAACACCCAGATGTTGTTGATTGCCATGATCTTCGTCCTCGCTCTCTCAGATGACCTTCAAGCCTTCGAGGAAGGCCACGATCTTGCCGAACGTCTCGCCGTCGTCCTCGATGATCTCGCCGGCCTGGCGAGCTTCGGCTTCGGCGACATTGCTGATGCTCTGGTTGGCACCGGCCCAACCGACCGGTGTGACACCGAGATCGGAAGCGGTCACTTCCTCGACCGGCTTCGACTTGGCGGCCATGATGCCTTTGAAACTCGGGTAGCGAGGCTCGACCACACCGGCCGTCACCGACACGAGTGCCGGAAGCGGACAGGTGACCTCGTCGTAACCGGCTTCGGTCTGACGATCGGCCTTCAGCGTGCCGCCGTCGACTGCGACCTTCTTGGCGAAGGTGACCGAGGGCAGACCGAGAACTTCGGCCATCTGCTCGGGAACGGTGCCCGTGTAGCCGTCGCTCGACTCGGTGGCGGCGATCACCAGATCGGCACCGCCGAGGCGCTGCACCGCAGCCGCGAGGATCTTGGCCGTCGTGAGAGCGTCAGAACCCTGCAGTGCCGGATCGGAGACGAGGACGGCCTTGGCCGCACCCATCGCCAGAGCCGTCCGCAGGCCGGCCGTCTCACCGTTGGGGGCCATCGAGACCAGGCTCACCTCTCCGCCGCCGGCCGCATCGACCAGCTGAAGAGCCATCTCGACGCCGTAGGCGTCGGAGTCGTCGAGAATCAACTTGCCGTCCCGTTTCAACGTGTTGTCGGAATCGAGGGCTCCGGGCAGGGCCGGATCGGGGATCTGCTTCACACAGACGATGACGTTCATGACCGGCATTCTGGTCGCTTGTGCGCAGGTTCACACAACCGACGGCGCACCGATCCGCCGGGCGTGACGCACGACCCACGACGGGGCCCGCTGGTACCGTCGGCCCGTGCGGATCCTCCTGGTCGTGAATTCGTTCGCCTCCTCGGTGACGGCCCGCAACATGGTGATCGTGCACCGGGCCCTGTCCCGTGACCACGACGTTCAGCTCGTCGAGACCAACCGCCGGGGACACGCCACCCGCTACGCCCAGGACGCCGCCCACCGGGGCCTCGACCTCGTGATCTCCTTCGGTGGTGACGGGACCCTGAACGAGGTGGCCACCGGAGTGGCCGGCAGCGAGACCGCTCTCGGCGTGTTGCCCGGAGGCAGCACCAACGTCTTCGCCCGCACGATCGGGCTCCCGAACGATCCGGTGGCGGCGGTCGATCTGTTGGTCGCCGCCCTGCGCGATTCGTCGCGGTCGGTGCGGCCGATCGGACTCGGCCGCGTCGACGGCCGCTTCTTCTGCTTCCACACCGGAGTCGGGTACGACGCGGCGGTCGTTCGTACCGTCGAACAACGCGCCTACTTGAAGCGGTGGGCCGGGCATCCCCTCTTTATCTACGCCGCCCTGCACACCTGGCTCGCCCGATACGACCGCAAACATCCGCACTTCACCGTGGCCGCCGACGCGTCGATCGGTGGACAAGGCGCTGATGGCACGCCGAGTTCGGGAACCAAGTTCGTTCACGACGGATATTTCACGATCGTGATGAACACCAATCCCTACACGTTTCTCGGCAATCGACCACTCGATCTGTCACCCAACGCCACTCTCGATCGTCCGTTGGTGGCTATCACGTTCCGCACGATGTCGGCGCGCGCGATCTTCGCGTCGCTCGGTGGTGCCCTGCGTGGCGGTGGCATCACGCCGAACGAGAACGTCGCCGTGTTCGACGCCGTCGACGAACTCATGATCGAAGGAACGTCGACATTTCCGTACCAAGTGGACGGCGACTATCTCGGAGAAACCAATCGTCTTCACTTCCGACACGTGCCCGAAGCCGTGCGGCTCGTGTTCCCGAACTGACGCGACTCAGCGCAGTGGTACGGCCACGTCGGGAACGTTCGTGCAGATGCCGTCGATACCCCACTCGACCAATTCACGCATCCGATCGGGGTCGTCACACGTCCAGGTGTTCACGTGCAGGCCGACTTCGTGGAATGCCTCGATCATCTCGCGAGTGACGATTCCGAACCACGGGTGAACGGCACTGTGACCGGACGCCGCGAGGTCGGAGGGCGTCTCGGACGTGACCGTCATCGTGAGCCACGCGGTTCGGATGGTGGGCCGGAGTTCGTGACAACGATCGATGGTCTCGCGACGGAACGACGAGATCAACCAACGGTCGTCACCTTCGGATCGTCGTGACAGTTCCTCGATCGTCGCATCGGCGATGTGATCGGACGGATCGAAGTCAGGTTCGTTCGGATCGTTCTTGATCTCGACGTTCACCCACATCGGGCGGCAAGCGTCGAGAGCGGCGCCGAGTGTGGGAACGTGCGGTGGTAGATCGGCGTGATCGGTGTGGGCGATCACTCGGCCGTCGGGAAGGAGCGCGTCGTGGTGGACGACGAGCACGTGATCTCGGGTGCGCCGCACGTCGAGTTCGACGGCGTCGGAGCGGAGCTGGTGGGCCCGCTCGCAGGCGGCGACGGTGTTCTCGGCTTCCGCCCTCGACGCCCCCCGATGCGCAATCACCTGCACCCCCCAAACATACGAAATCGCCCACTCTGTTGCGTTCGCACCCGTATACGGGTGCGAACGCAACAGAGTGGGCGAATGTGCACCAATTTGTGCGTTCGTGAATATGGGGGAGAATCACGGAAAATTGGGCCGACCTCTTGATCCTGTCCAGACGGTTTGACACGCTTGACCCTCGGAGGACATCCGTCCCCGCACCCCACCCCTCGATCCCCTGGAGTACACCGTGTCGATTCTCGCCTCGTCCTTGGCCCTCGGTTCCGCTGACTACACCTGGCGAGTCGACGCAGTCTGCAAGGACACCGACCCGGAGCTCTTCTTCCCCGTCGGAACCACCGGACAGGCGTTGCTCCAGATCGATCGAGCCAAGCAAGTGTGCGACGAATGTCCGGTGAAGATCGAGTGCCTCGACTTCGCGATCGAGACCAACCAGGACTCGGGTATCTGGGGCGGCACCTCCGAGGAGGAGCGTCGAGACATCCGCCGTCGTATCGCCGCTCGCAACAAGGCGCTGAAGGCCGCTCAGATCAACAACGCCGGCGCCGCCGCCAGCTGACGCCTCACTAGCTCAGCGCGGGAGTCGCAACTCGACGACCGTTCCGTCGCCCTTGCGCACACCGGCGATCCCGACCTCTTCGAAATCCTCGGGTCGTCCGGCTCGCATTTCGATCGTTCCGTCGAGTTCGGTCGTCACGAGTGTGCGCACGATCGACAGGCCGAGGCCGGTGGCCGCATCGAGATCGAAACCAGGGTCGAGCCCTCGTCCGTCGTTGACCACCTTGATGTGGATCGTGTCGTCGTCGCCTCCGAGCAGAACGACCACCGTCCCGCCCGCACTGCCTTCCGGGAAACCGTGATCGATGGCGTTCTGAAGCAGCTCGGTCACCACCACCGACAACGGAGTGGCGATATTGGCGGGCAGCCGTCCGCCATCGCCCTTCATGAGGAACCGAACCGGGCGATCGGGTGACTGAAGGCTCTCTTCGGCCAGACGCATCAGCGGACGCACGATTTCGACGAAAGCGAAGTCCTCGCCCGGTTCACGCGACAAGGTCTCGTGCACGAGAGCGATCGTCCGGATCCGTCGAACACTGTCCTGTACCGCCGCCTTGGCTTCGGGAGCCTGCAACCGACGGGCCTGCAGACGCAGCAGCGACGAAATGGTCTGCAGGTTGTTCTTCACGCGATGGTGGATCTCACGAATGGTCGCGTCCTTCGACAGCAACATGCGATCACGGCGTCGAACCTCGGTCACGTCACGAATGAACAACACTCCACCGGTCACCACACCTTCCGACACGATCGGAATACAGCGCACCAGGAGAGTGACGTCGGGGGTCTGATCGAATTCCTCGATCACCGGCCGCAAGGTCTCGAAGGCCTGACGGGCCGGACTGTCGGCGAATCCCAACTCCGACAGGGTCTGACCGACGGCGTTGGTGGGGATACCGACTCGGTGCAAGGTGGAGTTGGCATTGGGTGACGCGTACTGAACACGAGTGTTCTCGTCGAACACGATCGCGCCGTCCCCCACTCGTGGTGCGGCACTGAGGTCGGCCGCCCGACCCGGGAACGGGAACGTCCCGTCCGACACCATCTGAGCGAATCGCTGGAAGATCGCCAAGTACGTTCTCTCGAGCTCACCCGGTTGACGACTGAACAACGACGACCAGTTGCGAGTGAGAACGGCGATCGAACCGCGCACACTGCGCACCGGGATGGCGAGCACATGAACCGGATCGTCGATGTCGTCCATCTGGATCTCGGCATCACCGACTTCACCGTCGTGAAAGGTGCGATCGACCAGTGTCGTGGTGGCTTCGTTCGCCCATCCTCCGACGAGATCATCGGGGTAGATCGTGCGACCCGTGGCCGGCCTCACCTGAGCACCCACGATCCAGTTGCCGTTGCGATCGCGCAGGTAGAGAACGAGGTCGGCGAAACTCAGATCAGCGAGCATCCCCCACTCGCCGATCAGCTGCTGCAGATGTGCCGCGTCCTCACGGGGAAGATCGGTGTGCTGGCGGACGAAATCGGCAAGAGTCGCCATGACTCAAGTCTGCCCGACCGCTCCGTGTCTTCTCGGGATTCGGTTACGACCCGAACCCGTCTCTCGGGATTCGGTTACGACCCGAACCCGTCTCTCGGGATTCGGTTACGACCCGAACCCCATCTTCCGGTCCTTGTCGGTGGACCCGATCTCGACGTACGCGATCTTGGATGCCGACACGCCCACCTGTCGTCCACGCTTGTCGGTGAGCCACAGAACGTCGACCGCACCCGACAGCGCCGTCTCGACCAGCTTTCGCGTGGCATCGAGTTGGTCATCGGCCTGCTCGATCATGACTTCCCGCCCGACATTGCTGACCACGATGCGAACTTCCACGATGTCCTCCTTCGACCGACTCGCTCGACGCTACCGGCTAGACCACGGTGGCACAGAAGGTGTCACCCTGCGGCAACGAAGCACTCGTCGACACGTCGGCGTCCCCGTACAGCGCCTTCAACATGCCCTTCACCATTCCCCGATCGACCGCACACACCACCGGGTGCTCGAGCGCCACGTCACCGAAGGGACAATGGTTGTTGATGATGCGCAACTGGTCGTTGCGTTTCTCGGCATGTGACGCGAAACCATGAGCCGTGAGTGCATCGGCCACGGCCTGCATCGCCGAACGCAGACTGCGCTGACCGACCGCCAGATCGTCACCGGTGAGAGCGGCAGCCATGGCCCGGCCGTACTCCTGGCCCACTTCTTCGGCGATGGCCTCGGCTCGATCGTGCGGTAACAGCGCCAAGGTCTTGCCGAGCAGACTGAGCACGAGGTCATCACTGCGAATCGGTAGTTCACCGTCGACACGATCGGCGACCGCCACGTATTTCTTGGACGGACGACCGGCACCACCACCGGCCGAACGAGCCACCGAGACCTCCACGTATCCACCCGCCGCCAATTTGTCGAGATGGTGACGGGCCACGTTCGGATGGATGTCGACTTCGCGGGCCACCTCGGCCGCCGTGGAGCCCTCGACGTGATCTCGCAGGAACATGTAGATGGCACGACGGGTGGGATCACCGAATGCGTTGGTGATGGCGGCCACCGTGGCCGTGAAGGCGCCTGCTTGTGAACGAGAACCGCTCGCAGGGGTGGGGGTGCTCGTCGACACGCCGGTATTCTACCTATCGCCATAGTGCAAATTCGGCGTGAGCAATCACGCCAGCATCACGAATCGGGAGCCCCCACCCATGACACTCACCCGTGAGCAGGTCGTCGACGCCCTCCGGCCCGTCGAAGACCCCGAACTTCACCGCTCCATCGTCGACATCGGCATGCTCCGTGACGTCACGATCGACCCCGACGGCACGGTCGGCATCCTCGTCGCCCTCACCGTGGCCGGCTGTCCGTTGCGCAACGAGATCTCCAACCGTGTGAACGGCGCCGTCACTCCCCTTCCCGGGGTGACTCGTGTGAATCTCGATTTCACCGTCATGACCGACGACGAGCGCGCGACGCTGCGCGAGAAGCTCCACGGTGATCCGTCGGCCACCGCCGGCCAGGGTCAGGCCCACGGACATGCCGAAGGTCGAGTCATTCCCTTCGCCCAGCCCGGCTCGAAGACCCGTCCGCTCCTCATTTCGTCGGGCAAGGGCGGCGTCGGCAAGTCGAGTGTCACCACCAACCTGGCCGTTGCCCTCGCCGCGCAAGGTCACTCGGTGGGTGTGGTCGATGCCGACATCTACGGCTTCTCGATCCCTCGCATGCTCGGCGCCGACCGGGACCCGGTCGTGATCGACCGCATGCTTCTTCCACCCGAGTCGTACGGCGTACGTTGTATCTCGATCGGCTACTTCGTTCCTGACGGTCAAGCCGTCGTGTGGCGTGGGCCCATGCTCCACAAGGCCCTCGAGCAGTTCCTGACCGACGTCTACTGGGACGAGCCCGACTTCTTGTTGATCGACATGCCCCCCGGTACCGGAGACATCGCTCTGTCACTCAGTCAGTACCTGCCTCGTGGTGAGGTGTACGTGGTCACCACACCGCAGCAAGCGGCACAGAAGGTCGCTCGCCTCTCGGCTGCCATGGCCGCCAAGGTGAATCTGCCCGTCAAGGGCGTGATCGAGAACATGTCGTGGTTCGTCGGTGACGACGGAAAGCGCTACGAGTTGTTCGGCAGCGGTGGCGGAAAGGAACTCGCCGACGAACTCGGCGTTCCGCTTCTCGGCCAATTGCCGCTCGTTCCGCAACTTCGCGAAGGTGGTGACGACGGGCGACCGATCACCGCAGTGCACCCCGACAGTGAAGCCGCGCGCACTTTCCATTCGATCGCCGAGAAGATCGCGAAGGACATGAAGCCGAAGAAGATCTTCAGCAAGTTCCTGAAGGTGAACGGCTGATCAGTCGTTCCAGAAACGCTGTTCCCTGAACGGGTCGGCGTACATGTGATAACCGTTGCGTTCCCAGAAGCCGGGCGCGTCGGACGGTCGTAGTTCGAGCCCACGCACCCACTTCGCGCTCTTCCAGAAATAGAGATGCGGAATCACGATGCGAACGGGTCCGCCGTGATCGGGCTCGATCTCCTCGCCGTCGTAGGCGTACGCCACGAGTGCCTCATCGGTCGTGATGTCGGGCAACGGAACGTTGGTCGTGTAACCGAACTCGGCATGTTCCATCACGTGAGTGGCCTCGGACTGAACACCGGCCATGTCGAACAGATCGCGTACACGAACACCCGTCCAGGTGGTGTCGAACTTGCTCCACTTCGTCACGCAATGGATGTCGAACGTGAGAGTGGTGGACGGAAGGGCCTTCAACTCGTCGAGCGTCAAGGTGAACGGGCGATGAACGAGACCGAAGATCGAGAGATTCCATTCACCGGACTCGTACGTGGGCACGTCGCCAACGTGCAACACCGGAAAGCGATCGGTGAGGTACTGACCAGGCGGAAGCCGCGATGCGTCGTAACCCTTCTCGATCGTCTCCTGACGGTTGCGCTCGAAGAATCCCATGCCCGAAATTCTGACGCAACGGCGTTTGAATCGCGTCGTC
>LFFH01000043.1 GCA_001510455.1 Actinobacteria bacterium casp-actino8
TCCCGGGGATGAACTCGGTCAGCCAGTAGGCGGTCCAAAGACCCGAGAATCCGGCTCCGACGATCACCACATCCGCTGACTGGCGACCCGACAGCGGCGAAGTTTCTCCTGGGGTGTGGTCGACGGACCAGAGGGCCGATCGTCGGGCCTGTGCGAGTCGAGGATGAGTCACGTCAAGATGTGATTGTCGAGAAGACGAACATCGTCACATGAGGCCGCAACGATCACGACGTCACCAGTCCGGGACGTCGAGACGGGAGTGAGGTCAGCTGGATCGACGACATCGAGGTAGTGAACCTCGAGATCGGACGCCTCCAGGACGGCTCGAGCCGCAGTCACCAACTCCGCACTCGAGACCTGACCGGCCTCGAATTGAGCCTGGATTCCTCGTAATGAACGATGAATGGCGGTCGCTCGAAGACGCGCGGCGTCGGATAGGCGAACGTTACGACTCGACAACGCGAGGCCGTCGGACTCTCTCTCCGTCGGACAGACGACCACGTCGACGGAGAAGTCGAGATCCTCGACGAGCCGAGTGATGACCGCACACTGCTGGAAATCCTTCTGTCCGAAAAATGCTCGATCGGCACGCGATGCAACGAGAAGTTTGGTGACGACGGTAGCGACACCGTCGAAGTGGCCCGGGCGATCTCGTCCCTCCCACGCGTCGGTCAGGGTTCGAACATGAATCGACGTCGCGTGTCCGAGCGGATACATCGTCATCGCGTTGGGGGCATACACGACATCGACTCCCAGTGATTCGCAGAGAGCGAGATCCTGCTCCATCGTCGACGGATAGTTCTCGAAATCCGTTGGATCGTCGAATTGAGTCGGATTGACGAAGATCGATGTGACGACACGGTCGCAGGACGAACGGGCGGAATCGATCAGGCTTCGGTGCCCGTCGTGCAGTGCCCCCATCGTCGGCACGATTCCGACGGATTGCCCGACCATCTGCCACGAGCGGGCGAGAGCCGACAGGGTGCGAGGGTCGGAGACGACCTCCATGAATCGACTCCTAGCTGAACGAGTGATCGAGGTCCGGCCAGGATCCCTGACGAACTTCGTCCACGTAGGTGCGAGTCGCATCGACGACGATCGACGCCACATCGGCGTATTGCTTGGCGAACCGATAACGACATTCGGTCAGACCGAGAACGTCGTGCAGGACGAGAACTTGACCCGAACATCCCGGACCAGCGCCGATGCCGATGGTCGGAATGGAGAGCTTCTCGGTGATCTCCGAGGCGAGATCGTGAGGAACGCCCTCGATCACGACAGCGCAGGCGCCAGCAGCTTCGACAGCGCCCGCGTCTTGCAGCAATCGATCACGGCCGCCGGCTTCGAGTCCGGCGTGACGACCTTGAACCCGGTGTCCACCCATGCGATGAAAACTCTGCGGTGTCAGCCCGATGTGTCCGATCACCGGGATGTCACAGCGTGAAATCGCGGCGATGGTGTCGGCCATCGAAAGACCACCCTCGAGCTTCACCGCCTCGGCGCCGGCCTTGACGAGGGCGATCGACGATTCGATCGCCTGCTCGGGACTCACCTGATACGAACCGAACGGCAGGTCACCGACGACCAAGGCCCGCGGGTGGGCTCGGGCGACGCACCGCACGTGGTACTCCATCTCCTGGAGACTCGCCGGGATGGTCGTCTTCTCACCCTGGACGACCGTGGCCGCCGAGTCGCCGACGAGAATCATGTCGACTCCGGCTCGATCGACGAGGCGTGCGAACGTGGCGTCGTACGCCGTGATCATCGCCAGGGGACGACCCTCGTCGCGAAAGCGCGCCAGATCGGGAACGGTGACTTTTCGACGCTCGGGCGACGGATGTCCTGCGGCCACGATGACCCCCTTTCGCACCCGAGGAAACTAGCGAGGTGGGTGAGGTCCGGCACCACCGGCCGGACCGCTTCTTGTGAATTCGGACTCAATGCACCCGGGACGAGGAGAGGAACTGTCGATACGGGGGAGAACCACCGAGGTCGACGGCCCCGAGTACGGCACCGGTGCACGCCTCGGCGAACACCTCAGCGGCCGCCGAGAGGACGGAGTTGAGCGACGAGACCACGACCGGCACCTCGGAGCGTCCGGTACTCAACCCGAAGATGCAGTCACCGTCGTTCATGGAATGGGCCGGTCGGATGGCTCGCGCCAACCCGTCGTGTGCCACATCGGCCAACTTGGTGCACCAGGCCTTATCGAGGGCCGCGTCGGTCGCCACGACACCGATGGTGGTGTTCAGGGTCGGGCTCGCACTGGGTCGTGTGGTCAACAGGCGATCGAGGTCCCGACGTCGCCGAACGGAGGGGTGACTGACCTGCCAACGGCCAACGTGCCAAGGCAGCCCGGTTTCCGGGTCGATCACCGACCCGATGGCGTTGACGACCGCAAGGGCGGCCACGGTGTGGCCTTCGGGGGTTCGTTTGCTCGCCGTGCCCACACCGCCTTGAAGGCCACCGGCGCGCGCACCGGTTCCGGCCCCGACCGAACCGACGCCGAAGGAAACCCGAGCGTTCCGGCATGCTCGGTAGCCGAACGATGCATCGGGACGATTGCCCCATTTCCCTGCTCGACCGAGATCGAAGATCACGGCCGCCGGAACGATCGGAACCACCCAATCCGGTGGACCACCCACAGGAAAGCCCCGCCCCATTTCGTGAAGACGTGTCATCACGCCACCGGCGGCATCGAGTCCGAAAGCACTTCCACCGGTCAGGCAGATGGCATCCACGTGGCGAACGAGGGCATCGGCTCCGAGGAGGTCGGTCTCGCGCGTTCCTGGTGCAGCACCTCGGACCGACACGCCACCGGTCGTCGACGGCGGAGTGACGACGACGGTGGTTCCGGTGCGCCAATGGGTCGACACGCGATGGTGGTGTCCCACCGCGAGCCCCTCGACGTCGGTGAGACACCCGAGAGGATGCGCTCCAGCCTTCACGAACCCATCTTGTCAGTCGATTCGACGTGCATGGTCATCGCTAATCTCGCGACATGAGCGACGGGGCTGCCTTTCGATCGCCTCGACGATCTTTCCCTTCACGTGTCGTCGACCGCCTGATGCATCCGCTCGTCGTCGGTGTGCACGACCGGGTTCGTCGGTGGGGCGCAATCGGTCCCCACAGTCGTCGAGGCAGGAGTTTCGGAAGCTTCGGCTCCGGGAGCATCGTGTGCTTTCCCTGGTCGACGATCTTCAACGAGGAGTACGTGCACATCGGGCGTGACACCATGATCGGACCCGATTGCTCTTTGTCGGCTGGCATGGTTCCTGGTCAGCAGTGTCTGACCGATCGGGTGGTCACGATCGGAGATCGGTGCCTGATCGGGAAGGGAAGTGGCATCGTCGGACATTTCTCGATCGAGATCGGTGACGACGTCTGGACCGGTCATCACGTGTACATCACCGATCAGAATCACGACTATCGCGACGTCGACCTTCCGATCGGCCGGCAATCGATGCCCGAGAAGCCGGTGCGCATCGGTTCTGGATCATGGATCGGATTCGGATCGGTCATCCTCCCGGGGGCCGATATCGGAGAGCACGTGGTGATCGGTGCCAACTCGGTCGTGGCCGGCGTGATTCCGTCCTATTCAGTAGCCGTCGGCTCACCGGCACGAGTGATCAAACGCTTCGACGACGGTCAGTGGATCTCCGTCGAAGACGGGCACTGACCTCACGACGCAAGGTCGGCGGGGCTCGAACAAGCCTTCATCCGATTCGCGACCGTGAAATCGTTGATGTATTCCGACACCGGTGCGCCCTCGACCATGGCCTCCGGAAACGGGGGATTGTCTCCGGCTCTCAGGACCACGGTGTAATCACGTCGGTCCTCGATCAAGGTCCGGTAATAGGAGACCCAGCGAGAGACCAAGGCCTGGTCATCTGGACCGGTCGGGGCGATGGCCGAAACCTCGTCCACCATGTTCTCGACGATCTCGGTCGCCCGATCGATGAGACCGGCCCGTTCGGCCAAAGCACCCGGTCCGACGTCGTCGATGCGCCGGGAGTCGGCGAGTTCATTGCGAGCCAGATTCGCCTCACGGCAGATCTGTTCGGCCCGAGCCGTCCAGTCGGTGTCCTCGAGTTTTGCCACCGACTCCTTTGGTGGAAAGAAAAGCGCCCAGATCCAGAAGACCGCTATCGAGACACTGATCAGGATCAGAAGCGCACGAATCGTGTTTCGCACTCGTTCACGAACCTGTCGAAGACGGCTTCGGCCGGTAACTCGTGGCGAGCTGCAGGGCGGCACCACCCAACCCGACGAGGCCGGAGATCAAAAAGCCCGTCCAGCCGTTGAACGACAGACCCGCGGCTTCGTCGATCGACCACTGACCCGGGCCCATGATTCCGACGGCCAATGCGCCGAGCGCGATGGTTGCGCAGTACTCCCAACCCTGATTGGGAAGAAAGACGAAGAAGCCGACCTTGGCGTGAGCGACCACGATGGCCACCAGCATGATGCCGATCATTCCGGCGGCCGCGATGGGGGTCAACAGGCCAGCCGCCAACAAGAGACCGGCGCCGATTTCGGTGGATGCGGCCAGACGAGCCTGCCAAATCGGCCATTTCATCCCGATACTTCCGAACCAACCCGCCGTACCGCTCAGCCCTCCACCCCCGAAGATCTTGTTGTAGCCGTGGTAGGCGAGAAACAGACCCAGGCAGAGGCGAAGGACGAGTAGTCCTCCGTTGAGTTGCTGAACTGAAAAATCGTCACCGAGGACGTTGGCGAGTACAGCAGAAACCATGATGCGAGGTTAGCCACGCGAGGAACTGCTAGTAATTCCCAAGTGTCGAGGAACGAGGAGCCGAGGCGTTTTCGTCGTGCGGTTCGACTCGTGATCACTTTGGTGTCGTATCGACCGAAGACGTTCTCGGTCGCGGTGATCGGTGCGGCGGTCTTCGCGTTCTGTACGGTCGCGGCCTCGTGGGTCGTTCAGCGGCTGGTGGACGAGGTGGTCGTCGAACGATTCGAGGGCGGACGCGTGGATGGCACCTCGTTGTTGGCCGGTATCGGGCTCTTGTTCCTCCTGGCCGTGGTGCGAGCGGCCGGGGTGGTCGTACGGCGCACGTGGGCAGGAAAGGCCCAGTGGGGAACGGCGCAGGACCTGAGCCAAGAAGTTCTCGCTGCGGTCGTCGCTCAGCCGGTGACGTGGCATCGGAGTCAATCGACGGGGGACCTCAACACGCGGGTCGGGGTGGACGTCGAAGCGGCGGTGTCGGTGATGGCGCCGATGCCATTCGCTAGCTCGGTCGTCTTCATGATGGTTATCGCAGCGGTCGGAATGATTTCGGTCGACCCTTGGCTGGGTATCGCTGCAGCGGCCGTTTTTCCCGCCTTGATCCTTTTGAACGTGTCGTACCAAAGACGCGTCGACCATTGGTACGACCTGGCTCAGAACGAACTCGGTGATCTGTCGGCCGCCACCCACGAGAGTTTCGAAGGGGTCACCGTGGTCAAGGCGTTCGGTGCTGAACTCCGGGAGACCGAGCGACTGGCTGGAATCGCATCGCGGGTACGCGGAGCTCGTGTTCAAGCGATTCGGTTGCGATCCGCATTCGAGACCCTCCTCGACGTGATCCCTAATGCCACCAACGTAGGGATCGTTCTTCTGGGAAGCATTCGGGTTCGTGACGGGCATCTCAGTCTCGGGGAGCTGACCTCGTTCGTCTATTTGTTCACTCTTTTGGTGTTTCCCTTGCGAATCATCGGGTACGCCCTGTCGGAATTTCCGCGATCACAAGCGGGCTACGGACGCGTCCGTTTCCTTGTGGATCAGCCGCGCGGAGCCGACCCGCGATCTGACATCTCGAAGAGCGACGATTTCATGGCGGAACACGTGACGGTGGTGCACGAGCCGAATCGGCCGGTCGTCGTCGACGTGTCGCTGCGGCTGTCCCGAAGTTCGACGACGGTGGTCGTGGGAGCGACCGGATCGGGAAAGACGACACTCGTCGAAGCTCTGGTCGGCCACATTCCTCTCATGACGGGATCGATTAGCTCGCCCTTCGCCCGTCCGGCTTTGGTCTTCCAGGAACCATTTCTCGTGAGTGGATCGGTCGCCGAGAACGTCAGGTTCGGTCGCGACGTGTCGACAGATCGACTCGAACGGGCGCTGCGCATCGCCGAAGCAACGTTCGTGCACGGCCTCCCGTCCGGTGTCGACACGGTGATCGGAGAACGCGGCGTCGGTCTGTCCGGAGGACAACGTCAACGAATCGCTTTGGCGCGAGCACTGGTCGGAGATCCCGACGTGTTGTTTCTCGACGATGTGACGAGTGCTCTCGACCCGTCGACGGAGGCCCTCGTTCTATCCAACCTCGACCGGGAGTGCCCGGGTCTCACGATCGTCGCCGCAGCGAGCCGACCGACTCTGATGAGTCGTGCCGATCTGGTCGTCTTCCTCGAGAATGGGAGAGTTCGCGCCGCCGGTCGTCATATCGAGCTTCTTCGAGAGATACCGACCTATCGAGACCTTATGTCGGCCTACGACTCGGAATCTGCATCTGCGGACCCGACGACTTCTTCAGGAGACGTGCCTCGTGATTGACGACGTGACCGGACGAGGAGCCATCGCCACCATCGGAGCCGGAGTGCAAGCTGCTCCGTCACTGAAGCGGGGAATCGGATGGACCATCTCTCTCGCACTCGTGGGAGCGGCCGGCCGGGTCGTCGTTCCGATTCTTCTGCAGCAGGCGATCGATCGAGGTTTCAGACGGATCGATGGTCGAACCATCGTCGACGTCGGGTTCATCGCCCGGCTCTGCGCGATCGGCGCGGTTTCGTTGTTCGTCACTGGTCTCGCCCAGCGGACCGCAGTTCTTCGACTCGGACGCAGTAGTGAAGAAGCCCTCTTCGGTTTGCGTACGAGACTGTTCCAGCACGTGCATCGGATCGGCGTCGAGGATCACAACGACGAGAAGCGAGGTGCGCTCGTCGCCAGAGTGACGTCGGATGTCGAGACCCTGTCTCAATTCTTCTCGTGGGGAGGTCTCGCCTTCTTGTTGAACGGGGCTCTCATGTTGATCGTGAGTGCCGTCATGCTGGCGTACGACTGGATGCTCGCTTCGGTGGTCATTGTCGTCTCCGCACCACTGTTCGTGGTGTTGCGTCGAGTGCAGAGAACCCTGGTCGCGGCCTACGACCGTGTGCGCGAGACCAACGGCGCCCTTCTCGGGGCATCCTCGGAGATCATCAACGGTGCCGAAACCCTCATCGCGTACCGAGTCGGTGACGTCTACGCACGGCGAACGGTGCACGTGGCCGAAGAGCGCGCTCGAGCTCAGACACGCGCCAGTTTGATCGGCGCTTTTCTCTTTCCGTCCGGTGAAGTGTTCGGAACCATCGCCGTATCGGGTGTCATTGCGCTCGGCGTGTGGAGGGGGCCTGCGTCGAGTCTGTCCGCCGGTGCCGTGATCGGTTTCGTGTTCTTGACGTACCGATTCCTCGAACCGATCGCCGAGATGACCGAGGTACTCGATCAGACACAGACGGCAGTGGCCGGGCTCCGTCGCGTTCTCGGCATTCTGGCCATACCGGTCGGCCCGCCCGTCGACCCGCATCCTCTGACCATCCCGTCCGGACCGATCACCGTCGACATCGAGGACGTCTCGTTCTCGTACCGTCCTCGGGAAGGAGAGTCAGACGGGACCCCTCAGCCCGTCCTCGTGCATGTCACGGCATCGATCGCTCCGGGATCCCGGGTGGCGATCGTCGGAGAGACCGGCTCGGGAAAGACCACCCTCGGGCGAATCCTTGCCCGATTCGTCGATCCGACGAGTGGCTCGGTCCTGTTGAGCGGCGTGCCGTTGACCAAGGTGTCGAACGAGGATCTCCGACGGCGCCTGGTCGTCGTACCCCAAGAGCCGTTTCTTTTCGACGACACCGTCGCCGAAAATCTTCGCTTCGCCAACCCTGATCTGACCGACGATGATCTCGTCGGTCACATTGCCGCTCTCGACCTCGACGATTGGATCGCGTCCTTGCCATCGGGTCTCATGACGCAGGTCGGGCCGAGGGGTGGAAATCTTTCGGCTGGAGAACGTCAGCTCGTGGCCTTGATTCGTGCCTCGCTGGTCACGAGTTCCATCCTTGTTCTCGACGAGGCGACGTCATCGGTCGATGCTCTCACCGAGGTTCGAATCGGACGAATCCTGGAGCGGATGTCGACTGGCCGAACCACGATTGCGATCGCCCACCGTCTGTCGACCGCCGCGCGAGCCGATCGGGTTCTGGTGCTCGACAACGGACGCCTGTTGGAGGACGGATCCCACGAAGAGCTTCTCCGCCAAAAGGGCTTGTATTTCCGCATGTACGAGGACTGGCTCCGTACGTCATCACGGAAGGATTCTGAGGGGCTCGATAAGTCGGGCCGAGACCAGTGACCGTGACACCAACCGGCCGAATCACGGGTCCGACGTCTGGTAGGCCAAGATGATCGCATGGAGATCGTGCTCGTACGCCATGGGGAACCCGAATGGGTGCGTGACGGGCTGAACGTCGACAATCCTCCGTTGACCGAGCGCGGTCGACGTCAGGCCGACTGCGTCGCTGATTCTCTGCGAGGCGAAGTCTTCGACGAGATCTGGGTGTCACCATTGATTCGCGCTCAGCAGACGGTTGGACCGTTGGCGCACGAACGTGGGCTCGACCCGCTCCTGATCACGCAAGACTGGCTGGAGGAGATTCGAAATCCGCTCTGGCACGGCACTCCACGGGAGCGGGCCGACGCCGCCTACGCAGAGGAGCGTCGCCGTCCGGCCGAGGGGCGCTGGGAAGGTCTTGATGGAGGGGAGCGAGTTCGAGACTTCGTCGATCGCATCCATACCAATGCGGCTCTCTTCTTCGAGGAACGAGGAGTGCGCCCGACACCGCACAGCCTTCCGGTCTGGAGTATGGCGGATCCCGATCGCCGAATTCTCCTCGTCGCTCATGCCGGAACCAACAGCGTCCTCATCGGCCACTTGCTCGGTCTTGCCACAACTCCATGGGAGTGGGAACGTTTCGTGCTCGGTCACGCGTCGATCAGTCGCTTGACGTCCTACGAGATCGGCGATGGACACACCTTCGGTCTCGTGAAATTGAGCGATGTCGAACATCTCGATCGAACGGATCGGACGTTTTGAACGTTGACCGAGTCGGTCGTCAAGGAGGGGAGATGACATGAACGAAGAAGTCGATTCGATGGCGGTGAAACTTTTCAGTTTCCTCGTCTTCAGCAAGCTCGAGGGGGCAGTCACGTCCGGCATGATCCATCTCGGCGATCGTCTCGGCCTCTACCGGTGCTTGGCTTCAACGAAGGAACCGATGTCGATCAGCGAGTTGGCGAGTCGTCTCGAACTCCACCCTCGCTGGGTCGAGGAGTGGGCCCACAACCAGGCGGCGGCCAAGATCATCGTTCATTCGAGGTCGGACGAGGGCACCGAGTTGGTGTCCCTGTCTCCGGAAGGGCGGATCGTGTTGGCCGACGAGACGGATCCGTCGTTCGGTATGGGAATGTTTCACCGTCTTCCGCAGACGATGGAAAGCCTTCGTCACCTGCCAGAGTCCTTCCGAACCGGAATCGGACTCGACTACGACAGTCACGGTCCGGAGGGGGCTGTGGGTATCGAGAGGAGTTTCGAACCCTGGAGCAACGCCCACCTACTTCCGACCGTTCTCCCGGCGCTCGACGGAATCGTGAGCCGATTGGAGGCCGGTGCATCGGTCGCCGATATCGGATGTGGGGCCGGTGGGGCCGCTGTGCTCATGGGACGCCGCTTCCCGTCGTCACGAATTTCTGGATACGACATTTCTCGATACGCCCTCGAACGGGCCGGACACAAATTGGCCAAAGCCGGTCTCGACAACGTGAACTTTCTCGACCCGCGTCGCGATCCGCTACCCGATGACGAATCACTCGATCTGGTGACCGCCTTCGACTGCATTCACGACATGACCCATCCCGCCGAGATGATGTCGGCCATACGGCGGTCCCTGAAACCGGACGGGGTATGGCTCTTGGTCGACATCAAGGCTCTCGATACTTACGAAGAGAACGCATCGACTAATCCGATGGCATCTCTCATGTACGGCATCTCGGTCATGTCGTGCATGTCGTCCGCCATGTCGATCGACGGGGGCGCCGGGCTCGGAACTCTCGGGCTACCCGAGTCGAAGGCACGATCGATGGCCTCCGACGCTGGTTTCTCGCGCTTTCGACGACTCGACATCGATCATTCCGTCAACGCTTTCTACGAGGTGCGCCCATGAACGAACAAATAGATCTCGCCACGATCGAAAGCGAAAGTCGCCGCTTCGGACCGGTCGCTTACGTGGCAACGACCGGTCACGATGGTGAGCCGCACCTGGCTCCGGTCGCGGTGAACTGGATCGACGGACGGATCGTCGCCTTCGTTCTCACCACCAGTCGGAAAGTACGCAACGTTCGGCAGAACCCACGAGCCACTGTCCATTTCTCGGTCGGAGAATCGACGGCCTGGGACAGTTGCATCGTCTGGGGAGACGTCGAAATCGTCGATGACGTCACCGGCCGTCGATCACTCTGGCCACGAATGGGATATGACTTGTCGGCGTTCGAGCCCGGCGGACCGGAAGCCAATTCTCACGTCTTTCTCGTCATCAGTCCCCGTCGAGCGACCATCCTTCGTTCGTACGGCATTGGAGGTCGACTGACGTGGAAGGCGACATGAGTCGACTCGGTCGCTTGTCGCGTTCGATAGAAGGCCGGGTCGCCATCGTGACCGGTGCCGGTAGTGGTATGGGTCGGGCAACGGCCATGGTGTTCGCCGACGAGAGAGCCAAGGTGGTGGTCGTCGACCTCGACCCCGCCGGTGTTTCCGAGACCGTCGCCGCAATCGACGCCGTTCACGGAGCCGGTCGAGCGAGAGGCGAGAGCCTCGATACGACGGATTCTCGAGCCATCTCCGACATGGTGGCTCGGACGGTTGACGTATGGGGTTCCATCGATTGTCTCGTGAACAACGCCGGAGTCTCGATGTTGTCGTCCATCCTTCAGGACGACGGCTTCGACAATGCCTGGAAGCGGACCATCGATGTCAACCTCACGGCCTATGTCGTCGTGGCCCGTGAAGTCGTTCCTCACATGAAGGCAAATGGTTGGGGGCGTATCGTCAATATCGCATCGACCGAATCGATCGTGGCGACCGCGGGATTGGCCGCGTACTCGGCTTCGAAGGCAGGAGTAACGGGCCTCACCCGTTCGATGGCCGTCGAATTGGGACGACACGGCATCACGGTCAACTGCATCTGCCCGGGACCGATCATCACGGGGATGACGGCCGGGATTCCCGATGCCGCGAAGGAGTCCTACGCCAAGCGAAAGGTTCCACTCCGCCGTTACGGTGACCCCGAGGAGGTCGCCCACATGACGCTGTCACTGTGTCTTCCCGCCGCCAGCTTTACCAACGGCGCGACCCTCGTGGTCGACGGCGGAATGACCGTGCGCCACACCTGATAGTGACTGTGTTCAGGGAGCTGGATCGAGAACTCCCGAGAGTCCGGTTGGAACATGATCGCCGATGATCATCTGTTCGAGAATTCCGAGTCCGACGTCCTTTCCGTGACGAACTCGGCAGACGGCTTGGACGTGCAGATGTTGCGGGGCGCACGGGTTCTCGACCGGCAAGGTCCATCGTTCGCCAGCCACCGCCAGT
>LFFH01000044.1 GCA_001510455.1 Actinobacteria bacterium casp-actino8
CGCGGTGCCCGAACTCCTCGTGTTCAACAAGTCCGACCTCGACGCCGACGCGGTGACCGAGCTCGTGGCGCGACATCCCGGCTCGGTCGGAGTGAGTGCTCGAACCGGTGAGGGTATCGAGACGTTCCTGCGCACCTTGGCCGATCGCCTGCGAGTGATATCCACGGTCGTCGAGCTGCTCGTTCCCTACGACAGGGGAGACGTCCTGGCCGCGATCCACCGAGAAGGCGAAGTGGTCTCGATCACTCCCGAAGAGACCGGGTCCCGAGTACGGGCCCGATTGTCGGACGCATCGGCCGGACGTCTCGGTCGATTCGCGGTCGAGCGGGCCACGGCGACCAACATGGAGGTCGATGAGCATGACTGACGGCTTCGTCCCACCGCCGTATCCCTACGATCGGCTGGATGCCTTCAAGGCCGCCGGAGCGCGGCTGGAAGGTGGGCTCGTCGACTTGTCGATCGGAACACCTTGTGATCCTCCGCCGCGCTCGGTGATCGAAACTCTGGGTTCGAGTGGTGCCGAGCGCAGTTATCCGCCCTCAATCGGTTCGTTGCCGTTGCGCGAGGCGTTCGCTCGTTGGACGGCCCGGCGTTTCGGAGTCGATCTCGGTCCCGAGCAGATCGCCGCCTGTGTCGGCAGCAAGGAATTCGTCGTCACGCTTCCTCAGTGGATGCATCTGCGAACACCAACACGCGACACCGTGTTGTACCCGGCGATCTCGTACCCGAGTTACGAGATGGGTGCGATCCTGGCTGGATGTCGGGCCGTGGCCGTTCCGTGTGATGAAGCCGGACGCGTGATTCTCGACGCGGTGAGCGAATCCGATGCCGAGCGGGCTCTTTTGTTGTGGGTCAACAGTCCGTCGAATCCGTCGGGAGCTCTCGACGATCTGGGCGCAGCGGCATCGTGGGGTCGGTCGAGAGGTGTTCCGGTGGTGAGCGACGAGTGCTATGCCGAATTCACCTGGTCCGGTGAACCGCGATCGATCCTGCAGCACGGAACCGACGGAGTTCTCGCCGTGCATTCGCTGTCGAAGCGGTCCAATCTGGCCGGCTTGCGAGTCGGGGCGTACGCAGGCGACACCGATTTGGTGTCGTATCTCTCCGAAGTTCGCAAACACGTCGGGATGATGGTTCCCGGACCGGCGCAAGCAGCTGCCGTCGTCGCACTCGACGACGACGCGCACGTCGTCGAGCAACGTCGGCTCTACGCTGAGCGACTCGACACCATGGCCCGGGTGTTGTCGGACTGGTCGGACGTCGACATTGCGCGACCCGAGGGTGGTTTCTACCTGTGGTACCGAGTGGGCGACGCGTGGGCCTATGCCGAGCGGTTGGCTGCAGTCGGTGGAGCCCTGGTGAGTCCGGGTGAGTTCTACGGATCGCAGAGTGCGGACTTCGTGCGGGTTGCCGTCGTGCAACCGAACGACCGCATCGATCTCGTGGCGCGCCGACTCGGCGGATCGTGATGCGTCGCTGGCGGCGCTCGACGTGGGTCTTGGTGGTGGCCGCGATCGTCACTGTCGCCGGTTTCGCAACGGTGATCGCCAGTATCTTTCGCGATCAGTCCATCGTGAGTGATTTCGTGCGGGTGCCGGTCGGTTGCGAAGGAATCATGACGGTCGATGTCGACACCACGGTGTACGCCTACGTCGAGACTCGCGGTCGTATCGGTGACATCGGCGATTGCTCGAACGACGATCGGTCGTACGACATCGACGGTCGCCCGACGCCATCATTCACGGTTCGTTCGGCCGATGACGATGTCGACTTCGCCGCTCCGTGGGTGATGCCCGCCGGCTCGGGAGTGTCCTACGACCTGCCCGACTACTCCGGTCGGGCCGTGAGCTCGTTCACGATGGAAGCGGGGAGGCAGTACGCCATCAGTGTGGAGTCCGATGATCTGGCCGATGTGGTCGCGTTCGGGCGACGTGTCGTACCGGTGGAGTCAGCCCTGGCGATCACGGGAGCCGTCATGGTCATGATCGGCGTCACTGTGGGGATCGTGGGGGCGGTGTCGACGACGATCGGACGGCGCCGACGACGCAGAGGCCCGTGGGCGCCGCCCACATTGGCCGACCGCGCCGGATCTACAGGCGTCGGAGAACCGTGACGACCTTGCCGAAGACGCGTACGTCATCGGCATCGAAGTCGAGGGGAGCCAAACGACTGTTGGCCGGCTTCAACACGACACGTGAACCCTGACGAGTGAACGTCTTGACAGTTGCTTCGTCACCGGGGATGCCGGCGACCACGATCTCGCCGTCGACGGCCGTCGCCTGTTGGCGAGCCACGACGTAGTCGCCGTCGAGAATGCCGGCCTCGATCATGGAATCTCCTCGGACTCGCAGCATGAAGAGCTCACCGTCACCGGTGAAGTCGGCCGGGAGGGGGAGAAGTTCCTCGACGTTCTGCTGGGCGAGCACGTCGGTGCCGGCGGCCACGTCACCGACGAGAGGAACGTGGTGCACCCGACTGCGGGCGATGATGGCCCCGGAGTTGCGGTCCCAGTTGACCTTGATGGCCCGCGGCAGGTTGGGGTCACGCTCGAGGTATCCGAGGCGCTGGAGAGTGGACAGGTGATTGTGCACCGTCGACGGGGAAGTGAGCCCGACCGCCCCGCCGATTTCCCGAACCGAGGGCGGGTAGCCCCGATCGGCCATGGTGGCCTCGATGAACTCGAGGATGCCGCGCTGACGGGAGGTGAGGGTCGTGTCGCTCATGGGTCCATCGTACGGATGTTCGGGCCTCAGGTCAAACATGTGTTCGGGCAACAGATGTTCGGGGGAGGTTGACAGCGAACAGGTGTTCTCATATCCTGTCGAACACCCGTTCGGTCCACCGGTCGTCCGAGTGTCGTGTCACACCCCTGTGGCACGGTGACGACGACCCGATCCACCCACGATCAGCACGCTCGAAAGGACGATCACCATGACTTTGGCACTCGACCCCCGTTACGTCATCGAAGTTCGCACGGTGGCCCGCCCCCGTCCCGACATGGCGGTCGTCTACCGCCGTCGGCGCCTGGTGGTCGCCTGTGTGGCCGTGTTCCTGACGGTTGCCGCCTCCGCCGGCATCCGTTCACTGGCGAGCCGCGGAGACGGTGCTGCCCCCGTCTCCGCGGTGACGCCCGGTGTCTCGTCTCCGTCGGCCATGTCGGGTGTCGACGTGTCGGGAGCCTTCGTGATCAGCGATGGGGTCTACGTGGTTCAGCCCGGTGACACCCTGTGGTCGATCGCCTCGTCGCTCACGTCGGGAAGCATCCGTGGATACGTCGCTGATCTGGTGTCGTTGAACGGTGGGGCGTCGATCGACGTCGGTCAGATCCTCGTTCTGCCCTGACCGTGACTCATGCCCTCGGGGCGACAGGGCTACCCTGTCGGGCCATGAGGTGCGTGATCTGCCGACATGACGACACCAAGGTCGTCGACTCACGCACAGCCGAAGACGGCGGGGCCATTCGTCGGCGCCGGGAATGTCCGGCCTGCGGCCATCGCTTCACCACCTACGAGAGGGTCGATGAGGTCGCTCTCATGGTCGTCAAGACCAAGGGTGGTCGTGAACCTTTCGACCCCGTGAAGATCACATCCGGGGTCTTGGCGGCGGCCAAAGGACGGCCGATCGATGCCGAGGCCGCATCCATGCTCGCCGAGTCGGTGGAAGAAGAATTGCGACTGAGTGGATCGGCCGAGGTCACCAGTGCGCGCGTGGGGTTGGCGGTTCTCGAACGCCTTCGTGAACTCGACGACGTGACCTACCTACGTTTCGCGAGTGTCTACAAGAACTTCGATGCGGCCGAAGACTTCCAACGCGAGGTCGCGCTCCTCGACAAAACTCCTGTCGTCTGATCCGATCTAGAGTCGCCTCGTGGGCGAGACGATCACCAAGTACCGCACGTGTCCCTTGTGCGAAGCAACCTGTGGTCTCGAGGTCTCGGTCGAGATCTCTCCGACCGGACCTCGTGTCACACGTATTCGCGGTGATCGTGACGATGTTTTCTCGCACGGTTACATCTGTCCGAAGGGCTCGACGCTCCGGCAGTTGCACGAAGACCCCGATCGTCTGCGCCGTCCGCTCGTGAAGCGCAACGGGGAGCACGTCGAAGTCGAATGGGCGGAGGCCTGGGACGAAATCGCCGGCCGCCTGACCGAGATCATCGAGCAGCACGGACGAGAGTCGATCGCGACCTACTTGGGCAATCCGGGCGCTCACAACATGGCCCCCATGATGTACAACCGCGCGCTGCTGCAAGCTCTCGGGACCAAGCGCCGCTTCAGTGCGTCGACGGTCGACCAGATGCCGAAGCAGGTGGCGGCCGGATACATGTTCGGCACTCCCGTGAGTGTTCCGGTGCCGGATCTCGACCACACCGATTACGTGTTGATGCTCGGGGCCAACCCCTATGCGTCGAACGGAAGTCTGTGCACTGCTCCCGACTTCCCGGGCCGTTTGGAAGCGTTGCGAGCTCGTGGTGGTCGTCTGGTCGTCGTGGATCCTCGACGGAGTCGAACGGTCGAAGAAGCCGACGAATGGGTCGCCATTCGTCCCGGTACCGATGCGCATTTGCTCATGGCGATCGTCAACGTGCTCTTCGCCGACGAACTGGTGACGATCGACGATCGTCTGACGCCTTACCTGGCCGGCCTCGACGAAGTCCGGGCGGCGAGTTCGGGTTTCGCCCCCGAGCGGATCGCAGCGGTGACCGGCGTGTCGGCGTCGACGATTCGACGAATCGCTCACGAACTCGCAACGGCACCGACGGCGGTCGTCTACGGCCGTATCGGAACGACGACCACCGAGTTCGGAACCAGTGCGTCGTGGCTCGTCGATGTCGTGAACACTCTCACCGGCAATCTCGACCGGCGCGGCGGCGCAATGTTCACGGCGCCGGTGATCGGCAATCCCACCACGCGTGGAAAGGGAGGTTCGGGAGCCGGTTTCCGTATCGGCCGCGGTGGCGGCCGAACCGTTGTGAGCGGCTACCCCGAAGTGATGGGGGAGTACCCGGTCGCTGCTCTGGCCGAAGAGATCGACGAGGCCGGCGACGAGAGAATTCGTGCTCTGGTGACGGTGGCCGGTAACCCCGTGCTCTCGACACCGCATTCCGAGCGTCTCGCTCGAGCTCTCGATGCACTCGACTTCATGGTGAGCGTCGACATCTATCTGAACGAGACGACGCGACACGCCGACGTGATTCTTCCGCCGCCGTCGCAACTGCAGCGTGATCACTACGACGTGGCGTTGTACGGATTCGCCATACGCAACGTGGCCAACTACAGCGAAGCCGTACTTCCTCTCGATGACGACCAGCCCGACGAATGGGAGATCCTGCTGAAGCTGGCATTGATAGCGCAAGGTTTCGGTCCTGACGCGGATGTGTTCGCGGCCGATGACGCGAACGTCGATGGACTCGTTCGACACTCGGTGTCCGATCCCTCGTCGCCGATCCACGGTCGCGATGCCGACGAGATTCGTTCGATGCTCGATGCGCAGGGGCGTCGGGGGCCGGCACGTCTACTCGACTTCATGCTGCAGACCGGGCCGTACGGCGCGGCCTTCGGCACTGTCGAGAACGGTGCGAGCCTCGATCTCCTTCTCGACAACCCACATGGTGTCGACTTCGGGGCGTTGCAACCCCGATTGCCCGACGCGCTGCGAACTCGTTCGGGACGTGTCGAACTGGCACCCGACGAATTGCTCGCCGATGTCGCGCGTCTTCAGTCGTCGATCGACGAGTTCGTGACGCGCGATCTCGTTCTCGTGGGTCGACGACATCTTCGTTCCAACAACTCATGGATGCACAACATCGAAGTGTTGGTGAAGGGAAAACCGCGCTGCACCCTTCAGGTGCACCCCGATGACGCGGCGCGGCTCGGTGTACGCGACGGACATCGAGCACGAGTTGCGTCGCGCGTGGGTGAGGTCGATGCGGTCGTCGAAGTCACCGAGGACATCCGCCCCGGTGTCGTGAGCCTGCCTCACGGGTGGGGTCATGGAATGCCGGGAACCCGGCTGAACGTGGCCGCCGAGCGTGCCGGCGTCAACTCGAACGTGCTCACCGACGATCGCGCGATCGACCCACTGTCGGGGACGTCGGTTCTGAACGGCATCCCGGTCACGGTTGTCCCCATCTGAGGGGTGCTCGTCCACAAGGCCCTCCACAGGCTTTTCCCCACAAAAATCCACTAATTCACACGGTTGTCCACTTCCTTCCCACAGGGGGTCCCCCGTACGGTGTCGGGGTGACACAGGGGTGGTTGCCGAACCGTGGCGAGGAGACTTGCGAGGCGCTGTCTGGGGGGTCGTCGGGTCGTTCCGTCGACCACTTGAAGCGTCGAATGGGCAGCTGGATCGGGCGGACGTCCGGTCTGAACCTACGGGACGGAGCCACCCCTGTGGAACGAGGTCTCGACGATTCGTACGACGGTGCCCCCGGGAGAAGGCATGTATGCAGGGACTTCGCGGACAATCGTTGACATGGTTGTAGTTACACTGCTGTAATCTCACAACCACTTGTGGTGGGACGCGCGCCGGGGGTCCGCAAACACCACATCTTGTGCTCTCCAGAAACCACCTTCAACCGACCGACCCCACGTCTCACCGCTCATCTCCGCACCAGAAAAGGACCTGACATGTCTCTCGCACCCGACCGCCTCGCCATCGGTATCAACCGCCACTTCACGACGGCTGGGGTGCATCCCTACGACCAGGTCCAGTGGGAGAAGCGAGACGCTCGTATCTCCAACTGGAAGGACGGCTCGGTCGCTTTCGAACAGCTCGGGGTCGAATTCCCGACCTTCTGGTCGCTGAACGCCACCAACATCGTGGCCCAGAAGTACTTCCGTGGCACCCCGGGGACTCCCGAGCGCGAGTCGTCGTTGCGCCAGGTGATCGACCGGGTCGTCGACACCATCACTCAGTGGGGACGAGAAGGTGGCTACTTCGTCGACGAGTCCGAGGCGGCAGCATTCAGCGACGAATTGAAGTTCATTCTCGTGACCCAGCGAGCGGCCTTCAACAGCCCGGTCTGGTTCAACATCGGCGTGAAGGGTGTGCCCCAGCAGGCGAGTGCCTGTTTCATCCTCGCCGTCGACGACACCATGGACGGCATCCTCAACTGGTACCGCGAAGAAGGTGTGATCTTCAAGGGCGGTTCGGGTTCGGGTATCAACCTGTCGAAGATCCGTTCCAGTGTCGAATTGTTGAACGGAGGCGGCACGGCCTCGGGCCCGGTGTCGTTCATGCGAGGGGCCGATGCGTCGGCCGGCACGATCAAGTCGGGGGGCAAGACCCGCCGCGCCGCCAAGATGGTCATCTTGAACGTCGATCACCCCGACGTCGAAGAGTTCATCTGGTGCAAGTCGAAGGAAGAGAAGAAGGCACGTGTGTTGCGCGACGCCGGCTTCGACATGGACCTCGACGGATCCGACTCGTTCAGCATTCAGTATCAGAACGCCAACAACTCGGTGCGCGTCACCGATGAGTTCATGCAGGCGGTCGTCGACGACGCCGACTGGGCATACCGCGCCGTCACCGATGGTTCGCCCGTGCGCACCGTTCGCGCCCGCGACGTGTGGCGTCAGATCGCCCAGGCGTCCTGGGAGTGCGCCGATCCCGGTCTGCAGTTCGACACGACGATCAACAAGTGGCACACCGCGCATGCCGAGGGCCGCATCAACGGATCCAACCCGTGCAGTGAGTACATGCACATCGACAATTCGGCGTGCAACCTTGCGTCGATCAACTTGCTGAAGTACCTCGACGAGTCGGGCAACTTCGACGTCGAGGCCTACCGACACACGGTCGAAACGGTCTTCACGGCCCAGGAGATCCTGGTCGGTCGGGCCGACTACCCGACCGAGAAGATCGGTGACAACAGCCGCAAGTTCCGCCAGTTGGGTCTGGGTTACGCCAACCTCGGAGCGTTGCTGATGGCCCTCGGATTCCCGTACGACTCGCCGGCTGGCCGAGCCTGGGCGGCCGCTCTCACGAGTCTCATGACCGGCCACGCCTACGCCACCAGTGCTCGCACGGCCAGCCGGATGGGACCCTTCGCCGGTTTCGCCGAGAACGAGCGCTACATGCTCAACGTGCTCCGCATGCACCGCGACGCCAGCTATCAGATCGAGCACTCCGATGTGGTGCCGGCCGATCTCTTGCGCGCCGGTCAGGAGTCCTGGGAGTCGGCCGTCCGTGATGGTGAGGAATACGGCGTGCGCAACAGCCAGGCCACGGTGCTCGCTCCCACCGGCACCATCGGACTCATGATGGACTGCGACACCACCGGTATCGAGCCCGACCTCGGTCTCGTGAAGATGAAGAAGTTGGTCGGTGGTGGCACGATGGTCATCGTCAATCAGACCATCCCGTGGGCCTTGCGAAAACTCGGTTACACGTCCACTCAGATCGACGAGATCATCGCGTACATCGATTCCGAGAAGTCGATCCTCGGCGCCCCGCATCTCGCCGCCGAGCACGTCGCCGTGTTCGCCTGCTCGATGGGTGACAACACGATCCACTACGAGGGTCATGTCCGCATGATGGGTGCCGTGCAGCCGTTCCTGTCGGGTGCGATCTCCAAGACCGTCAACATGCCCGAAGAGGCATCGGTCGAAGACGTGGAAGCCTTGCATCTCTTGTCATGGGAACTCGGCCTGAAGGCCGTGGCGATCTACCGCGACAACTGCAAGGTCGCCCAGCCTCTCTCGACCGCCAAGAAGGACGGTGCATCGTCCGACTCCACTCCGGCTGCCGACTCGGCCACTCAGGTGATCGAAAAGATCGTCGAGAAGGTCGTGCAGAAGCCGGTCCGCCAGAAGTTGCCCCGCAGCCGCAAGGGCCGCACCTTCGAGTTCCGGGTGGCCGACTGCAAGGGATTCGCCACGATCGGCGAGTACGAAGACGGTCGTCCCGGCGAAGTGTTCCTCACCGTCTCGAAGCAGGGCTCGACCCTGTCGGGCATCATGGATGCCTTCGCCAAGAGCATCAGCTACGGCCTCCAGTACGGCGTGCCGTTGCGAGCCTTCGTCGAGGCCTTCGTCAACATGCGCTTCGAGCCGGCCGGAATGACCGATGACCCCGACATCCGTTTTGCGTCGTCGATCATGGACTACTTGTTCCGTCGTCTCGCTCTCGAGTACATGAGCTACGACGAGCGTCAGGAGCTCGGCATCTTCTCGGTCGACGAGCGTCTGCAGCCCACTCTTCCCGGAGTCGAGGAATCGGCCGTCGAGTCGTTCACCGGTAGCGAAGTCGTCGCCGATCCGAAGAGCATTCCGTCGGTCGACGAACTCGTCACCCAGATGGAGATGGGGATCGCCCCACCGGCTCCCGTCAGTGACATCTCGGCTGAGCTCAGCCGACCCGGAAGCAAGCACTCCGATTCACCGATGTGTATGCAGTGCGGTGTGAGCATGGTTCGCGCTGGTTCGTGCCATGCGTGCCCGTCGTGCGGGACCACGAGCGGCTGCAGCTGATCGTCTCGTCGAGCGGCGTGGATCAGATCCCGATGATCGTGACGGATGGTGGCGTGTGAGCGTCACCATCTATCACAATCCGCATTGAAACAGCAGTAGCAATGCCGTGAGCATTGCCGAGGAGCTCGGAGTCGACGCCGAGATCGTGTTGTACATCAAGACCCCGCCCGATGAAGCCACGTTGCGAGGCATCATCGCCAAGCTCGAGGACCCGGTCACCGATCTGGTTCGTCGCGACAGTCTCTGGAAGAAGCTGGGTCTCACCGACGACGACGTTCGTACGGCCGATCAAGTGGTTGCGGTACTCGTCAAACACAAGCAACTTCTCCAACGCCCGGTCGTCGTGACCGACGAACGGGCGATCATCGGTCGCCCCAAGGACAGAGTGAAAGAACTTCTCTCCGGCGGTACGTGAGGCCGACCGCGTGTGATGATGTCGTCGTGACTCCCGAGGTCGATCTCGTCACGGCACGTGGTCTCGTGGTTCCCGCTGCCGCACTGCACTGGTCCTTCACCCGATCCGGGGGAGCGGGTGGTCAGAATGTCAACAAAGTCGCCACCCGAGCCACGTTGCGCGTTCGCCTCGATGCGATCACTGGGCGACCGGTCTTGCTCGAGCGCTTGGCCGCATCGTTACCCGACACCATCACCGTGTCGAGTCAGGTGGCCCGCAGCCAGTGGCGCAATCGCCAACTGTGTCAGGAACGGCTGATCGAGATCCTCGACCGGGCCGCCGCGCCACCGCCGCGGGAGCGACGGGCCACCAAGCCGTCGAAGGGTGCGGTCGAACGACGCCTCACGTCGAAGAAGAAAGCATCGCAGCGCAAGTCGGAACGGCGGCGCGTCACCGACGACTAGCGCGAAGGTCCGAGTCGATCAGTTGCGCGGCACCTTGGTCCAGGGAAGGTCTTTGTCGACGCGCGGTTCACCCGGCAGGCCGAGGACCTGTTCGCCCAGGATGTTCCGCATGATTTCGCTGGTGCCACCTTCGATCGAGTTGGCGCGAGCACGCAGGAACGAGTGCCGCACCCCGCCCTCGGAACCGTCGACCGAGAGATCTTCCGGGCGCCGGAAGGTGAAATCGAAATCGACCATTCCCTCGGCACCGAGGAGTTCGACCGAGAACTCGGTGACCGACTTGTTGAACTCGGCCATCATCAACTTGGCGATCGAGCCTTCTGGCCCGGGGTTGCCGGCCTTGGCGGCCTGTGACGCCCGCATGTTGGTGAGGCGCAGTGCTTCACTCTTGCACCAGAGCGACATGAGCCGGTCGCGCTGTGCCGCACCGTGACCCTTCTCGCGGAAGATTCGGACCGCCTCGTCGATCGGGCCGCGACGGCGGGCGTGTCCGCCACCGCCACCACCGATCGCCGTGCGCTCGTTCATGAGCGTGGTGAGAGCGACGCGCCAACCTTCGCCGACCTCTCCGATCCGCATCGCATCAGGGACGCGTGCGTCGGTCATGTAGACCTCGTTGAACTCGGCCTCGCCCGTGATCTGACGAAGCGGCCGCACTTCGACTCCTGGAGCGCGCATGTCGAGTGCGAAGTAGGTCATGCCTTTGTGCTTGGGCTGATCCGGATCGGTGCGGGCGACGAGCATGCCCCAGTCACCGAGGTGGGCGAGAGTGTTCCAGACCTTCTGACCGTTCACCACCCATTCGTCACCGTCGCGAACGGCGCGGGTTCCGAGTCCTGCGAAGTCGGAGCCGGCTCCGGGTTCGCTGAAGAGCTGGCACCAACGTTCCTCGCCGGTGAACATCGGACGAAGGAAGCGCTTCTTCACATCGTCGGAGCCGTGGGTCACGATGGTGGGTCCGGCCAGAGCGATGAAGAAGGTGGACGGATCCTGTGGTTTGGCCCCTGCCTTGCGGAGTCTTTCCTCCACGATCTTGTTCAGTTCTGGGCGGAGGCCGAGTCCACCGTGGCCTTCGGGGAAGTGCACCCATGCCAAGCCGGCATCGAAGCGATGGCCGCGGAACGTCACGTTGTCCATCGATGTGGGGTCGTGGGATGCGAGAAGGTCGTCGAGGGCGGCCTCGACTTTGTTGCGGGCGGTGTCGGTGCTCATGGAAGAAGTCTCCCATGCGACGACTTCGCGATCGAAAGTGGACGGCTCAGC
>LFFH01000045.1 GCA_001510455.1 Actinobacteria bacterium casp-actino8
TTGTCGTAACCCGTGGTCGAGATCGAACCGGGGGTGTTCAGAGTCGCGTTGACCGAACACTGGAAGTCGGCGACGGTGATCGGACATCCGTCCTGCCACACGGCGTCGGGGTTGATGTCGATGGTGATGCGCATGGCGGCTGCGCCTTCGGCTCCGCCTGCTCCACCTTCGAGGGTGCTCGGACCGCACGCCGACGTGTCGGTGTCGCCACCGTCGGTCGGAGCTTCGGTGGCCGGAGCATTGGTTTCACTGGACGATGAGTCACCGTCATCGCCGCCACAGGCGGCGATGACGAGGGACGCACCGGCGAGAAGGGCGAGCACACGACTCGTCTTCTTCGTCATAGGTGACCTCCTGGTCGTTTCATGGAGGGAATTCCTGGGCCCTGGAACCACGGGATGACCCGCCCGACGACCATCCTCCCCGAAGGTCGCGGCGGCGAAACGTTACCAGCGCGTCGGAGGTGCCCACGCCCATCCCCGACCGACCGCGGGACATGTGTCCCGAGCGTCCGATCAGCGGACGTGCTGCGGGAATTGAACGATCCGAGCGAACTCGTCGGGATCGAGACTGGCCCCTCCGACGAGCACTCCGTCGACATCGGGACCATCCATGATCTCGGCGATATTTCCGGCCTTGACCGACCCTCCATACTGGATCCTGACCTGCTCGGCCGTGTCGGAACCCCAACCATCGGAAACGGTCCGACGAATCGATGCGCACACGGTCTGAGCATCGTCGGCCGTGGCGGTCAACCCGGTTCCGATGGCCCAGATCGGCTCGTAGGCCACCACGAGGCCGGCCACCTGGCCGGCGTTGCACCCGGACAGGGACTCCCGAACCTGTGACGTGACTCGATCGATCGTCGAGCCCGCTTCTCGTTCCCCCTGGGTCTCACCCACGCACACGATCGGCGTCATGCCATGGGACAGCACTGCCGCAACCTTGGCGGCCACGACCGCATCGGACTCACCGAACATCTGACGGCGTTCGCTGTGGCCGCAGATCACGTACCGCACGCCGAGTTTGGCCAGGAAAGGTGCGGCTATCTCCCCGGTGAAGGCCCCGGACTTCTCGTGATGGCAGTTCTGAGCGCCGAGAACGAACCGCAATTCGTCGGCCTCGATCAGCGTCTGAACGCTACGAAGGTCGGTGAATGGAGGGTGAATCGTGACGTCGACTTGTTCGAAATCGTCCTTCGTCACGAGATAACTCAACTTCTGCACGATCTGGATCGCCTCGAAATGGTTGAGGTTCATCTTCCAGTTGCCACTGACGAGAGGGCGACGGTCATGCTTGGACGACATTGGGTGCCTTTCTGAGAGCGGCGAGTCCGGGAAGGTCTCCCAGTTCGAGGAGTTCGAGGGACGCGCCTCCACCGGTCGACACATGATCGATCCGATCGTCGAGACCGAATTGGGCCAACGCGGCCGCCGAATCTCCACCGCCGACCACCGTGAACGCCTTCGTTTCGGCCATGGCTTCAGCGATCGTTCGCGTTCCCTTGGCGAAACGCTCGTCCTCGAACATGCCCATCGGGCCGTTCCAGAAGACGGTACGCGCCTCCATGATGATGTCACTGAACGCCGCTGCCGAACCGGGCCCGATGTCGAAACCTTTGGCACCCGGAGGAAGTCGTCGCCCGAACGTGGCGTAGTTGCCGTCGGCATCGACTCCGGTGATGTCTTCGGGAAGATGTATCGCCTTCCCCGTCTCGAGCAGTCGACGACAGGTCTCGACCTGTTCGGGTTCGAACAAGGAATCGCCGATCGAATGACCCTGAGCGGCCAGAAAGGTGAAGCACATCGCACCTCCGATGACCAACCCGTCGACCACTTCGAGCAGTGCTTCGACGACGCCTAGCTTGTCGGAGATCTTCGAACCACCGAGAACTGCGACGAACGGATGCTTCGGACGACGCCGAAGTTCGAGAAGAACCTCGACTTCACGGGCCAATAATCGCCCCATCGCCGAGGGCAGGGTGCGAGGCGGGCCGACGATCGACGCGTGCGATCGATGCGCGGCCCCGAAGGCATCGTCGACGTACATGTCGACTCCCTCGACCAGTCGCTCCACGAAGGCCGGGGAATCACCTTCTTCTCCGGCATCGAAACGAAGGTTCTCGAGCAGTTCGACGCCGGGCGCCAGTTCCGCAAGACGCTCGGCCACCGGCGCCATGGAATAGCGCTCGTCCGGAGTTCCCTTCGGCCGACCGAGATGGCTCGCACACACGACGTGCGCTCCCCGCTCCGTCAGCCACTCGATCGTGGGCAAAGCGGCGCGGATTCGGAAATCGTCGGTGATCCGACGACCTCCGTCGGGCCGGGCCTCGAGAGGAACGTTGAAATCGGTCCGAACCAGGACCCGACGTCCGGAGACGTCACCGAGATCCTCGAGGGTCGGGAGATCGCCGATCATCAAGCCGAGCGTTCGATGCGCGCACCGGCGTGCAGCGTGAGATCGACGAGGCGATTGCTGTAACCCCACTCGTTGTCGTACCACGCCAGGACCTTGGCCATCTTGCCCATCGACGCCGTCAGACCGGCATCGAAGATGCTGCTGTGAGGATCGGTCACGATGTCACTCGAGACGATCGGATCTTCGGTGTAGCGAAGCACACCCTTCAATGGAGAGGACTCGGCGGCCTTCTTGAACGCTCCATTGATCTCGTCGACGGAAGCCGAGGTGTTCAAGTTGACCGTGAAGTCCACGATCGAACCCGTGGGCACCGGAACCCGCAGCGACGTTCCGTCGAGCTTGCCCTTCATGCTCTCGAGAACGAGGCTCGTGGCGCGAGCTGCTCCCGTGCTCGTCGGAACGATGTTGATCGCCGCTCCGCGAGCCCGGCGCAGATCCTTGTGCGGCCCGTCGACGAGCATCTGGTCTCCGGTGTACGCGTGAACGGTTTGCATCAGCCCTTCACTCACTCCGAATGCATCGTCGAGCACCTTCACGAGCGGTACGAAGCAATTGGTCGTGCAACTGGCGTTCGACACCACCTTGTGCCGAGAGTGATCGAAATCGTCGTGATTGACCCCATACACGAACGTGGCATCGGCGTTGTCGCACGGAGCGGAGACGACCACCAATGGCGCACCACCGTCCAGGTGTGCAGCCGCCGTATCGCGCTTCGTGAAGATTCCGGTACTTTCGATCACGAGATCGACACCGAGGTCACCCCACGGAAGGTTCTTGGGATCTCGCTCGCTCAGCACCTTGATACTCCGACCGTCGATGGAAATTCCCTCGGCGGTCGCCTTGATCTCGTTCGGGAGAACGCCGAGAACCGAGTCGTACTTCAACAGGTGCGCCATCGTCTCGAGCGAGCCCAGATCGTTCACCGCCACGATCTCGACGTCGGCTCCACGACTCCGTACCGCCCGAAAGAAATTCCGACCGATTCGACCGAAGCCGTTGATTCCCACTCGAACGACCATGACGCCCCTTTCCGTCGGAAGGACCCGACTCTTCGCCGGAAAACCTAGTTCCGAGGCCCCCCGTGGCTCCGTATCTCCTGGTGATCAGCGACCAACGTCACGATGACCGGTTCGAACCGGCTGCCCCGTTCGACGGAGCCGATTGGCCACCTCTTCGGCGACGGCGACCGACCGATGTCGACCCCCGGTGCAGCCCACGGCGACCGTGAGATAACTCTTGCCCTCGCGAACGAATTCGGGAAGAACTCCGCTGATGAGCGTCACGAGGTCGTCGACGAACCGACCGGCCGCCCCCTGCTCGAGCACGAACCGCCGAACCGGCTCGTCGAGGCCCGTGAGCGGACGGAGTGTCTCCTCCCAGTGGGGATTGGGGAGGAAACGCACGTCCATCACCATGTCGGCGTCGAGGGGGATCCCGTATTTGAAGCCGAACGACTCCACCGTGACCTCGAGGCGGTCGGTTCCACTCGTCTCGAAGACGTCGAGAAGGCGGGATTTGAGCTGATGAACGTTGAGGTCGGTGGTGTCGATCGAGAGGTCGCAATCGGCCTTGATCGATTCGAGGAGAACCCGCTCCTTCTGGATCGCCTCCAGGAGACCGTCCACTTCACTGGAGAGTGGATGTCGGCGCCTGGTCGCCTCGTACCGATTGACCAGTTCGTGGTCGGAGGCGTCGAGATACACGACTCGGACGCGGTGCCCAGCCGATCGCAGACCAGCGACCTTGGGCATCAGTTCGAGGTGTTGACGACCGGCCACGAGCGCCAGCTTCTCGATCGACGACGACGGTTGGCTCGCCAACTCGACGATGGTGTCGACGAGCGTCGTCGGAAGGTTGTCCACGACGTACCACCCGAGATCCTCGAGGACCGCCGCCGTCGCGCTACGACCGGCTCCGGACATTCCTGTGATCACCAAGATGTCGGCCACTGACGATGACGCTAGCAAGGTGATGGGGAGTCGATGTGGAGAGACGACCTGGCGAGACGATCAGGAGAACGATTCAGCGTTTGTCGGCTCGCAGATGCAACAGTCGAGGAATCGTCGCCGCGGCCTCGTACTCGGAGGCGCGAGCGAGGAAGCCGGCCGGCGGCGCCGGCTCGGCCAGTCCGGTGATGACGAGGCCTTCTCTGACCAGGGCTCCCACGTAGCGAGACAGAGGCCGATGAATGAAGGGAATGAAGACGTCCTTTTCGACCTCTTCCACACTCTCTTCTTCGATCAGATACGGACCGATCCGCCAATACTGCTCGGGTGGATCGAGGATCTGGTCGTCGATCCACCCGCTTCCGGGCGTCTGAAGGAGCGGATGGTTCAAGAAGAACGAGAAGCGGCCACCAGGGCGCAGGACGCGCGCGACCTCTTCGATGGCCGAGTCGACTTCGCGTATGTGTTCGAACACCAGACACGCCACCACGGCATCGAACGAACCGTCGGCGAAGGGAAGGCGATCGGCTCCGGCGCGTGCGACCGACATCACCGATCCGTTCTCGAGCACGCTTCGCTCCTTGGCGACCGTGATCTGATTCCACGTGGGATCGATTCCGACGACGTGCGATCCGTGAGCGCGCATCAGGGCCCGGCCGATCTGGCCGTCTCCGCAACCGACGTCGAGGATCGTGCGGTAACCGGCGAGGTCGGCGACGGCCATCGGAACGATCTGTTCCTCGTACTCCGGATCCGCTCCGTCGGTGAATCCGTCGATCCACCACGCAGCATTGTCCTCCCACAAGCCATCACTCACCGAATCACCTTAGGTCCAGAGGGCGATCACTAGGGTCCGACCATGACTCTCTTCTCGGTGTGGCCCTCTCCGGAGCGTTCCTGGCCCGAGGTTCGTTCCCTCGCCGAATTCGTCGACGACGGTCACTGGCATTGTCTGTGGTACGCCGATCACTTCATGCCGAACACCGAGGACGGTTCGGTAGCCGACGGTGACGTTCATGAGATCTGGTCGATTCTCTCGGCCACGGCAGCGGTGACCGAACGAATTCGAATCGGTTCTCTCGTCTCGCCGACGACCGTGCGCCACCCGGCCTTGCTCGCCAATACGGCCGCCACGATCGATCGCATCAGCAAGGGTCGCCTCACCCTCGGAATCGGTGCTGGTTGGCAAGTGAACGAGCATCGCGCCTACGGAATTCCGCTCCTCGACAATCGCGAGCGAGTCGATCGATTCGAAGAGGCGATCGCCGTCGTCAGGAGTCTGTTGACCCAGGATCGGACCACGTTCTCCGGCCGCCATTTCCAGATCGTCGACGCGCCATGTCGTCCATCGCCCGTCCAGGGCCGTCTCCCGATCATGGTCGGAACCGGTGGGCCACGTATGTCGCGGATCACCGTCACGACGGCCGACGAATGGAACACATGGGGCACTCCGGAGGTCGCGGCCACCAAAGCGGCCGTCATCGACCAGGCATGCGAGAGGCACGGACGGGATCCGAAATCACTCCATCGGTCCGTTCAAGCCCTCTTCTTTCCGACCCCCGATCGCACGACGGCCGAATCCGTCCTGGCCGTCGCCCCGTTCGATCGTTCGATCGCCGGTGGCGTCGAGACCTTCGTCGAAGCCATCGGACAATTCATCCAAGCAGGCTTCGACGAAGTCATCGTTCCTGATTTCACCCTCGGGAGCGATCCCTCCGAACGTCGTGGTTCCTACGAGATGTTCCGAGCCGAAGTTCTGCCTCACTTCTCCTGAACGACGTTCTCCGGACCGTGGAACTTCTCGTGAACCGCGTGAGCGACCGCGCTCGGCAGCCACGACACCGCCAACAGGTCTTCGAGGGAGGCCGCCTTCACGGCGTTCACTCCGCCGAAGGTCTTCACCAACCTCTTCTGCCGGGCCTCTCCGAGACCTGGTATCCCGGACAATGAGCCGGAAGTCATTCGCTTGCTCCGCAGCTCACGGTGAAACGTATTGGCGAAACGGTGCGCTTCGTCACGAATTCGCTGAAGCATGAACAGACCTTCGCTTCCGCGAGCGAAGACGATCGGAACATCGCGATCGGGCACGAAAACCTCTTCGAACTTCTTGGCCAATGCGGCGACCGGGATCTCGGAGTCGAGACCGAGACGCTTGACGACGTCGACGGCCACGGACAACTGCCCCCGTCCGCCGTCGACAAGGAGCAATTGGGGTGGATAGGCGAATCGACGAGGTCCGGACCCTTCGTCGCCGAGCATTTCGTCACGCTCACTCAGATAGGCCGACAGTCGGCGAGTGAGCACCTCGCGCATCGCTGCGTAGTCGTCATTCCCGTCGACGGTCTTGATCTTGAATCGTCGGTATTCGCGTTTGGCCGGCAGCCCATCCTCCATCACGACCATCGATCCCACGTAATCGGTTCCGTGGAGATGGGCCATGTCGTAACACTCGATACGAAGTGGTGCGTCGGGAAGTGCGAGTGCGTCTTGAATCTCGGTCAGGGCTCGACTCCGACTGTTGTGATCACTGGCCCTCTTGATCCGGTGGCGAGTGAACTCTTCCTTGGCGTTCATTCGGGCCGTCTCGAGAAGGGTGCGCTTGTCCCCTCTCTTCGGAACTCGAACACTCACCTTCGTCCCCCGACGATTGGACAGCCACTCCTCGAGAACCTCAACACGGTCCGGTTCGGTCTCGACGAGGAGAGCCGGGGGTGTGCCGAGTACGGGTTCGTCCCCGTACAGAAGCTCGACGATTCGGTGACCCAGTCCGGAGGGCGTCAGATCTTCGACCTTGTCGATCACCAGACCTTTGCGGCCGACGACCCGGCCCCGCCTGACGTAGAAGACCTGCACTGCGGCTTCCAGATCGTCGTCGACCACTGCGATCGCATCGAAATCCTCGTCCCGTTCGGCCACCATCTGTTGCTTCTCGACCGCTCGTTCGACGGACTGCAGACGATCCCGCAGGCGAGCAGCTCGTTCGAATTCGAGAGCTTGCGAAGCTCGTTCCATCTGCTCGCGAAGTTCGCTGACGACACCGTCGGTGTCACCGTCGAGGAATTTGCACAGATCACGAACCAACGATACGTACGAATCGGTCTCGACTCCACCGACGCACGGACCGCTGCATTTCTCGATGTGATACAGCAGACACGGCCGACCCAAGCGGCGATGTTGCTCGAACTTGCCGTCACTACAGGTACGGATCGGAAAGGTTCGCAGAAGGAGATCGAGGGTGTCTCGAATCGCGTATGCGTGGGCGAAGGGCCCGAAGTACCGAGTTCCCTTGCGGCGAGTGCCTCTCATCACGAAGGCACGCGGCCATTCTTCGTCGACGGTCACGGCGAGGAATGGATAGCTCTTGTCGTCTCGCAGGCGAATGTTGTAGCGAGGACGATGCTCCTTGATGAGCGTGTACTCGAGCATCAGGGCTTCGAGTTCGTTGCGAACGGTGATCCACTCGACCGATTCGGCCTCGGCGACCATCTGAGCCGTGCGCGGATGCAGAAGGGACGGATCCTGGAAATAACTCGACAAGCGCGAGCGAAGGCTGCTGGCCTTTCCGACATAGATCACTCGCCCGTGAGGATCCTTGAACTGATACGAGCCCGGAGAGTCGGGAATTCCGGTCGGACGCTCGCGCATGACGTCAGCCTAGGAGTGCACCCTCAGGCCGTGGGCGACAGCAGATCGGCCAGGAAGCGGCCGGTGTGACTCCCCTTCGTCTTCGCGACCACCTCGGGCGCGCCCTCGGCGACGACCGTGCCACCGCCGTGTCCCCCTTCGGGGCCGAGATCGACGATCCAGTCGGCGGTCTTGATCACGTCGAGATTGTGTTCGATCACGAGCACGGTGTTTCCCTGATCGACCAACCGCGACAGAACGGTCAAAAGACGTCGCACGTCCTCGAAGTGGAGCCCGGTGGTCGGCTCGTCGAGGAGGTAGATCGTGTGGCCGGTGCTTCGCTTGGCGAGTTCGGTCGCCAGCTTGACTCGCTGCGCTTCACCACCCGACAACGTGGGAGCCGATTGGCCCAGCCTCACGTATCCGAGGCCGACATCCACGAGTGTCTGCATGTGGCGGGCGATCGACGGCTGATTGGAGAAGAAGTGCAGCGCCTCTTCGATCGGCATGTCGAGAACGTCCGAGATGTTCTTCCCCTTAAAGGCGATCTCGAGGGTGTCACGGTTGTATCGCGCGCCCTTGCACACTTCGCACGGAACGTACACGTCCGGAAGGAAGTGCATCTCGATTCGGATGGTCCCGTCACCCGAGCAGGCATCACAACGTCCGCCCTGCACGTTGAACGAGAAGCGCCCGGGTTGGTAGCCCCTGACCTTCGCCTCGGCGGTGGTGGCGAAGAGCTTTCGTATGGCGTCGAAGACTCCGGTGTAGGTCGCCGGATTCGACCGAGGCGTCCGCCCGATCGGGGACTGATCCATGTCGATCACCTTGTCGAGGTGATGGACACCGTTCACTCTCTTGTGCTTTCCGGGCGCTTCTTTCGACTTGTAGATCTTCTGCATCAGGACGGGCAGGAGGATGTCGCGCACCAACGTGCTCTTTCCGCTACCCGACACTCCGGTGACCGCCACGAAACAGCCCAGTGGAATCCGGACGTCGAGGTTCTTCAGATTGTGTTCACGCGCCTCGACGATCTCGAGCCACTGATCTCCCGGTTGACGACGCACTTCTGGAACAGGGATCGACTTCTTCCCGGCCAGGTACTGCCCGGTCACCGACTCCTTACACTTCAGAATTCCTTTGACCGGACCGCTGTACACGACCTCGCCACCGTGCTCACCCGCTCCGGGCCCGATGTCGACGATCCAGTCACTCTCGCGGATCGTTTCTTCGTCGTGTTCGACCACCAGAACCGTGTTCCCCAGATCGCGAAGCCGAAGCAGGGTGTCGATCAGTCGTCGATTGTCACGCTGGTGCAGCCCGATCGACGGCTCGTCCAGAACATAGAGGGTTCCGACGAGGCCCGACCCGATCTGACTGGCCAGACGAATTCGCTGCGCCTCACCTCCCGCCAGGGTTCCGGCGGAACGCGACAGGGTGAGGTAGTCGAGACCGACGTCGAGAAGGAAGCCGAGACGGGCGTCGATCTCCTTCACCACTCGCTCGGCGATCATTCGATCGCGCTCCGACAATTCGAGACCTCGAAGGAACGACGCCGACTCGGAGATCGGAAGATCGCAGACTTCGGAAATGTTCCGGCCGTTCACCGTGACCGCCAATGTCGACGGCTTGAGACGCGCCCCACCACAGGCCGAACACGGCACCTGACGCATGTATCCCTCGTACTGCTCACGGGACCAGTCGCTCTCGGCTGATTCATGACGCCGCTTGATCCAGGGAATCACACCCTCGAAGGTTGTGTTGAACTGGCGTACCCGCCCGTATCGATTCTTGAAGCGAACCGTCATCGTTCCGGGAAGACCCTGAAGAACGATCTTGCGTGATTTGGCCGACAGTTTCGACCATGGCCGATCGAGGTCGATGTCGTGGTCCTCGGCGACCGACTCCAGAATGCGTTGGAAGAACCCGGTGTGAGCGCTGCGCCAGGGCGCAATGGCACCCTCACTCAGAGCGAGATCAGGGTCGGGTACGACGAGCTCGGGGTCGACTTCGAAGGTCGTGCCCAAACCATCACATGTCTCACAGGCTCCGTACGGAGAGTTGAAGGAGAAGCTTCGAGGAGCCGGTTCGTCGTACGACGAACCGCATTTCGGGCAAGCCAGGTGCTGGCTGAACGTCAGGAGTTCCGGATCGGAGTCGGAGACGATCTCGACCTCGGCGACGCCGTCAGCGAGGCGAAGGGCCGTTTCGAGGCTGTCGGTGAGTCGCCTCTCGATGCCCTTTTTGTTGACCAACCGATCGACGACGATCTCGATCGTGTGCTGTTCGTACCGCGCGAGCTTTGTGGGCCGATCGAGGAATTCGGTGATGTCGACGGTTTCTCCGTCGACTCGGGCTCGAACGAAACCTTGACCGGCAACGTCGTTCAGGAGAGTCTCGTATTCACCCTTGCGACCCCGCACCACAGGGGCGAGGACTTGGAAGCGCGTTCCTTCGTCGAGAGCGAGCACTCGGTCGACGATCTGCTGCGGAGTCTGACGCGCCAGCCGATTGCCGTCCTTCGGACAATGCTGGACCCCGATGCGCGCGTACAGCAGGCGCAGGTAGTCGTACACCTCGGTGATGGTTCCCACCGTCGAACGTGGGTTTCGACTCGCCGATTTCTGGTCGATGGAGATCGCCGGTGACAGACCCTCGATGACGTCGACATCGGGCTTGTCCATCTGCCCCAGGAACTGACGGGCATAGGCACTGAGGGACTCCACGTATCGCCGCTGCCCCTCGGCGTAGATCGTGTCGAACGCCAGAGATGACTTTCCACTGCCCGACAATCCCGTGAACACCACGATCTTGTCGCGAGGCAGATCGACACTCAGGTTCTTGAGATTGTGCTCCCGGGCCCCCCGGACGATCAGCTGGTCGGACACCCGGCCGACATTACCGATGGAGACCCGAACGCCCCCTAACCCGCATCCTTCATTTCTCGACGAAGTTCGTTGATTTCGTCACGCAACCGAGCGGCGTACTCGAATCGCAGATCGGCGGCCGCCTCGTGCATCTCTTCCTCGAGAGTCTGAACGAGCCGAGCCATCTCCTGTTGGGGCAGAGTCCGCAGTTCTCTCTGGACTCGATCCCTCTCCCGCTGTCGCCGCCGATCCTTTCCGGGAACAGGAGCCGATTCGCCCTCCGGCCTCAACATCGACAAGATGTCGCCGACCGCCTTGCGAATGGTCTGAGGGTTGATTCCGTGCTCGGTGTTGTAGGCCACTTGCAGCCCTCGTCGTCGATTGGTCTCCCCGATCGCTCGTTGCATCGAAGGTGTCACTTGGTCGGCGTACATGATGACCTGGCCGTCGACGTTTCGCGCCGCACGTCCGATCATCTGGATCAGCGATGTTTCACTGCGGAGGAAACCTTCCTTGTCGGCATCGAGAATGGCCACCAGACTCACTTCCGGAAGGTCGAGACCCTCTCGAAGCAGGTTGATCCCAACCAGGACGTCGAACTCTCCCAGACGAAGTGCGCGAAGGATCTCGATCCGTTGAATGGTGTCGACGTTGCTGTGAAGGTACCGAACGCGAAGTCCGTGCTCCAGGAGGTAATCGGTGAGGTCTTCGGCCATCTTCTTGGTGAGCGTGGTCACGAGCACTCGATCACCACGACCGATGCGGTCCTCGATCTGCGCGATCAGATCGTCGATCTGACCCTTGGTGGGTTTCACGATCACTTCGGGATCGACCAAACCGGTCGGACGCACGATCTGCTCGACCACTCGTTCGGAGACCTCGAGTTCGTACGGGCCGGGAGTTGCCGAGAGGAAGACGACCTGGTTGAGACGTTCCATCACCTCATCGAATTGAAGGGGGCGGTTGTCGCGGGCACTCGGAAGGCGAAATCCGTGCTCGACGAGGACGTCCTTGCGGCTTCGATCGCCGGCGAATTGACCGTGTAGCTGCGGAACGGCCACATGACTCTCGTCGATCACGAGGAGGTAGTCCTTCGGAAAGTAATCGAGAAGGGTGAACGGAGGTTCCCCGGGGCGACGTCCGTCGATGTGCATCGAATAGTTCTCGATTCCGTTGCAATAGCCGACCTCTTGAATCATCTCTAGGTCGTGCTGAGTACGCATCCGCAAGCGTTGAGCCTCGAGCAGTTTTCCGTCCTTTTCGAAAACTTGCAGGCGCTCCTGCAACTCCGCCTCGATACCGAGAACTGCTCGACGCATCCGCTCGTCACCAGCGACGTAGTGCGTCGCCGGAAAGACCAACACTTCGCTCAGTTCGCGAAGGGTCTCGCCGGTCAGAGGATCGATCATCGTGAGTCGATCGACCGTGTCGCCGAACATCTCGACTCGCAGGACCGACTCTTCGTACGCCGGGTGGATCTCGATCGTGTCACCACGAACCCGAAAATTCCCTCGTCCGAGTGCCATGTCGTTTCGGTCGTACTGGAGGTCGACCAATCGGCGAAGGACACTGCGCATGTCGTAGTCGACACCGCAATGCAACTCGAGCAGCTGACCTCGATATTCGTCGGGGTTTCCCATTCCGTAGATGCACGACACCGAAGCGACGACGATCGTGTCGCGACGTGTGAGAAGAGCAGCTGTTGCCGAGTGACGCAGACGGTCGATCTCGTCGTTGATCGACGAATCCTTCTCGATGTACGTGTCGCTCGAGGCGATGTAGGCCTCGGGCTGGTAGTAGTCGTAGTAACTGACGAAGTATTCGACTCGGTTGTCCGGAAAGAACTCCCGCATCTCCTGAGCCAACTGAGCGGCAAGGCTCTTGTTCGGCGCCAGGATCAGAGTCGGACGCTGGACCCGTTCGATCGTCCAGGCGATCGTTGCACTCTTACCGGAGCCGGTGATACCGAGAAGAGTCTGGAATCGAAGTCCGGCCTCCACCCCCGCCGACAGGTCGCGAATCGCCGCCGGCTGATCACCGGCTGGCTCGAATTCGGAGACGACTCGAAGGAGACGGTCGGTGGTCATGACGCCGGTGGTCGCGACGTGGGCAGAATCGGTTCGTAGTCGTTGGGAAGTTGCGGGAGTGACGTCAGCCAGGCCCACAAACGATCGACTTGGGACTCCAGGTCCTCGGGCGCGCCGCTGTTGTCGACGACGAAGTCAGCGGCCGCCAATCGCTCCTCCCGGGCCGCCTGACGAGCGATACGAGCCCGAGCATCCTCCTCCGAGAATCCACGGAATCGAACCAAACGCTCGACCTGCGTCTCGACCGGCACGTCGACAACGATTCGACCCTGGAGGCCCTCTCGGGGGTTCTCGGTGAGCAAGGGAATGTCGAGGATCACCACATTGTCGGTGCTTCGCTGTTCGATGATTCGATCGTTCATGAGGCGACCAACCGCCGGATGCACGATCGCGTTCAATTTCTTCAGAGCCTCGGGGTCGCCGAAGACGACCGATGCAACTGCGGCACGGTCGAGACCGCCGTCATCGGCGATCACGTTCGATCCGAAGCACTCGGCCAATTCGGTGAGGACCGGCGATCCCGGTTGCTGAACCTCACGGGTGATGGCGTCGGCATCGACGATCACGGCCCCTCGCTGAGCGAGCAGCGCCGACACGGTCGACTTACCGGAACCGATACCGCCTGTGAGTCCGACGAGAATCATGACTGCACGTTAGGCCCTCCGTCCCCACGTCGCAGAGGGCGAGCGGATCTCGGGATCTCTTCTCGGTACTCTCCACGCATGATCGAGGCAACATCTGCTCGGATCGTCGTGGCCGACGATCACGGACTCTTTCGGACGTTGCTCGCCCACCACCTACGTGGGCTCGGTCACCTCGTCGTCGGTGAGGCCAACGGTGGGGACCAGGCCGTTCGACTCACTCGCCAACACGAGCCCGATCTCGTCCTCATGGACGTCGCCATGCCGAACGGGGACGGCATCGCGGCGTTGAAGGAGATCTTGGCCGCCGACCGACGACGTCGAATCGTGATGCTCTCGATGCACGTCGACGCAATGACGGTACGGCACGCACTGGCGAGCGGGGCACGGGGCTATCTGAGCAAGGACTGCGAGCTGGACGAGATCGAAGCCGCTATCGGCAGCGCACTCGATGGAGACATCGCGGTGTCGAGCGACATTCGGAGAATCCTCGACGAATCTCCCGAACCTCCGAACGGAGACACCCTTCTCACCGAACGCGAGAGCGAGGTTCTCCAACTCGTCGCCGATGGTGCATCGACGACCGAGATCGCCGAGCGACTCTTCATCAGCCAAAAGACGGTCAAGAACCATCTGGCGGCCGTGTACGACAAACTCGACGTCGACGACCGAACCCAGGCCCTCGTCCGAGCGGCCCGACTGGGACTGGTTCGGATCGAGCGGATCTGATCAGGCTTCGGTGGCTTCGGCAGCCGGTGCCTCGGCGGTATCGCCGTAGTACTCGGCCCACGTCGACTCACGAGACGCATCGTCGGCGCCCGTGGTCCAGTTGCCGTGCTCGTCGACCTCGAAGTGCGTCCGGTACTCCTCGGCGAGTTCGCCACCCTCGGCCGCCTGCTTGATACTCAGGCTGATACGACGGCGGGGAACGTCGAGGTCGATGATCTTCACCCAGAGCTCTTCGCCCGGGGTCACGACCTGCTCGGGGGCATCGACGTGCTGCGTGCTCATCTCCGAGATGTGGACGAGACCTTCGATTCCCTCTCCGACCTGAACGAAACCACCGAACGGAACCAGTTTGGTGACCCGTCCGTAGACGAGTTGACCGACCTCGTGCGAGGAAGCGAAGACTTCCCACGGGTCCTTCTGCGTCTGCTTACGCGACAGGCTGATTCGCTCACGGTCGTAGTCGATGTCGAGAACCTTCACGGTCACCTGGTCGCCGACCTTCACTTCGTCGTTCGGATGATCGACGTGATTCCACGACAGTTCCGACACGTGAATCAGACCGTCCATTCCGCCCAGATCGACGAAGGCTCCGAAGGCGACCACACTCGACACGACACCGTCCCGAACGTCGCCGACCTTGAGGTTCGACAGGAAGCCGTCGCGGGCCTCCTTCTGCGTCTCCTCGAGGAAAGCCCGTCGCGACAACACCACGTTGTTTCGATTCTTGTCGAGCTCGATGATCTTGGCTTGGAGAACCTTGCCCACATAAGGCTGCAGATCGCGCACTCGGCGCAGTTCGACCAACGAGGCCGGGAGGAAGCCGCGCAGTCCGATGTCGACGATGAGGCCACCCTTGACGACCTCGATGACGAGGCCTTCGACGATCTCGTCGGCTTCCTTCTTCTTTTCGATGTCACCCCAGGCTCGCTCGTACTGAGCGCGCTTCTTCGAAAGGATCAGACGACCTTCTTTGTCCTCCTTCTGAAGGACCAGAGCTTCGACGCTCTCGCCGAGCTTGACGATCTCGTTCGGATCGACGTCGTTACGAATGCTCAGTTCGCGCGACGGGATGACTCCCTCGCTCTTGTAGCCGATGTCGAGCAACACTTCGTCGCGATCGATCTTGACGACCGTGCCGTGCACGACCTGGCCATCCTCGACTTCGACCAGAGTTCCTTCGATGGCTTCCGAAAAGGGCTTGTCGAGATCGTTTTCGGTGACTTTGCGAGGCTGGTAGTTGCCGTCGGCGTCGTAGTTGCCCATGGGGCTGGTGGAGGTCAAGAGGTCGGACAAGAGGATGCGCTTTCGAATGGACGTGAAACGTTGAACGGACGGATGGACTCACCCTCGACGAGGGCCTGGTCAGGTTACCCCTGAATCCGACCCCTGCCTACGGGAGACCGGTGTCACGGGTGGCCAGAACCAGGAATTCACTCGATTCGGTGGATGGTTTCTCCCGCCGGTACGAACCCGGATCGACCGACCAGATCTCGTCGATGGCCCATCCGGTTCGTCCGGCCAGAAGGCGCAGTTCTCTCGGGGTGAAACATCCGGTCCAGAGATCGACGTCCCGATCCACTCCGGCCTCCGACTTCACGACCGTGCGCTCGTGGGACACGCCGAGGTCGGCGTCGAAATCGGCGTCCTCGTGGTAGCGAACCGAGAAATACGAACTGAAAGCCGACAGGGCGAGACCGGCACCCGGTCGGGCGCGACTGGCTGCTCCGAGCAGGATCATTCGGTCGTCATCGGGATCCCGCATGAGACCGAAGGCCCCCTGGCACAAGCAGATCACGGCGTCGAAATCGGACGGAACCGTCGTCGACGTGGCCAGGTCGCGGGCGTCCAGACGGTCGAACACCACTCCACCAAGACCCTCAGCCGCAGCCGCTTCGCGAGCCAGGTCGACGAAGGTCTGACTGATGTCGATTCCGTGGACGCGTGCACCGCGACGACCGAGTTCGATTGCATGGCGTCCCGGCCCACATCCGACATCGAGGACCTGGGACCCCGGTTCGAGTTCGAGAACCTCCCAGAGGAAGTCGATCTCCTGCCGGGTGCCCTTGGTGAACGAGTAGCGGAGATACGCCTTACCGAGGTGGTCGGCGATCGGCTCGAACCAGTGCTCTCCGCTCGGAGACTCGCTCACGACTTGGCCGCACCCCAGGAGTGACCCCAGGCGAAGTTCACGTCGAGGGGGACGTCGAGGTCGGCGGCCCGTCGCATGATGTCGATCACCGAGTCCCCCACTACCTCGCGCTCGGTCTCGGCGACTTCTACGACGACTTCGTCATGGACCTGGAGCACGAGCCGACTCGACCTCTGTGCCCCACGAAGGTGCTGGTCGGTCCGAACCAGAGCGACTTTGAAGATGTCGGCCGCCAGACCCTGGATTCCGGCATTCATGGCCTGTCGCTCGCCCGCTTGCCGAACACGGAAATTTGCGTTCTGGAGTTCGGGAATCGGACGACGTCGGCCGAAGAGGGTCTCGGTGTAGCCCCGCTCACGGGCCTCGGCCACGGTTCGCTCCATGTAGTCGTGAACGTTCGGGAACGCCGCGAAATACGCGTCGAGTATCGATTGGGCTTCACTCACCGGAACCGCCAACCGCTGCGCGAGCCCGAAGGCTTCCATTCCGTAGGCCAGCCCGTAGGACACCATCTTGGCGTAGGACCGTTGATCGGACGTCACCTCGGATTCCGGGACACCGAAGACCTGCGAGGCCGTTGCGCGATGCACGTCTCGTCCACTCGTGAAGGCGTCGATGAGACCCGGGTCCTGGGCCAGGTGCGCGATACAACGCAATTCGATCTGGTTGTAATCAGCGACGAGAAAGACGTAACCGGAAGCCGGCACGAAGGCATCGCGGAACTCACGACCTCGTTCGGTTCGCACAGGAATGTTGTGGAGGTTCGGGTGCTCACTCGACAGACGTCCAGTGCGGGCCACGGTTTGTTGGAACGTCGCGTGGATCCGCCCGTCGTCGGCGATCTCCGACTGCAAACCTTCTCCGTAGGTTCCTCGCAGTTTTTCGAGCTCGCGGTATTCGAGAAGTGCGTCGATGAATTCGGGCCATTCGTCGCGAAGTTTCTCGAGCGTTGCCGCATCGGTCGAGTAACCGGTCTTGGTCTTCTTGGGAGGCTTCAGACCCTTGTCTTCGAAGAGGATCCGCGCCAGTTGAGCCGGTGAGTTCGGGTTGAACGGGCCACCAGCCAGATCTTGCAGAGATGCCGCCAATGCCTCCGTCTCGATGGTCAACCGCCGAGCGATGTCCTTCAGACGATCAGCGTCCACGCCGATACCGACCGACTCCATACGAGCCAGTACCCCGACGAGAGGAATCTCCACGTCCTCGAACAGAGACGACATTCCCACTCGGGACAATGCAGCCGACAACGAATCGGCGACCAGACCCACCGACATCGCCGCATGGGCCACGCTCGTCACGATGTCGGATCCTCCGAGGTCGAGCTCACCATCGGGTGTTGCGGCCTCGGGCAACACGTGATCGGAGTGCTCTCCGACGAGAGCCGACAGTGACGTTGATCGACTCGGATCGAGAAGATAGGACGCGATGGCGCTGTCGAAGACGAGGGTCGGAGGCTCGAGGCCGAGACGGAGCAACGACCGCCACAACGGTTTCACGTCATGACCTCGCGCAGCCAAAGACGACATGACGCTCGCGATCGTTTCGTCGACCAGATCAGCGGCGGAGATCCAGATCACTCGGCCCGATCCGACGGTGGCCGCCAATCCGAGAAGTTCGGAACGGCCCGGCTCACCCACCCATCCCCCGGCAACGTCGATCGAGGGCAGCGAGGAGAGGTGCCCGGCGATGGCATCGGCCGACAGGCCGTCGAGGACCTCGACGGACACTTCTTCCCGAGGCGCCGACTCGGATCCTCCGGAAAATCCGAGTGCGGCCAAGGCGTCGCCGAGGCGATCGCCGAGGCTTCGAAATTCGAGGAATTCGAGAAGCCGGCGAAGTTCGTCCGAGTGGGGTTCGATGCCCGAGTCCTTCGGATCGAAATCGATCGGTACATCGTGACGCAACGTCATCAGATTCTCGTTCTTACGGGCCAATTGTTCGTTGTCGGTCAGTGCGGCCCGCAACTTCGGCGTCTGGTCATCGACGTTCGCGAAGATTCCGTCCAGACCCCCGTACTTGTTGATGAGCTTGGCCGCCGTCTTCTCACCGACTCCCGGTACCCCAGGAAGGTTGTCACTCGGATCGCCACGGAGCGCTGCGTAGGCCGGGTATTGCTCGGGGGTGACGCCCGTGCGCTCGGCGATACCGGCTTCGTCGTAGAGGACATAGTCGCTCACACCACGACGGTTGTAGAGCACCCTCACATGGGGATCGCGAACCAACTGATAGCTGTCGCGATCACCCGTGACGATGATCGCATCGAAACCAGCCTCGACCGATCGATCGACGGCGGTGGCGATCAGGTCATCGGCCTCGAAGCCGGCCAGTTCCAGCACCGTGACACCCAGAGCCGCCAGAAGTTCGCGAACGATTCCGAGTTGCTGTCGCAAGATGTCGGGAGCCGACTCTCGCTGGGCCTTGTACGTGGGCTCGGCCTCGTGGCGAAACGTCGGCTCGGAGCGATCGAACGCGACCACGAGGCCGGCTGGTCGATGCTCTTTCAGCATCGTCACGAGCATCGAGGTGAACCCGTAGACGGCATTGGTCACCTGTCCGCTCGCCGTGACCATGTCGGTGGGTAGACCGAAGAACGCCCGGTACGTGAGCGAATTACCGTCGAGAACGAGAACGGTCGGCCGAGCGTCGCTCACGGAGTCAGGTCACCGGCCAGGATCCGATCGGCGACGTCCTTCATGCGGGTTCGTTCTTTCATCGCCGTTCGCTGAATGAACGAGAAAGCATCCTGTTCCTTCATTCCGAACTCGTCGATGAGACGACCCTTGGCCCGATCGATCGTCTTGCGAATCTCGAGTTGCTCACCGAGTGAATCGACGCTTCCGCTCAACGACTGAAGTTCACGGAAACGACCGATCGCCACTTCGATGGCCGGCACCAGGTCACTCTTCTGATACGGCTTGACCAGATAAGCGAGAGCACCGGCGTCACGAGCTTGCTCGATCACCTCTCGCTGACTGAACGCGGTGAGCACGAGCACCCCGCAAATTCGCTCGCCGGCGACGTGTCGCGCGACTTCCAAGCCGTCCATTCCCGGCATCTTCACGTCGAGGATCGCGAGATCGGGTCGGGTCGACCGAATGAGCTCGAGCGCCACGTCACCTCGACCGGCCTCGCCCACGACGTCGTACCCCTCCTCGAGGAGCGTCTCTTTCAGATCGAGGCGAATAATGGCCTCGTCTTCGGCGATCACCACACGAATGCTCACTCGGACATTCAACCAGAGAGGGCTGGATCAGAGAGGACTCTCCAGAAGGAGCCCAGACGCAGGTTCCGGTCAGCTGGATTGGCGAGTCAGACGGTCCAAGAGAGCATCCTGGCGAGCCTCGAGCTCGGCGATCGACGCAACAACCTGTTCGCGGTGGACCTTCATCGCCTCGGCGTGTCGACGCGCCTCTCGATAGTCGCTGTCGGCACCGGGCGTTTCCGAGACGAGGGCCCGAAGGCCCATGTCGTCGGCTTCGTCGGACAGGTGACGTAGCTGCTCGTCCACGATGCTGAGTTCTCCTCGCAGGCGACGCAACCGGTCCCCAGCCTCCCGGAGCCGACGCTCGATCATCCGCTGTCCCACGATGGCAGTGTACGAAATGAGTGCCCCGGGTGGGATTCGAACCCACACCGTACGGAGTTTGAAGCCGCTGCCTCTGCCGTTGGGCTACCGGGGCGCAGGCGCAACCCTATCCGTCTCCCCCTCCCTCTCGTCATGTGGCGCTCGATGCGACTACTGGGGAGTAACCCACTCGGCCGACCCATGCCGATTATCGTTCGAACGTGCTCGCCTTCACTTTTCCCGGCCAAGGGTCCCAGCGCCCGGGGATGGGCCGCCCGTGGGTGGAGCACGAGAGTTGGGAGCTCGTGGGCGAAGCGTCGGACGTCGCCGGCCGCGACGTTGCTCGGCTCCTACTCGACGCCGATGCCGAGGAATTGAAGGACACTCGCAACGCTCAGTTGACCACTTTCGTCTCGAGTCTCGTCGTGCTCGACGCCGTCGAGCGACTCGGTGTCGATGCCGGGTTCTGCGCAGGTCACTCGCTCGGTGAGTACACCGCTCTGTGTGCATCGGGCGCGCTGTCGTTCGACGAAGGCGTCGCCCTCGTCGCGGAGCGCGCGGCGGCGATGCATGACGCCGGCCAACGACATCCAGGCACGATGGCTGCGATTCTCGGACTCGACGACGAGGACGTCGAGGTCGCGTGCCGACGGGCCGACAGCGACGTGTGGGTGGCCAACTTCAACGCTCCCGGACAAGTCGTGATCGCTGGATCCCCCGAGGGAGTGTCCCGAGCGAGCGACATCGCAAAGGAACTCGGCGCCAAGAAGTCGATGCCTCTTCAAGTCTCGGGAGCGTTCCACACACCCTTCATGACACCGGCTCGTGACCGACTTCGTTCGGCGATCGCCGCCGCCTCACCGCGCGACACCGACATGCCGGTCGTCAGTAACGTCGATGCTCTGGCCCACGCATCCGGATCCGAGTGGGCCAGCCTTTTGTCGGCTCAGCTCTCCAGCCCCGTGCGCTGGAAGCAGTGTCTCCTCGAATTGTCACGGCTCGGGGTCGTGTCGTTCGCCGAACTCGGTCCGGGTGGAGTGCTCACCGGGATGACCAAACGCACTCTCGATCGAGCTCGAACAGTTTCGGTGTCGACCCCCGACGACCTCGACAAACTGCTCGACTGGGTCAACGATGGACGTTCCGCTGCGACTTCGCAGCACGAGGGAGAACACCTCTTCGCCGTCGAACGTCTCGTCGTGAGTCCGGGTGCCGGAGTGTTCACTCCCCGTTCGGACATCGGACCCGGGGAGCACGTCGCGATCGGTACCGTGATCGGTCACATCGGATCGGTCGAGGTTCGGTCGGCATTCGACGGTGTGCTCCAGGCCTACATCGCGGTCGATGGTGAGCGCGTCACACCTCGACAACCGATCGCCTGGCTGAGGACTCTCTGATGCCGGCCACCGATTCGTCGGCACGCGGCGCGAACATCATCGGTTGGGGCTCCTATCTCCCGCCCAAGGTTCTCACCAATCACGACCTCGAGCGCATGGTCGAGACCAGTGACGAGTGGATCGTCGAACGGAGTGGAATTCGGGAGCGTCATGTCGACGGCACCACGATCGGCATGTCGATCGAAGCGGGTCGATCGGCGATCGAGTCGGCCGGTCTCGCCGCTTCCGACATCGATGCTCTGATCATCGCGACCACGACACCAGACAAGCAGTGGGGAAACGCAGCGACCGTTCAGGACGCTCTCGGGATGAGGTGCGGTGTCTTCGAAATCAACGCCGCGTGCAGTGGTTTCGTCTACTCCCTCGTGGCCGGCCACGGTCTGATCGCCATGGGTGCCCGAAACGTTCTCGTCATCGGCGCCGATTCGCTGTCCAAGATCACCGACTGGACCGACCGCAACACAGCGGTTCTCTTCGGTGACGGTGCCGCAGCCGTCGTCCTACAGGCCTGCGACGGTCCCGGTCAGCTGGTCGCCTGGGATCTCGATGCCGATGGCTCCGCCGGTCCGATCTTGTGGGCCGATGTGGGCGGACACATTCAGATGGAAGGCAAGGAGGTCTTCCGTCGAGCCGTGCGAATCATGGTCGACTCGGCCACCAAGGTGCTCGGTCACGCTGGTGTCACGGGTGACGACATCGCGCTCCTGGTTCCGCACCAAGCGAACATCCGGATCATCCAGGCGGCGTGCGATCGGCTCGGTGTCGACATGGAACGCACGGCCGTAGTCCTCGACCGAACCGGGAACACATCGGCAGCGTCGATTCCTCTCGCCCTCGACGACGCTTTGGCCACAGGCCGTATCGAACCGGGAGATCTCGTTCTCCTGGTCGGATTCGGTGGCGGCATGACCGCGGCTTCGGCCCTTCTGCGCTGGGGTCCTCGCACATGACCGGTCGGGTCGTCCTCGTCACTGGCGGTTCACGGGGAATCGGGCTGGCCACGGCACGTCGTTTCGCCGCGCTCGGAGATCGCGTGGCCATCACGTACAACTCGACGCCGCCACCCGGCGAATTCTTCGCCGTCAAGTGCGACATCACGTCGTCGGCCGATGTCGACGCCGCGTTCTCGGCGGTCGAATCCGAGTTCGGTCCGGTGGAAATCCTCGTGGCCAACGCGGGAGTCACCAAGGACACGTTGTTGCTTCGCATGTCGGAGTCGGATTTCGCGTCGGTGATCGACGCCAATCTGACGGGGGCCTATCGGGTGTGCAAGCGCGCCGCTCAGACCATGCTCCGGGCTCGGCGGGGTCGAATCGTTCTCCTGTCGAGTGTGGTGGGTCTTCTTGGTTCGGCCGGTCAGTCCAACTACGCAGCGTCGAAGGCAGGCTTGGTCGGACTGGCACGAAGCCTCGCTCGGGAACTCGGATCCCGTTCGATCACCGTCAACGTCGTCGCACCCGGCCCCGTCGCGACCGACATGACCGCAGTTCTCGGCGAAGAGCGACTTTCGGCCCTCACGGCATCGGTCCCTTTGGGTCGGATCGCATCTCCTGAAGAGATCGCTGGCGTCGTCGCCTTCCTGGCTTCCGACGATGCGGCCTACATCACCGGCGCAGTCATCCCCGTCGACGGTGGCCTCGGCATGGGTCACTGACCGGCACCCGTCGTCGAGGAGCCGCAGGACAAGGGCCGGGTATTCGGATCTGGCTCGGCCGAAGCGTTTACAGTGGGCGGGACGGATGCTTCGCTCGACGGGGTGCGAGGCATAGCTCTCGAAACTGGAGGAACAATGGATCAGGAACTCTTCGCACGTTTTCGCAAGTGCGCCGTCGACGTGCTGAGTGTCGACGCTGACAAGGTGGTACCCGAGGCCAGTTTCGGTGACGATCTCGAAGCCGACAGCCTCGACCTGGTCGAACTGGTCATGGCCCTCGAGGAAGAATTCGGCATCGAAGTTCCCGAAGAGGAGATCGAAGGAGTGAAGACCGTCGGTCAGGCCTACGATCTCATCGTCGGCAAGCTCTGATGGCAGCCCGTCGCGTCGCGATCACCGGCCTCGGAGTCGTTGCGACGTGTGGCACCGGACGCGACAACTTCTGGAGCGGATTGCTGGGCCCGGGAGCCACGGGCGGTCGCTCGGTTCGCATCGACGACTGGGACCCGTCTCCTTACTTCGACTCCCCAAAAGAAGCGCGCCGGGCCGACCGGGTCGAACAATTCGGGTTGGCCGCCGCCGCCGAGGCCCTTGCGCAATCCGGTGACGTCGGCGTCGACCCGGCACGATTCGGTGTCGTCGTCGGCACCGGCATCGGGGGCCTGACAACGCTCGAGGAACAGGTCGAAGTTCGTCTCTCGAAGGGTGAGCGACGTGTCTCCCCCTTTCTCGTCCCGATGATGATGGCCAATGCCACTGGTGCCGCCATCTCCATGCGCTACGGACTCCAAGGGCCCAATGAGACGATCTGCACGGCCTGCGCCGCATCGACTCATGCCCTCGGCTACGCGGCTCGTCTGATCACCTACGGTCGCTGTGATGCGATGATCAGCGGTGGAAGCGAAGCTGCTGCAACAGCTGTCTCTTTGGCGGGGTTCGGCAACATGACCGCCCTGTCGTCCACCGGAACCAGCCGCCCCTTCGACACCGAGCGCGACGGCTTCGTCATGGGAGAAGGCGCGGCAATCTTCGTTCTCGAAGAGTGGAATCACGCGGTCACCCGTGGTGCGAACATTCTCGGTGAAATCCTCGGATCGGCGAGCAACGCCGACGCGCACCACATCACTGCCCCGTCGCCGGGTGGTCGTGGCGCCATTGCATGCATGCGCCTCGCACTCGATGACGCCGGGCTCTCGGCTTCCGACATCACACACGTCAATGCCCACGGCACCTCGACTCCGCTCAACGATGCCGCTGAGGCGGCGGCAGTGACCGAGGTGTTCGGACCCAAAGGAGTTCCTGTCACGAGTATCAAGGGCGTCACTGGCCATGCCCTTGGCGCCGCTGGTGCTCTCGAGGCCGCATCGGTGGTTCTCGCGTTCCAGCACGCGCTCATCCCACCGACCGCCAACACCACTCAGCTCGACGACGACATGACGATCGACCTCGTGACCGGATCACCACGTCCCTGGACGCCAGGGCCGACCATCTCGAACAACTTCGGATTCGGCGGCCACAACGGTTCGCTGATCCTTGCTCCTGGATCCTGACCGTCGAGATCGTGGCGAGCCGGCTCCGCGTCGGTTGGCGGATCAGGGATCAACGAGCACGAACATCAGATCACATTCACACGCGACCTGATGTCCGAGTATGGCTCGTCCGGAGCCCTTTCCGGCTCGGGCCGACATGCGGCCGAGTTCGACTTCGAGGCGCAGCACGTCACCCGGTCCGACCTGTCGACGGAAACGAGCCGAATCGAGACCTCCGAACAACGGAAGCCGTGATGTCTGCTCGGGCACCGTGAGCACCGCTATGGCGCCGAGCTGGGCGATGGCCTCACACATCAAGACCCCGGGCAATGTCGGACGGCCGGGAAAATGCCCGGGGAAGAACCACTCGTCTCCCGACAGTGACCACTCTCCCGTCGCCGAACGGCCAGGCTCGAGTTCGATCAACCGATCGACGAAAAGAAACGGTGGCCGGTGCGGAAGGACGTCGATCGGAGCCGGAAGGGACGACATCAGATCAGTGCCTTCAAGAGATTGGCCGGCGTGTCCTTGGGTGAGATCTTGTACCACGCCTGTTCGATCTTTCCGTTGGAGCCCACGAGAAAGGCCGAACGCTCGATACCCATGTAGGTGCGCCCGTACATCGACTTCTCCTTCCAGACCCCGTACTTCTCGGCCACCACGTGCTCGACGTCGGCGAGAAGCGGAAAAGGCAGGTCGTACTTGTCAGCGAACTTCTTCTGCTTCGCCGGAGCATCGGGGCTGATCCCGATGATCGCCGTGTCACCGATCCGACCGACGATGTCACGCAAAAGACACGACTGCTGCGTGCATCCCGGGGTGTCGGCCTTCGGATAGAAGTACACGAGGACGCGTCGACCCACGAACGACGAGAGACGAACTTGCTGACCGTCCTGATCGCTCAATGTGAAAGCCGGGGCCTTCCGTCCCACCGACAGGGGTCCTACAGTCGCCATGCGAGCCACCGTAGTTGCCGCCCCGACGAACCAACAGTTCGACGTGATGCGAGGTCTCGAACACTCTCCGTGGCATTTCCTCGAAATCTGGTGCGGATGGCCCATTTGAACGACGCGGAGAGTGGGCTTTCGTAGAGGTCGTGAGCCCGTCCCTCGTGGACACGACCGAAAGAGGCAACATGTTCGGACGCCCGATCCGCCGCCCTTGCTGAGGACGGCACCTGTCAATCGACGGGACGGCGCTCGAGAGGCTGTCGGCCCCACTTCCCCTTCCCCCTCGCATGAGCGTGGTAGTGGTCGGGGATCGCACGCATGTTGTCGTCGACGTAGATCTCGTCGACGAAGTGCTGATGGACCACGTCGATCAAACGGTCGTGTAGACGTTGCCTGGTGGCCCCGTCAGGCCGATGGTCGTGCGTCTTCCACACGACCATCGGCACGAGACACGATTCGCACTCGGCGATCCAACACTCGTCGTCCTCGTGGAACCATTCGGTGAACCGGGACGCTTGACACAACTCGCAGTCGGACACGTCCGACAGTGTCGCAGAGTCCCGGCACCGACGTTGTCGTCAGAGAGCCGACGGATCGACGTCCGGGGGCAGGATCACGGCGTCGATCACGTGGATCACACCGTTGGACGCCTCGACATCGGCGGCAATCACCGTGGCGCCGTTGACGGTGACACCACCGTCGGTCCCGAGTGACACGGTCTGGCCCTCGACTGTGGCCACGTCACCGGCCGCAACGTCAGCCGCCATCACCTTGCCGGCTACCACGTGATACGTGAGGATCTTCACCAGAACGTCCTTGTTCTCGGGCAACAACAGCGCGTCCAGAACTCCGTCGGGCAGCGCAGCGAATGCGTCGTCGGTGGGAGCGAAAACGGTGAACGGCCCGTCTCCCTGCAAGGTGCTGACGAGGTCAGCTGCCTGGACGGCGGCCACGAGGGTCGAGAACGACCCGGCTTCACTGGCGACGGCGACGATGTCTCCGACTTCGACACTGGCCGCAGTGGTCGTGGACGTGGATTCATCGTCTCCGCAGGCGGCCAGAACGGCCAGCAAGCCAGCCACGATGCTGATCGATACTTTCTTCATGGGGGTCTTCCTTCCAATGGGGGATGCCCGAACGGGCTCTTCACCCTCCCCCGGTTCGAGGACAACCGACCATTCGTGTCAGGAAACAGTTGTCACGAATTCGGCATCGAGAGCCTGTCGCACCTCGGCCACGTAGTCGGCCACCCCATCGGGACCGTTGTCCATGAGTCGGCGAACCACCGAAGCTCCCTGAACGACTCCGTCGGCGACCCGACAGGCCTGCACGGCTTGGGCGGCATTCGAGACTCCGACCCCGACGACCACGGGACGATCGGTAACTGCTTTCAGACGGCCGGCCAACTCGGTCGCCGTGCTCGCCAGGGAATCGCGCTCCCCCGTCACCCCGAGGAGACCGACCGAGTAGACGAAGCCGCGTGCGCGATCACACACCCGAGGCAGGCGTTCGTCGGGGGCAGTGGGTGCCGCCAACATCACCGTTGCGATCGAGACGTCATCGGCGGCCTCGCACCACGGTCCGGATTCCTCGAGCGGGAGATCGGGGACGATGGCACCCGAGACACCGGCGTCACGCAGTTGGGCCGCGAAGCGAGCGTGTCCGGCGTGGTGAACGGAGTTGTAGTAACACATGACGACGAGTGGAACTTCCACGTCGACGTCTCGCAGTTCGTGAAGGATCGATACCGGCGTCGCGCCGGCTTCGAGGGCTCGTTGGCTCGCCTGTTGAATCACCGGACCATCCATCACCGGGTCGGAGAAGGGGATGCCGATCTCGATCGCATCGGCTCCAGACGCCGCGGCTGCTCGAACGGCGTCGATCCATCCGTCGAGGCCTCCGGTCACGTAGGGAACGAGAAGCTTTCGACCCGAATCCCGTCGGGCACGAAGACGTTCCTCGAGATCGAGATAGGTCACGATCCGAGAACTTCCATCATCTGCCCGACGTCTTTGTCGCCCCGTCCGGACAGATTCATGAGCACGGTCTGACCTTGCATGTGCGGAGCCTCGCGAGCGATCCAGGCCAGAGCATGTGCACATTCGAGGGCCGGGATGATGCCTTCGGTGCGGGCGAGCAATTGGAAGGCGTCGATCACTTCGGAATCGGTCACCGTCGGGTACTCGGCCCGACCGATCGACGCCAGATAGGAGTGCTCTGGTCCGACACCGGGATAGTCGAGTCCGGCCGAAATCGAGTGAGCTTCCTGTACCTGTCCGTACTCGTCCTGCATCAAGTAACTCCGCATACCGTGCACCACTCCGGGGTGCCCGCGTCCGACGGCCGCACCTCCCGCCGGTTCCACCCCGACGAGACGAGCTTCGGTGTCGACGAAGCCCGAGAAGATGCCGATGGCGTTCGATCCTCCGCCGACGCACGCGACCACCACATCGGGATCGGAGCCGTAGATCTCACGACATTGCTCCCGAGCTTCGTTACCAATGACCCGATGGAACTCACGGACCATCCACGGATACGGATGGGGACCCATGACCGAGCCCAAGCAGTAATGAGTCGTCTCGACGGTCGCCACCCAGTCGCGCATGGCTTCGTTGACTGCGTCCTTCAGAGTGCGACTGCCGCTGTGGACGGCCTCGACCTCGGCGCCGAGGAGCTTCATGCGGAACACGTTGAGAGCCTGGCGCTCGACGTCGACGGCACCCATGTAGACCTTGCACTCGAGACCGAGAAGGGCCGCGGCGGTGGCGGACGCGACTCCGTGCTGACCGGCGCCGGTTTCGGCCACCAGTCTCTTCTTGCCCATTCGCTTGGCCAAGAGTGCTTGTCCGAGAACGTTGTTGATCTTGTGGGAGCCCGTGTGGTTGAGATCCTCACGCTTGAGCACCAACCGGATACCGAGTTGCCCTCCCAGTTGATGACACTCGGTCAATATCGACGGACGGCCTGCGTACTCGCGCAGGACGGCGTCCAGATCACCGCGAAAGATCGGATCGGCCCAGGCGTCGCGGAAGGAAGCCTCGAGCTCCTCACAGGCCGGAACCAAGGTCTCCGGCACGAAGCGGCCTCCGAACTCACCGAAACGGCCGGCTTCGGTGGGTTCTCCCATGATCGATTTCGTCGAGGGTCCCATGGCTCTCCTTCGTTGTCAGGACCATGATCGCACCTTCGAGGGCCCTGACCTCAGTCGATTGGGTCCATCAGACGTGAACTCAGTTACTCGTCGAGCCAGTCATAGGGAGGATCGTCGAGAGTCGAGTACTCCTCGGGTGCCGCGGCTCGAGCCCGGGCGATGAACTGACGCACCTTCACCGGGTCCTTGCGACCGGGAGCACTCTCGACCCCCGAGCTGACGTCGACCCCCCAGGGAGAAACGGCTTCGATCGCCGATGCCACGTTGTCCGGGTTGAGACCACCGGCGAGGATCAGTCTCAATCCGCCCGGGATCGCGTCCACGAGCGACCAGTCGAAAACCTTTCCCGATCCGGGCTCGGGAGCATCGACAAGGATCAGATCGGTGCCGTATTCATCCGCGCGAGCCGCCTCCGACGAACCCGCCGACACCGCTTTGATGATCCAACGAACGTTCTCGCTCAGCTGCGCCACGTGTCGGGCCGTCTCACGACCGTGCAGTTGAACCGCTTTCACACCCGAACGCGATGCAATTTCGAAGACTCGATCAGGTAGATCGTCGCGAAAGACGCCGACGGTGAGAATCTCGGGCGGCAAGCGACGCGTAATGTCATAGACGGTCTGCACCGCAACCTGTCTCGGAGACGGCGCGAACACGAATCCCACGGCGTCAGCTCCCATGGCCACCGCCAAGAGCGCGTCCTCCTCCGAGGTGATTCCGCAGATCTTGACGAACACGAGCACACGGTACCGAAACCGTCCTCGTTCGACCTGCGAATTCGAGACTCGGCGAGGGCACGAACCTCGATCAGCGCACCGAGCGAAGGGCCTCGACCGCTCGGCTGGGGTCCCCTGCTGTCACCAGACTTTCCCCCACCAACACCGCGTCGTATCCGGCCTCACGAAGCGCCCGAGCGTCTTCGACCCCGCGCACCCCACTTTCAGCCACACTCACCATGTGGCGGGGAATCGATCCGGCCATCCGAACCGCTCGTTCATGGTCGACCTCGAAGGTCACGAGATCGCGCTGGTTGACCCCGACCAGAGACGCACCAGCTTCGATCGCTACCGACAGCTCCTCTTCGTCGTGAATCTCGACCAGAACGTCGAGTCCGATCGTCTCGGCGACTCCGTGGAATTCGACGAGCTCACCAGGCGCGAGAGCAGCAGCGATCAGAAGCACACAATCCGCACCCATGAGTCTGGTGTCCAGCACGTCGCGAACACTGACGGTGAAGTCCTTGCGCAGCACCGGCAAATCGACCGCCGAGCGAGCACGGCGGAGATCTTCTTGCGAACCTCCGAAGTGCTCGACGTCGGTGAGAACCGACAGGCACGATGCACCGCCGGTTGCATACATTCGAGCCATCTCGGACGGGTCGAGCGACGCGTTCAGATCACCTTTGGACGGCGATCGACGTTTGATCTCGCTGATCACCGCCAGACCACTCGAGGAATCGGACGCAAGTCGAGCCCGAAAACCTCGAGGAGGATCCAGGGCCTCGCACGCACCGACCATCGCATCGATGTCTCTCGTATCGGCCGCCGCTCGCTCTCGATGCACCGCGAGGATGCCGTCGAGATACGTGCGGCGCGCCATCGATCAGGCTCCCTTGCCGCCGAGCGGAGACAGAAAGCTCAATTCCGGTGCGCCACCGAGAAAAGGTCGAATTGCCGGGCCGAGCGCCTTGAACGCCTCGGAACCCATGTGCGCGTCGAGAGCCCCCTGATCCTCGTACATCTCGTACATGTAGAGCGCGTTCTCGTCCTGCGCGTCGGCATGGAGGATGTAATAGACCGTGCCCGATTCGCCCTTGGCGGTTTCGAGAGCCGTCTCGAGTGCCTTCGCCAACTCGTCACGCTTTCCAGGCGCGGCCGGGATCTTCGCCCACACAGCGATACGTGCCATGACTTCCCCTTTCGTCGATTCTCCTCGACTGATCGGCCGACCCGCTGTCGACACGTCTTCACGGTAGACGGAGCGACACCGCCTCAGGAACCCGAGCCGATCAGAAACCGAGACGACCTCGGAGATGTCGTTCCAGATCGGAGATCGCTACTCGCTCCTGAGCGGTCGTGTCGCGGTCTCGGACGGTGACGGCGCCGTCTTCGAGACTGTCGAAATCGACGGTGACACAGAGAGGGGTTCCGATCTCGTCCTGCCGGCGATACCGGCGACCGATCGACTGCGTGTCGTCGTAGTCGACCATGTACCGGTCGGACAGAGAGGAGAACACCTCACGAGCGAGCGGCGTCAAGGTTTCCTTCTTGCTCAACGGCAGAACAGCGACCTTGTAGGGAGCGAGGCGGGGATGCAGACGCAGGACCGTCCTCACCTCACCGTCGACTTCGTCCTCGGTGTACGCCGCCAGAAGAAATGCAGCCATGGCACGGTTCACCCCGGCGGCCGGTTCGATCACGTAGGGCACGTATCGTTCGTTCGACGACTGATCGAAGTAGTCGAGCTTCTGGCCCGAATGCTTGGCGTGTTGCCCGAGATCGAAATCGGTGCGCTGCGCGATTCCCTCCAGTTCACCCCACCCCCACGGGTACATGAACTCGACGTCAGCGGTGCCGGCCGAATAATGACTCAGCTCGTCGGCGTCATGAGCGCGTAGGCGAAGCATGTCGACCGGAACACCCAGGTCGACGTACCACTGAAGGCGCGTGCGACACCAGTACTCGTACCAGGCCGGCCCCTCGTTCGGGGGAACGAAGAACTCGAGTTCCATCTGTTCGAATTCACGCGTTCGGAAGATGAAGTTGCCGGGGGTTATCTCGTTGCGGAAGCTCTTTCCCACCTGAGCGATTCCGAAGGGAGGCTTCTTGCGGCTCGTCTGCAGGACGTTGGCGAAATTGACGAACATGCCCTGCGCCGTTTCCGGTCGCAAGTAGACCTCGGCCCCTGAACCCTCGACGGGTCCGGCATAGGTCTTGAACATCAAGTTGAACGCACGAGCCTCGGTGAGCGATCCCGATGCACCACAACCCGGACACACTTCCTTGTTCTCCAGGTGATCCTCACGAAAACGTTGTTTGCACTTGCGGCAATCCACGAGCGGATCGCTGAAGTTCGCCAGGTGCCCACTCGCCTCGAACACCTGCGGGGGTCCGAGAATCGCCGCATCGATCAGTACGACGTCGTCTCTCTTCTGGACCATGTCTCGGACCCACGCCTCGCGAACATTGCGAAGCATGAGGGAACCAAGCGGGCCGTAGTCGTAGCTCGACCGAAATCCTCCGTAGATCTCCGCCGAGGGATACACGAAACCGCGGCGCTTGGCCAGGTTGACGATCTGATCGAGGTCGGTGGCAGGCATGGACAGTCAGGCTACGGGATCACAGGAAGATCTCTCCGTCTCCTCGGGTCGTTCGACCCGTCCCGGATCAGATCGAACGGTCGTCGTGACGCTCGAAGATTCCCACCGAACGCAAACGCCGTTCGACGTGTGCTTCGAAGGCTCTCGTCGCGAGATCGGCCACTTCCGATGTCGTCGGATCGTCGAGTTTCTGACCACTCGGATCGTGGGCGGCGTCGAGAATGGCAGAGAGACGACCACCCAACATGTCACGCAGGAGACCGATCGCCCGCTGGCTGATCGCGATTCCGGACCGACAATTCCGACACTGAACACCCCCCATCACCGAGTCGAAAGCGACGAAGCCACCGGACTCGCTCTCGGTCTCACCGCAACCCACGCAACGGTCGAGTTCCGGCCGAACTCCTTCGGCGGCCAGAAGTTTCCAGATGAAGGCCGGCAACACGAGTGGAGACGGACGCTCGAGAAGTGTTCGGCGGACTCCTTGCAACATGCGGAAGATCTGTGGAACCGGCTCGCGGTCGGGAATCAACTGATCGACCGCCTCGAGCACTGCACTCGCCTCGGTCATCACGTCGAGATCGCCGTACGCCGCCGTTGACGCATCGACCGTTTCGACCTGACTCACGACGTCGAGTGACGAACCTCGATGGAACTGAACGTTGACGAGGGACAAGGGCTCGAGACGGCCGCCGAATTTCGAACGTGTCTTTCGAATTCCCTTCGCAACCGCTCGGACCTTGCCGTGGTTCTCGGTCAGGAACACGACGATGCGATCGGCCTCGCCGAGTCGATACGAACGCAGGACGATGCCCGTGTCGCGATACAAACGTGAACTCACGTCGTCACCCTCGTGCTGCGGGCGTCATGGCGCACCGTGACCATCGACTCCGCCGAAACGTCGATTTCTCGTCCGGAAGTCATGGACGATCGCACTCACGTGATCTCCGTTGAATTCCTCCCACTCGACCGACAGGTCGACCAACTCGGCATACGCGAGTTCCCACACCAGAGCAGTGGGAAGACGACCTGGCGCTCCGATCACGGCAACAACATCGGTGTCTCCACCCGATCCCACGAGGGCACGGCCGAGCGTCTCCTCGGTCATCGTCAGCCCTGAAGGCCACGCATCGATGACGTCGGCCACTCGTCGACGCCCGTCGGACTGTTCGATGACCGACACGGCGACACCCTCCACGTTCCAGCGGCGAGTCGATGGTGGTGTGTCACCGCCACCCGACAGCGGATACACGGTCACCGAGCCGATCCCTTCTCGTCGGGCCGCTCCGGCGACATCGGTTGCCCAGTCGTTCCAACGCTCGTCGCTCCGGAGTCGCCACGCGTCGACAGTCCCCCCGCACACCACGACTTGGATCGAACGAGAACTGCCGTCTCCTTTGGCCCGCCTGACCAGACGGCGCATCCCCCGTCGCAATGCGGCCGGAAGCGAGGATTCGAGAGCCACGACGACATTGTGACCGAAACGCACCCGCTACCCTCGCTCACGTGCACGTGGCCTGCATCATGGACGGAAACGGCCGCTGGGCTCAGCGACGCCACCTTCCCCGAACGGCTGGCCACACCGCTGGCGAAGAGAATCTCGCCGGGGTGGTCCGGGCAGCCGTGGTGCGGGAGGTCGACTGGCTCACCGTGTTCGGCTTCTCCACCGAGAATTGGATTCGTCCGCGGCGAGAGGTTCGCCACATCCTCGGCCTCCATCGGCGACTCTTCGGACGGGTCGCCGAGTTGAACGAACTCGGCGTGAGAGTGCAGTGGATCGGGCGCCCCTTCGACGATCCCTCGGCGCGAACCCCGGTGTTCGTGCAACGTGCGATCGAGAAGGCGATCGCTGACACGAAACACAACCGCCGAATGACCCTCACCGTCGCTTTCGACTACGGAAGCCGAGCCGAGATCGTCGAGGCCGGCCGTCGGGCTCTTCGTCCAGCGCGGCCCATCACCGTCGACACGTTGTCGGCTGGCATGTACCTTCCCGACATGCCTCCGGTCGACGTGATGGTTCGAACCTCAGGAGAGCACCGAATTTCCAATTTCCTTCTCTGGCAGGCTCACGGCGCTCCCACCCTCTACACCGACCGCACCTGGCCGGAATTCGATGCCGATGATCTCGATGCCGCTATCGCTCTCGCTCGCGCGACCTGACGGTACGGTCGAGGCATGAGCCCTCATCCGCTGTCGATTCGGGATCTTCTCGACATCGCCACCGACGCCCTCGGATCGACCGAGGACCGACCGGGTCAGCGCGCCATGGCCGAAGCCGTGGGTTCAGCCGTCGAGAACGGGCGCCATCTCGTCGTTCAGGCAGGCACCGGGACCGGAAAGACGCTCGGTTACCTGGTCCCACTCGTGGCATCGGGGCGCAAAGTGGTGATTTCCACCGCCACCAAGGCACTCCAGGACCAGCTCGCTCACAAGGATCTCCCGCTGGTCGCCGACACCGTCGCCGGAGCACTGGGGCGCGATCTCGACTGGGCGGTCCTGAAAGGTCGAAGCAACTACGTGTGCCGACAGCGACTCGAAGAGACCCTGTCGCGACACGGAGATTCACAACTCGAACTCGAGGGAACCGGAGATCGACTTCGTCGTGAGGTCATGAAGGTCAAGAAATGGGCCGACCTGCACGACACCGGGGATCTTGCCGATCTCTCCTTCGGAATCGGACGCGACACCGAGAGCGCGGTAACGGTCGGTGCCGACGAATGCCCGGGGGCTCGTCGATGCCCCCTCGGCGGCACCTGTTTCGCCGAGAGTGCCCGACTCCGAGCATCCGAAGCCGACGTCGTGGTGGTCAACACGCATCTGTACGGCCTGGACGTGGCCGCCGACGGAGCCCTTCTCAGCGACCACGACGTCGTTGTCGTCGACGAGGCGCATGGGCTGGAGGACATCATCAGCGATTCCGTCGCGGTGTCCTTCTCACGTTCACGCTTTCACCGGCTGGGTTCGGCATTCGCTCGAATCGTCGACGACGCAGCCGTTCTCACCTCCGTCAACGCCCTCGGCGACGAACTCGAGCGTCGACTCGCCGTCCTGAACGACCGACGACTGTCGGTTCCTCTGCCCGACGAAATTCACGAACTGATCCTCGACGCCCGTCGAGTGCTCGGCGACGTGCTCGAAGCTCTCCGCAAGGTCGAAACCTCCGACGAAGACGCCAATCAACGTCGACTGCGAGCTCAGCAGATCTCCACCCGTCTTGCGGACGATCTGGACCTGGCTCTCGGCATCGACTCGACTCGCGTTCCTTTCGTTCAGGGAGTCGAAGGTTCTCTTCATCTCGATATTGCTCCTCTCGATGTCGGACCGGTCCTCGCGTCCGCGGCTTGGAACCGCCGAACCGCCATCCTCACTAGCGCCACCATCCCTCAGAACCTTCCCGAGCGAATCGGGCTCGAGGATTTCGATGCGCTGGACGTCGGAAGTCCCTTCGACTATCAGGCGAATTCACTTCTCTACTGCCCGTCGGGCTTCCCGAATCCCAACGGAAACAACTTCCAGAGTTCGGTCAACGACGAGTTGTTCCGACTGATCACCGCCGCACGGGGGCGAACCCTCGCCTTGTTCACCAGCTATCGGGCCATGGATGCAGCCATCGAAGCACTTCGGCCCATCGTCGACGTTCCGGTCATCTCACAGCGCGATCAATCCCAGAAGTCACGATTGGTCGAAGCATTCATGGCCGACGAGAGCGCTTGCTTGTTCGCTACCGCCGGATTCTTCCAAGGCATCGACATCCCCGGCCGAACGCTCTCCCTCGTCACGATCGACCGAATTCCGTTTCCTCGACCCGACGATCCACTGTTGTCGGCCCGCCGGGAAGTGGTCGGAGACCGAGCCTTTCGCGACATCGACCTTCCGAGAGCGGCCACGCTGTTGGCCCAAGCCGCCGGACGCCTGATTCGCTCCACCACCGATCGCGGAGTCGTCGCCGTTTTCGACCCTCGCTTGGCAACCTCGGGCTACCGGAGACATCTCCTCGCAGCCATGCCGCCCATGAAACGGACCGTCGATCGACGGGAAGTCATGGATTTCCTGAGTTCGATCACCGACTGAACGTCAGCGAACCATGCGATAGCCGATCCCTCGAACCGTCACCACGAGCCGGGGTTCGTCGGGATGGTCTTCGATCTTCACTCGCAGCCGACGCACATGGGCGTCGACGAGGCGACTGTCTCCGAGATAGTCGTATCCCCAGACTCGTTCGAGGAGTTGGTCACGCGAGAGCACGATGTTCGCGTGATCGGCGAACTCGCACAACAGATGGAACTCGGTCTTGGTGAGTGAAATCTCGCGACCAGCTTTCGTCACGATGCCCTGCTCCCGCCGAAGCTCGATATCGCCGAACGTCTCCACGTCGATATTCGGCTGAACGTCTCCCTGTAGCTGGACGCGACGCAGATGGGCGCGAATACGAGCCGCCAGTTCCTTCGGCACCACTGGTTTCGTCACGTAGTCGTCCGCTCCCGCTTCGAGTCCGGCGACCATGTCGTTGGTGTCGGTCTGGGCGGTCACCATCACGATCGGAACGATCGACATGGCCCGGAGAGCTCGACAGACCTCGAAGCCGGAAAGATCGGGGAGGCGCAGATCGAGAAGCACGAGATCCGGTTCGGCGGCGTGAAAGGCCGCCAGACCCGATCGACCGTCGGCCGCCTCGGTCACCGAGAAGCCCTCGTCCTCCAGGACGAGCCGCAGAGCCAGGCGAATCTGATCGTCGTCTTCGATGAACAGGATCGTGTTCACCCCGACAGTCTGGCCCATGACCTGGGCCGTCGCGACCTTCGCGGTTTTGTTACAGAAAACGCACAGATCGCGCACCGTCCCTTCACACGACCTCGGGACACTGTCCCCGTTCACGCTGGTTCGACGGGGGTCGTCCTCCCCCTGACCCCCGTCGACCGGCGGAACCACGACACGATCCGCCGCCCGACTCGCCGGTCTTCCCGAGTCGGGCGGCGTCATGTCGGACCTCCGCTCCTCTGCTCCGTCTCCCCTCCACCCCACCGGCTCGATCGGGCAGGATGGAGGGATGTCCGACCCGTCGCGATTCCGACCGCTACGGCTTCGTACCCGGGTGACTCTCCTTTTCGTCCTGGTCGGTCTGTTGACGTCGCTTTCCCTGTCGCTCGTCAGTTACTTCGTCGCTCGCAGTTACCTGCTCGACCGGCGTGACGATTCGGTCGAGCGACAAGCATTCACCAACGCCGAATTCGTCCGCTCACAACTCGAGACCCGACGAGGCGAGGCGTTCGAACTCATCAACAGCGTTCGGACCGAGCAAGGCGGGTTCGCGGTGCTGCACCTCGATCGAGAGAACTTGTTCTACTCACAGGATCTGCGCTTCACACAGAACGTCTTCCCGTCCGATCTCATCGCCGACACACTCGAAGGGACGACCTCGTATCAGAGGTTCACTCTCGCCGATGAGTCGTACATCGGCATGGGAGTGAGCATTCCGGCTGCCGAGGCCCATTACTTCGAGGCCTTCCCCATCGACGACGACCAACGCGCGCTCACGATCATCGGGTCAGCTTTGGTGGTCAGCACCTTGGTGATCGGCGCAGTGGCGGGAGCTTCGGGTTGGATCGTGAGTCGTCGACTCATGCGACCGCTGCAACGAGTCACCCAGGCGGCAGGTGACATCGCCGTCGGAGGTCTTGACACTCGCCTCGAGCCCGAGACCGATCCCGACCTGTCGACACTCGTGACCAGTTTCAACGACATGGCCGATGCCGTTCAGACCCGAATCGAACGTGAGGCCCGCTTCGCCTCGGACGTCTCGCACGAACTGCGAAGTCCGGTCACTGCGCTCGCGGCCGCTGTCGAAGTGCTCGATGCTCGTCGCGCCGATCTCGGTGACCGGACCCAACAAGCACTCGACGTCGTCGTGTCGCAGGTTCGGCGCTTCGACCAAATGGTGCTCGACCTCCTCGAACTCTCGCGCATGGACGTCGGCGTCGTCGACGTCCACCGCGAGGACATCGATCTCGTGGAATTCGTTCGTCGAGTGGCGCAGCGGTACGACCTGACCGACCTGACGATCGACGTCACTCGCGGATCGAGTCCAATCGCGTCCATCGACAAACGTCGCTTCGAACGCATCGTCGCCAACCTCTTGGAGAATGCTCGCCTCCATGGGGGTGGCCCGACGCGAGTCGTCATCGACGGAGGCGCCGGACGTCCGACCCGAATGGCGGTCGAGGACGCCGGACCAGGGGTGGCGCCGAGCGAACGGGCCCGAATCTTCGAGCGCTTCGCCCGTGGTTCGGCCGGGCGTACGCGCGTGGGAGGCACCGGCCTCGGCCTCGCTCTCGTCGCCGAGCACGCCCGTGCCCACGGTGGTGAGGTCTGGGTCGAGGACGTCCCCTCGGGGGGCGCTCGCTTCGTCGTCGAGGTTCCGGGGGGTGCTCGATGAAAGGTTCTCGTCTTTCGATCAGCCTCACTGCCGTCGTCGCGGCGTCGGTGTTCGTCGGTTGTGGCGTCCCCACCACTTCGCCGAGTCGACCGATCGACCCGGGGGCCATCCCCGAACAGTTCACTGCCACGACCATCGCTCCCACCACCAGCACGTCGACGACCACCACGATGGTCGAACCCCCTCCGTCCACCACCACGACGACCCTTCCTGTCGAAGAGGTCCAGTTGTTCTACGTTTCGGGCAGCCGCCTCGTTCCCATCGGTCGACTGCTCCTGAGTCCGGCTTCTGCGCCTCAGGTTCTCGCCGCACTGAGCGAGGGCATCCCCGACATCGACGAGGCGGCCGGCCTGCGAAGCGCTCTTCCTCCCAGTCTCGTCATCGACGTCACTGTCGAACGAGGAGTCGCCACGGTCGATCTCGACCCGGCTTTCACTCTCATCGTGACCGGACCCGAGCAACGACTGGCCGTGGCCCAGATCGTGCTCACGCTCACTCGCCGGGCCGGCATCGGCCAGATCGTCTTCTCGAGTGACTCCCAGCCGATCGCCGTGCCGCGCGGTCGAGGAGACCTCACTCAACCAGGAGAACTCGTCGCCTGCGACGACTACGACAACCTGCTTCCGGGCGGATTCGCTTGCTGAAGGTCGTGATGCTCGGTGGGTGTCAATAGCCCAGGCGTTCGATGCGGTCGGGCCGACGTTGCCAATCCTTGTCGACCTTGACCTTCAACTCGAGTCCGGTTCCGGCGGGGAGTTGCCGGCGAACTCTCTGACCGACCCGCTTCAGGACCGATCCTCCTCGTCCGATGACCATCCCCTTTTGGCTCTCCCGCTCCACGAGGATTTCACACACGATTCGACCGTCTTCGAAGTCGACCACTCGAGTAGCGATCGAATACGGCAATTCGTCACGCATCACTCCGAGGAGTTCTTCTCGAACGAGTTCGGCCACCCAGTCCGCTTCGGACACATCGCTGATGGCGTCGTCGGGATAGTAAAGCGGTCCTTCGGGGAGTCGTGACATGAGGTGATCGACGAGGGCTCCGATGCCCTCACCGCTACGTGCCGACACTGGGAAGTAGCTCTCGGCGTCGAGGGACGAGAGGCGCCCCAACTGTTCGACCACGACTTCGCGCGACACGGCATCGACTTTGTTGAGCACGACGACGGCCTTGGTGGCGTCGAGACGAGCCGCGACCCAGGAGTCGCCTGATCCGACCGGCTGCGTCGCATCGATCACCAGACACACCACGTCGACGTCGCTCAAGCTCTCGAGTGCCGAGGCATTGACACGCTCCCCGAGTGCAGTGACAGGTTTGTGCAAACCAGGTGTGTCGACGAAGACGATCTGCCCGTCGGACCTCGTAACGATGCCCCGAACCTGACGTCGCGTCGTCTGTGGCTTGTCGGACACGATGGAGACCTTGCGTCCACACATGGCATTGACGAGAGACGACTTCCCGACGTTCGGCCGACCGACGAGGGTCACGAAACCCGACCGACTCACGAATTCGCCTCTTTTTCCGATCTCGACGAAGGGCCCACCCCGACGTTCGTATCACATCTTTCGTCCGCCGAATCTTCTCGGTGACGTCTCATGCGCGATCCTGGAGCGATGTCCCGTGCTCGCCTCGACCCCCGCCGCTGGTTCGACCGCATGCAACCTCAGACACTCCAGATCGCGACCTGGCTTCTTTATCTCAACGGGTTCTTCGCCTTCGTCGGCCTACTGGATCGATCCGACTGGATCGGCTACGCACGGGTATCGAAGGGCTCGCTCGGGCTCGTCGTCGGGCTCGTCGTCGTGGCTGCTCACGTTCTGTCGGGCTTTCTCATGGCGAACGACCGACGCCTCGGATATCGATTCGGCCTCGTCGCCGCCTTCTCGCCCTTCGCCCTGCGATTCTGGGTCCTGGCCGATCTCCCCTTCGTCGGACTCTGGGACAAGGTCACGGGCCGCAACACCATCTCGTTCCTCTTCGAAGTGGCACTGTGCGCTCTGCTCTTGCATCCACAGAGTCGAGAGCACCAACGACTCTGGTACCGCTGAGGCATCGGACTACTCTGAAACCATGGCTCCTCGCGTCATTTCCGGTCCCGACGAACTGAAGGCCGCAGTCGGCGAACACCTCGGCTACAGCGACTACATCGACATCACACAGGAACGGGTCAACCAGTTCGCCGACGCGACAGGAGACCACCAGTGGATCCACGTCGACGTCGAACGGGCCAAGGCGGGACCCTTCGGAGGGCCGATCGCCCACGGCTACCTCACCCTGTCGCTCGGTCCGATGCTGTACCCGACCGTCGTTCGGGTCGACGGATTCTCGATGGGCGTCAATTACGGGGCGAACAAGGTTCGCTTCCCGTCGCCGGTTCCGGTGGGTTCCCGCCTTCGACTCGGAGTGAAGTTGCTCGACGTCGAAGACGTGTCCGGAGGTGTCCAGATGACGATGGAATTCACCTTCGAGTGCGAGGGTGCGAGCAAACCGTCGTGCGTCGCCGAGATCATCTTCCGCAGCTTCTTCTGATCGGATAACCGGCGTCAGCGAAAGCGTGGCGCGACTTCTGTCGCCAACAACTCCAACGACTCGGTGTCGGGATAGTCGGCGCACCACGGGATGAACCCGCGACATCCCGCCGCCATGTAGGACCCGATCTTGTCGGCCACCTGATCGGGGGTTCCGACCAGATTCGACATTCGCCAGGAATCCACGTCCTCACCCCACAAGCTCCGACTCCCAGCCGCTTCGATCTCCCGTTCGGAACGCCTGATGAAGACCTCGGGTGACCACGTCATACGAATCTCGCCGGGATCGCGGCCGATTCGCTCGCAGTGCTGCCAGAGAGTGTCGCGCTTACGAGTCCACTCGTCGATACGCCCTCCGAAATTCGAACAGTCGGCGTGTTCGGCCACCACCCGAAGCGTGAGCTGCTCTCCGCCACCCCCGATCAGAATCGGCGGCCGAGGAGACTGCAACGGCTTCGGATCACAGTTGGCTCGCACGACGTCGTAATACTTCCCCTTGAACGTCGTCTCTCGCTCCGTCCACATCGAGCGAACGATCTCGACACTCTCCCGGAGCATTCCGATGCGATCCTTCGGCTTCGGGAACTCGTAGCCGTACGCCCGGTATTCGTTCTCGTACCAACCTGCACCGATACCCCATTCGAGACGTCCACCGGACACCACGTCGAGGGTCGACGTGATCTTGGCGATGAGAGCCGGATTGCGGTAGCTGTTGCAGCCGACCATCTGGCCGAGTCGAATACGTCGAGTGATCTGACTGAGTGCCGACAGCGTCGTCCAGCACTCGAACACCGTTTCGTGCGACGGACGCGGAACGTTGTGGAAATGGTCGTAGAGCCAGAGTGAGTCGTATCCCAGCTCGTCGGCCAATCGGGCCACCTGAACCGTTCGCTCCCACTTGGCCGATGCTCCTTCGATCGAGGCCAACTCCATCTTCCAACCCTGGGGGGCGAAGATTCCGAAGAGGATTCCGTCGGGCGAGTGCCCCGAAACGGGTGCGGTGTCGATCACCTCGCCACCCTAACCACCCGAACGAGATCACCCGACCGACACGTCGCCAACGGCTCCGGACCCTGATGCGACGAGGAGCCTCGAAATTCCCTAACGTCCAGCCGTGCACGAATTCACGGTCGGAGAGATCCACGAAGCCATCGCAGCGACGCGGCCCGGAGAGGAATGTCTGGTCTTTCGAGATCGGCGTTACACCTGGGCCGAGATGACCGAGCGGACGCGTCGGCTCGGCCACTATCTCGTTTCCCGAGGCCTCGGTTGCCACACCGAACGCTCGGATCTCGCCCCTCACGAGAGCGGCCAGGACCATCTCGCCATCTATCTGCACAATGGCAACGAGTATCTCGAGACCATGCTGGCCTCGTTCAAGGCACGCGTCGTTCCTTTCAACGTCAACTATCGCTACGTCGCCGAAGAACTCTCGTACTTGTTGGGAGATTCGGGGGCCACGGCGATCGTCTATCACTCGGCCTTCGCCGAGACACTGGCCGCCGTTCGAGATAGGACGCCACGCCTGTCCGTCTTGATTCAGGTGCCCGACGAGAGCGGGGCACCACTTCTCGAAGGAGCGGTCTGGTACGAAGACGCTCTGTCTTCGTCGAAATCCGATCCGCTACCGCCATCGTCACCCGACGATCTCTACATCCTGTACACCGGTGGGACGACCGGTATGCCAAAGGGAGTGATGTGGCGACAAGCCGACGCTCTCACCGAATGTTTCGCCGGCTCCCGCGACGCCGCGTCGGTCGCCGACTTCGTGGCCGCGACCACTGGACGCCGAGCCTTGATTCCGCCTCCCTTCATGCACGGAGCCGGACATTGGCTCAGTTTCGGAACCTGGAACGCCGGTGGAACGGTGTTCGTCCCATCCGTTCCCGAACGACTCGATCCCGTCGACATCTGGACGATCGTCGAACGAGAACGAATCGACTTTCTTCTCATCGTCGGCGACGCCTTCGGTCGTCCGCTTCTCGACGAACTCGATCGCGGTTCGTACGACATCTCGAGTCTGGTCGTGCTCATCTCGGGTGGAGCGGCACTGTCGGCCCACATGAAGGACGAGTTCCTTTCCCATCACCCGACCCTGACCATTCTCGACGGTCTCGGCTCGTCGGAAGCTGGAGGTCAACTCCAGCATCTCTCCACCGGTGGTAACGCAACGACCGGAACCTTTCCCCTTGCACCCAACAACCATGTTCTCGACGAGGATCTGACTCGTGTGATCGAACCCGGCGAGAACCACGTGGGCTGGTTGGCCAAGAGTGGTCGTCTGGCTCTTGGTTACCTCGGCGACCCCGCCAAGACTGCTCGTACCTATCCCGTCATCGACGGCGTTCGCTACGTGGTTCCCGGGGACCGCGCTGTGCTGCTAGCCGATGGCACGGTCGAACTACGCGGTCGGGATTCAGTCACGATCAATTCCGGTGGGGAGAAGATCTTCGCCGAAGAGGTCGAGGCGGCCATCAAACCTCATCCGGCAGTTTTCGATTGCGTGGTTGCCGGCCGACGCAGTGAACGATGGGGAAACGAAGTGGTCGCGGTCGTTCAGCTTCGTCCCGGAACGACGGCAACTCACGACGAACTGAACGCCGAGGCGTCCCGGCACGTGGCGAGGTACAAGTTGCCGAAGGACTATGTCTTCGTCGAGCGCATCGTTCGCTCGCCATCGGGCAAAGCCGACTATCGATGGGCCAAGAGCGTCGTCGACCCTTCCTGACGATCAGACGGGCAGGTCTCCCGTGGCCAGCCGTGTGCTCCCGGTATCCGTGTACGACTTGATCGTGTTCTCGGCGATTCGCATCTGGTGAATCTCGTCGGCACCGTCGGCGAATCGAGCCCAGCGCGCGTGCTGGAGCATGTTGGCGAGGGGCGTATCGGTCGAGTAGCCGAGTGCACCATGAACCTGGATGGCGCGATCGATGATGCGGTTGAGGCTGTTGGCGACGAAGTGCTTGGCCATCGACACTTCGGTGCGGAAGTCGTCGCCCCGATCGATCTTGTACGCCGCATGGAGCACCATCAACTTGCACTGGTACAAGTCCATCGCCGAATCGGCGATCATCCACTGAACGCCCTGTTTCTCGGCGAGGTACGAGCCGTGCGAATACCTCTTCAGAGACCGGTCGACCATCATGTCGAGGGCGGTTTCGGCCTGAGCGATCCAGCGCATGCAATGGGCCAGACGGGCCGGACCGAGGCGGTACTGCCCGAGACGATGCCCGTTACCGCGTCCACCGAGGATCTGTGAATCGTGAATCCGTAGATCCTCGATCACGATCTCGCTGTGGCCGCCCGGCCCATGCATGGTCTCGACCTCACGAACGTTGTTCCAACCCTCGGTCGGCAGATCCACGATGAAGGCAGTGTTGGCTCCACGCGATCCCTCCGGAACATCCATCTCGGTTCGAGCAATGAGGATGGCGAACTTGGCCCGATTCGCGCCCGAGATGAACCACTTGTGGCCGTTGATGATCCACTCGTCACCGTCCTTGATGGCGTGTGTCCTGATCAATGTCGGATCGGATCCAGCGACTTCGGGTTCGGTCATCGCGAAGCACGACGAGCTCACACCGTCACACAACGGCTTCAGATACTTCTGCTTTTGTTCATCGGTTCCCCAATGAACGAGGGTGTGCATGTTTCCCTCGTCGGGGGCCTGACAGTTCAGGACCCACGGACCGACACGCGTGCGAGCCGCCTCGGCCTGCACCATCGCCAACGCCACGTGCCCGAGACCCATGCCACCCCATTCCTTGGGCATGTGAGGGAGCCACAGACCCTCGCTGACCGCAAGCTTGCGGAGCCGAATGAGTTCCCCGACGTAGGCCCGGTGGGCATCACCGTCCATTTCTTCTCGGTGGCCGAACGGCTCGATCGCCGGCCTGATCTGGCCGTCGACGAAGTCACGAACCCGACGGCGAATCTCCTCGTGTTCCGGCGCCAAGGTGAAATCGATCATTGCTCTGCCCCCTAACGAGCCGACCCGTGCCTGCCCCTTCACATTCTGACCAGCCGTGACCCCTGTCGGCGACCCGAACGGCGTCCCATGATGTCGGCCCCATAACCTGACGATGTGACGAAAGATCGAGCCTGGGACACCACGGAGCTGCCGACCGGTGACGAGAAGGTCACGGCGGTACGCACCATGTTCGACGCCATCGCCCCTCGCTACGACATGGTCAACCGCATCATGACGTTTCGTCTCGACGTCCGCTGGCGCAAGAAGGCGGTCGCCGAGCTGAACCTGCCACCAGGTAGTCGAGTCATCGATCTGGCGAGCGGAACCGGGGACCTCTGTATCGATCTTCGCCGGGCCGACTTGCATCCCCTGTCGTTCGACTTGAGTTTCGGCATGTTGGCCGCCGATCGCTCGGAGGCGCCTCGAACCCAGGCCGACGTCCTCCGCCTCCCCCTCGCCGCTTCCGCTGTCGACGGGGCGACCTGTGGATTCGCTCTCCGCAACCTCGTCGACCTTCGATCCTTCTTCGTCGAGTTGGCCAGAGTGGTGCGACCGGGCGGACGAATCGCCCTCCTCGACGTCGGTGTACCGAAGAGCCGACTCATCCGATTGGGCCATGGCTTCTACTTCGGAAAAGTCGTCCCGAAGATCGGTGGCCTCCTGTCCGATGGCGCGGCGTACCGGTACCTTCCCAAGAGCGTGGCGTATCTGCCCGAACCCGAGGTCATGCTTCAGCTCCTGAAAGACGCCGGTTTCTCCGATGCGCGACACCGTGTCTTCTCGGGCGGGATCACCCAACTTCTGACCGCCACTCGGGACTGAATCATGCGTGCTCGGACGACACTGCTCGGTGCCGAGATCGACCTCAACGACATCGCTCGTGGGGACGGTTACCTCTTCGTTCGCGACGGCATCGGTTTCGCCGGTCGCGGCGTCGCCCAAGTCGTCGACTCGAAGGCAGCTCTCGAGGTCCTGCGAACGGTCGAGCACGACGACCAGTCGGATGGCAAAGCTGGGCCGTTGGCCCTCGGAGCCCTGGCGTTCACACCGTCAGCGCCCAGCCTTCTCACGATTCCGGAAATCGTTGTTCGCAAGACATCGGACGGCCGCTCCTGGGTGACCATCGTCGGTGAGCCCGAACGAGACAACGACCTGATCGCCGGTCTCACCTCCCCGACGCGACCCGTTCCGAGTTCGTCGCGTTTCGTGGTGTCGCCCGGGACCTCGATCGCCCGCCATCGAAGTGCCGTCGAGGCGGCGCGCGACGCTGCACGACGCGGAGATCTGGTCAAAGCCGTGATCGCTCGCGAGCTCTCCGTCGAGTCCGACGATCCGATCGACATTCACGCCGTACTGCTTCGTCTCCGAGCGTCTTTCGGATCCAGCTATCGGTATTCGTACGACGGACTCATCGGCGCTTCTCCGGAACTTCTCGTCTCCGTCGAGGGTGATGTCGTGCGTTCTCACCCTCTGGCGGGCACCACTCCTCGCACCGGCGACCCGGCCACCGACTCCGACTTGGCGCAAGCTCTCGTTGCCAGCGTGAAGGACCAGATCGAGCATCGAGTCGTCATCGACGTCGTTCACGACACCCTTCTGCCCGACTGCAGTTACCTCGATTGGGAGCCCGAACCTTCGATCGTGCCGGTCGCCAACGTTCAGCATCTCGGCACCCTCGTCGAAGGTCGACTCAGCGAACCTCGACCGGACTCACTCACTCTCGCTCGACGTCTGTGTCCGACTCCGGCTCTCGGTGGCCATCCGCGAGCAGATGCACTTCGTCTGATCGCCGAGGTCGAAGGTTTCGAGCGCGGTCGCTACGGAGGCGCTGTGGGATGGGTCGACGCCACTGGTGACGGGGTATGGGCCGTCACGATTCGCTGTGCGGAGTTCTCCGAGGACCGTCGCCGCGCTCGACTCGTCGCCGGCGGAGGCATCGTCGCCGACTCCGATCCCGATGCCGAACTGGCCGAGACTCAGGCCAAGTTCCAGGCCATGTTGTCGGCGATCGTCCGCGCCTGACCGACGTCAGCTCTCCAGAGCTTCGGCCACCGCCCGATGCAGTCGTCGGTGCGCTTCGACATCACCGTCGCGTTCGGTCCTCACGACAGTGACCCGAGGTCCGACTTCGGAGGCGGCCACTTCGAGAGCGCGCCGATCCTCGACGATCTCGGCCGTGATTCCATGCGCGCCAGCCAGCGCGACGAAATCCGTGCCATGAGGTGTGCCGTACAGAACCTCGAACACGTCGTCGGGAACCGTCGTTCTCTGCGGGAGGTGATGAAAGATTCCACCTCCGTCGTTGTCGACCACCAGGAGCCGAATGTCGAGTCGACGACGGGACAAAGAGGCAAGAGACGACGAATCGTGCAATGTCGCCACGTCTCCGATCAGAACGGCGACCGGACCGGGGTGCACCGTTGCCACGCCGATCGCCGTGGCGATCACCCCGTCGATCCCATTGGCTCCCCGATTGCTGTACACCTGCCGTTCTCCGAGGGGTCCGGCGAACCATTCGAGATCGCGAATCGGCATCGAGGACGACACCACCAACGCCGTTTCGGCCGGTAGCGCCCGTGCGAACGTGACGACCGAGCCGACACCGGTCATGTCATCGGATCGGAGACCCGATTCGATGGAGGCGCGAGCCTTCGACTCGGCGGTGCTCCACCGCTCGGTCCAGGAGCGATCACATGATTCCATCGCTCCGAAAACGGGAACCAGATCGTCGACTTCGCACACCAACCGCTCGGCGATGACCCCATCGGGGTCGTACACGCGCCCATCGGTCGACACGTGAACCTGACGAACGCCGTGACGCAGCAACCACTGTCCGAGCACCTTCGATGCGGGCGGGTCACCGATCCGCACGGCCAACTCCGGCACGTCGGTGTCGGCAAATGCTGCCTGTCGCACCAACGAGTCGAAATGAGTGATCACGTCGTGGCGCCAACGCGTCCTCGCTTCGGCGAGCACCGGCCAACCCCGCTCGATCGCTGCGTGGATCACCTCGTCGGTCACGCCACGGCCCGCGATGAGGAGAGGCCGACGAGCCGACCACTCGTTCGCGAGACGAGTCGTCACGTCCGATACCAGTCCTCCGACCGATTCGACGTCGACCGGTTCGTCGGATGCCGGAGGCAACGAACCCGGCGTACCCACGAGCGGTTCTCGGAACGGAAGATTCAGATGGACGGCGCCCTTCGGCAAGGTCTCGCTCTCGGAGACGCACCGCCGCGCGATCGAACGCCAGGACGTCTCGG
>LFFH01000046.1 GCA_001510455.1 Actinobacteria bacterium casp-actino8
CGGAGCAACAGACCGAGATCGTCCTGGAGGATGTCGGTCACGTCGGCGGCGAGCGATCGGAACGGCCGTCGTCCGAGATTGGCCACGTTGACGACCATGCGACCACCCGGTTCGAGCACGCGAACGCATTCGGCGAACACGTCACGCAGCATGGCCAGATAGTCGACGTAGTCGGACGGTATGTGGTCGTGTCCGAGTGCTTCCTCGTAGGCCTTCCCGGCGAAATACGGAGGTGAGGTGACGACGAGACCCACCGACGAATCGGGAATCGCGCTCATGTCACGTGAATCACCGACGAAGATACGGTCGGACACCGACGCCACGAGTGATGGATCGGCGAGGGTGTCGTCGTCGGAAACCTCGGGTGCCCGGAAACGAGCGTAGAACGCGCTCGAGTCGTGCCCCTCTCGACGTGACGCCCCGAACGACGACGTCGCCGTGGTGCGACGCGTGCGCGTCGCGCGATGCGGGGAGTCGTCCGGCATGCACGGCAGGGTACCGAGGCATGGGTAAAGATGGGACGGTGATCGTCTCGCTCGTGCTGCTTCCCCTCGCCTACCTGCTCGGAACCTTTCCGAGCGCGGTGCTCATCGCGCGGGCACGCGGCATCGACATCACCACCGCCGGTTCGGGTAATCCCGGCGCGTCGAACGTGAGCCGTCTGCTCGGACGAAAGTTGGGAGTTCTCGTCTTCGTCCTCGACGGTCTGAAAGGCGCGCTGTCGGTACTGGCCGGCTTCCTCGCCTTCGAGTACGCGGGCGCGTTGATGCTCGCCTGCGCCGCTGTCGTCGGACACGTCTTCCCGATCACTCGCCGCTTCAAGGGTGGCAAAGGTGTGGCCACGGCCGGGGGCGCGATGCTCGCGCTCTACCCGCTCGTGAGCGTCGGCCTGCTCGTGTTGTGGCTCGCTGTCGTCAAACTCACCAAGAAGGCATCACTGGCCTCGCTGGCAATCGTGGTGGGTCTGCCCATCGGTCTCGTGATCGTCGGACGGCCCGTCACCGAGATCGTCACGACGATCGGTCTCGGCGTGTTCGTGATCTGGCGACATTGGCCCAACCTGAAGAGGTTGTTCCGCGGCGAAGAACTCTCGTCGCGTCGCAACGCCTGATCAGCCGAGCCCCGGATTCTCCTGAGCGGCGGCTCGCTTCATGCGCTCGACCGCTAGCTCACGCATGTCCTCGTGCGTGAGGATCCAAAAACGCGAATTCACGATGGCATCCATCACCTGATCGGCCACCTCGGTGGCCGGAATGCCACCTTCCACACCGTCGTGAAGCACCTGGTTCATCATGGCGCTGATCGGATCGACGATGTTCTTCGGTTGTTCGCCCAACCGATCCGTCCAGTGAACGTTGCGCATGAGGTCGGTCTTCACGAATCCCGGACACAGCACACTGCACGAGACGTTCGTGCCCTTGGCCTGCAACTCGAGATACAAGCCCTCACTGATCGCGACGACGGCATGTTTGGTCGCGTTGTACGGTCCGAAACCGGGCATCGCGGTGAGCCCCGCCATCGACGCCGTGTTCACGATGTGTCCCTCGTTCTGGTCGAGCATGATCGGAAGGAACGAACGAATACCGTGCACCACTCCGTAGAGATTGATGTTGACGACCCATTCCCAGACGCTCATCGGGCCGGTCCATTGATCGCCCACTCCGGCGACTCCGGCGTTGTTGCACAGCACGTGAGCGGCGCCGTATTTCTCGAGGGTTCGACGGGCCAGCTCCTCCATGCTCTCGCCGAGCGAGACGTCGGCCACCACCGGCAGCACGTCGGCTCCACCCTCGGCGAGTTCGGCCTCGGCCGCTCGCAGACGCACCTCGTCCATGTCGGCCAACACGACTTTCATCCCGGCGGCCACGAAGCGGTCAGTGAGCGCCCGTCCGATTCCGCTGGCGGCACCCGTGACCACGGCGACTTTCCCGTTCAGACCTCGCATAGCCGCACACCCTAGGCGCGCCGTAAGGTCTGTGTTCGTGGCCCACAAGTACCTCTGGACTCCGTTGCAACTGGGTCCGGTGACCACCCGTAACCGCATCGTCTTCTCGGCGCACCTCACCAACTACGCCCGCGACGGCCGACCCACCGAGCAGCACGCGGCCTACTACGCCGCCCGGGCCGCCGGTGGTGCGGGCCTCATCATCACCGAGGAACACTCCACTCACCCGACCGACTGGCCCTACGAGAAGTTGATCCACGGCTTCCATCGCGACGTGATTCCCGGTTACCGGCGCATCACCGACGCCGTGCACCGACATCGCGTACCGATCTTCGCCCAGATCAATCACAACGGCGGTCAGGCCAGTTCGATGTTCAGTCGCCTTCCGGTCTGGGCGCCGTCGCCGGTTGCCGATCCTTTGTTCCGCGAAGTTCCGAAAGCGGTGACCCTCGCCGAGATCGATGAAATCGTCGCCGGATACGCGCTGGTGGCCGAACACTGTGCCGAAGGTGGGTTCGACGGCATCGAACTGCAGTGCAGTCATTCGTCGATCGTGCGCGGATTCCTCTCCCCGGCCACCAACAAGCGCACCGACGAGTACGGAGGCTCGCTCGAGAACCGAGCTCGGCTCCTCGTGCAGATCGTCGAAGCCGTTCGACGAGTGATCGGCAATCGACTGGCGCTCGGTGTGCGCCTCTGCGGTGACGAACTCATCGAGAACGGCACCACCATCGACGAGGCGGTGCGGGTCGCCGAGATCGTGGAAGCCACCGGACACGTCGACTACATCAACACCTCGATCGGTGTCGCCACGGCGAGCCTCTTCATGATCGAAGCGAGTATGCACATTCCGCCCGGCTACGCGATGTTCATTCCGAGTGCCATTCGCAAGGCCGTCGATCTCCCCGTGGTGGGCGTGGGTCGTTTCAAGGATCCGTTGCAGGCCGAGCGTGCTCTCGCCGAAGGACACTGCGATCTGGTCGGTGTGGTGCGCGGGCAAATCGCCGATCCCGATTTCGCCGTGAAGGCACGCGCCGGTTCCACCGACGAAATACGTCTCTGCTTGTCGTGCAATCAGGAATGCGTCGGTCGAATGGGACTCAATCGCTGGCTCGGTTGTATCGAGAATCCTCGCACCGGCCGCGAGCACGAGTGGGCCACCACCCAACACGTCTCCATCTCACCGACTCCGAAGAACGTCATGGTGGTCGGAGCCGGACCGGCCGGTCTGCAGGCCGCCATCGCTGCAGCTCGTAACGGACACCGTGTCACGGTGTACGAGAAGGAATCGGTGGCCGGAGGCCAAGTGCGTTGGGCGGCGAGTGTTCCCAACCGAGCCGAGTTCGGCGACATGATCCGCAACCAACTGAACGAATGCAAACGACTCGGTGTCGAGTTGGTCTACGACACCGGTGTGTGGCCCGGACTGGTCGACGAGAAGCGACCCGATCACGTGATCGTGGCCACCGGAGCCGAACCGGCCCGCCCGTGGTGGGTCGCCGACCCCGACACCGACGAGTCGGCGCGCCGAGTCGTCGACGTGCGCGCCGTTCTCGACGGCACTGCACCACTCGGTGGTCCGCAATCGGGTGAATCGGTCGTCGTCATCGACGAGATCGGATTCCACCACGCCACATCGGTCGCCGAGTTACTCGCCGATCGCGGTTGCACCGTCGAGATCACCACACCCGGAATGGTCGTCGGTCAGGATCTCGGCATCACACTCGACATGGAGAACTGGTGGATACGCGCCGGTGCCAAGGGAATCGTCCAGTCCACCGATCTCGTTCCGATGGGTTTCGCGAACGGTGAGCTCACGCTGTTGCATCACCCGACCGGCGCCAACCAATCACGTCGACCCGACTGGGTGGTGCTCGCAGTGCCACCTCATCCGGTCGAGTGGTTGTTCGACCAGTTGAAGGAAGCCGGAACGAGTGTCGAACGCGTCGGCGATTGTGTCGCACCGCGTCGTGCTCACGCGGCCGTCGTCGACGGTGAGCGGGCCGGTTCCACCGTCTGACCGACGCCGGTCCGATCGACTCCGACGCGAACCATCACTGCACTAGAGTTCGTTCGTGCTGGCGGCCTGGGGACCCATCGACGATCTCACCGGTTGGCTGAAGGACATCTCGGGTAACTGGTGGTTCCTCGCTCTCGTCCTCGTGATCGCGTTGCTCGACTCGGTGCTCCCGGTCGTGCCGAGTGAGACCACCGTGATCATCGGAGGTGTGGCGGCCAGCGCCGCTGGTGACGGTCCGTATCCGGTGATCCTCGTGATCGTGGCCGGCGCGATCGGCGCCTTCCTCGGCGACAACTTGTCGTACGCGATCGGATTCAGCTTCAGCGACAACGTGCAGAGGCGAGCCGAGAAGAAACCGGCCACGGCCCGTCGACTCGAGTGGGCCGCCGATCAGATCGAAGAACGCGGTGGACTGCTCCTCATCACGGCCCGTTTCATCCCCGGTGGTCGCACCGCGCTCACCTTGTCGAGCGGGCTCACCCGTCAACCTCGCCGATGGTTCGCCGGCTGGGTGGCTGTCGCGGCGTGCATCTGGGCCACCTACGCCGCCGTTCTCGGATTCGCCTTCGGCGAACGTTTCGAAGACGACCACACACTCGCCTTCGTCCTCGCTTTCGTGGCGGCGCTGTCGATCACCCTTCTCATCGAGGTGGTTCGCTGGTATCGCAAGCGGCGACGCAAGGTGGCCGCCGAACGAACCGCTGTCTGATCGGTCGCCGGACTCTCGAGCAGCCGGTTCCGACCGGCCCTAGTCGGGGAAGACTGACCTAACCTGACGGTGATGAACTCGCGGGCCACGAGCACCCAGGCCGGCCTGATCGCCGTGATCCCGGTTCGCGACGGTGTCGTGCCCGCTGGAGGTCTCGAGGCCGTGGCCGAAGCGGCCGGACATGCCGTGCTGGTGGGCACCGACCTCGACGCCGCCCTCGACGCCACGATGGGGGTCGGCCGGCGCCTGATCCTCGCCCCGACCGAGTCGTGTTCTCCGCGCACCCTCGCCGACGCCGCTGCCACCGCCGTCGTCGCTCACGCCGCTGATTCGGCCGTCGTCGTTCCGGCCTCACCCGACGGACGCGACATGGCTCCGCTCCTCGCGCGCCGTCTCGGTCGTCTTCTCGTCGCCGGTGCGACCGAGATCGACACTCATCGCGTTCGCGCCGCTCGTCACGGTGGACTTTCGATCGCCGAGTTCGAAGTTCACGAACCGTTCGTGGCCACTCTGCAACCCGGGGTGCGCGGTGTCGAGGTGCTCGAATCATCACCAGCCGACATCGTGCGCCTCGCCGTCACGGCCGACACGAGTTCGTGCGTCACCACTGTCGAGGTGCAACCACCCGACGTCTCCACCATGGATCTCGCCGAGGCCCCTCGCATCGTGGGTGGTGGAGCCGGCCTCGACGGTGAGTCGCGTTTCGCACTGCTCGCCGAGGTGTCAGCGGCTCTCGACGCGTCGATGGGCGTCACTCGTGTGATCACCGACCGCGGTTGGGTCTCGCACGAGCGACAGATCGGAACCACCGGAGTGGTCGTCGATCCGCGTCTGTACATCTCGTTCGGAATCAGTGGAGCCGTCCAACACACGAGTGGACTCGGGCAACCCGATCACATCGTGAGCGTGAACACCGACGCCCACTGCCCGATGATGCAGATGTCCGATCTCGCAGTGGTCGCCGACGCCAACGCCGTTCTCGATGCGCTCGCCGTCCGTTTGGCGGAACGTACCGAGCGAGGTGTGGCATGAGTTCGGGGCGTGATCACGACGCCGACGTGATCGTGGTGGGCGCCGGCCCGGCCGGCTCGTGCGCCGCACTGCAACTCGCTCGGTCCGGTCGGCAGGTCATCCTCGTCGAACGTGGTCCGTTCCCCGGCGCCAAGAACATGTACGGCGGCGTGGTGTATCCGCGCATTCTCGACGAACTCGTTCCGTCGTGGTGGGAGACCGCGCCCGTGCAGCGTTGGGTCGTTCGACGGTCGACGATGATCCTCTCCGAGACCGGAGCCCTCACCGTCGACTATCGCAATCCGGCCTGGGGGGCGCCTCCGTACAACGGGGCCACCGCCTACCGACCCGACTTCGACAACTGGTTGGCCCAGCGGGCCGTCGACGCCGGTGCCGTCCTCGTCACGTCGACCACCGTCACCGGACTCCTGCGCGATGCGGGCGGACGCGTGAACGGCGTGCGCACCGATCGACCCGACGGTGATCTCACCGCTCCGATCGTCATCGCGTGCGACGGCGTCAACAGTTTTCTCGCCAAGGAAGCCGGCCTCTACCCGCACACCGACCCGGCGAACTTCACGTTGGGTGTGAAAGAGACCCTGGCTCTGCCCAAGCACGTGATCGACGAACGATTCAACGTCCGTGACGACCAAGGTGTCGACATCGAGATCCTCGGTGGAACCTCGGGAGTCAACGGTGGCGGTTTCGTCTACACCAACCTCGACACCGTGTCGCTCGGCGCAGTTCTGAAACTGCCCAAACTGGCCGCTCAATCGAAGCGACCCGAGGAGATCATCGCGGGCCTGAAGAGTCATCCGGCCATCGCACCGCTCGTGGAAGGGGCCGAGGTGAAGGAGTACTCGGCCCATGTCATTCCCGAGGCCGGCTTGTCGATGATGCCCACGATGGTGGCCGACGGCTTGTTGGTGGCCGGTGACGCCGCCGCACTGTGTCTGGCCGCCGGCATCTGGCTCGAGGGTGTCAACTTCGCCATGGCGAGTGGCATGTACGCCGCTGAAGCCGCCCACGACGCACTCACGCGCAACGACGTGACGGCGCGCGGTCTCGGCTCGTACACCGATCGTCTGAACGCCACCTTCGTTCTGCGCGATCACAAGAAACTCCGCAAGATTCCTGGTCTGGTGTTGTCCGACCGCGTGCAACAGAAGTATCCGAGTTTCGTCACCGGGGTGGTCGATCGCGTGTTCCGCGTCGACAACCCCTCCCCCAAGCCCGGGCTGCGTCGTATCGTTCGAGAAGAACGCAAGAAGGCCGGCATCGGACTCCTCGATCTTCTGAAGGACGGCTGGACCGGCATGAGAGGATTCGGCTGATGCAGATCGCTCGTGACACCACCTGGCCCGAGATCTCCTTCGAGGAAAGAATCGGCACCGCCGAGTTCCGTATCCACGAACGCGCTCACATCGTCGTCGACGGAGACACGTGTCGCGGCTGCTCCACCCGTGAATGCGTGACCGCGTGTCCGGCGAATCTGTTCGTGCCGACGAGTGACGGTGGCATCCTCTTCAACTACGAGAACTGCTTCGAATGCGGCACGTGCTACATGGTGTGCAACAAGGAAGGGGCGATCAGTTGGTCGTATCCCGAGGGCGGTTTCGGCATCGTCTTCCATCGGACGTGATCTCGTGACGATCGCGGTCTGTCTGAAGTGGGTCACACCGATCGGTGCGAGTGACGATCGATTCGCTGGCGTGTCGGCGGCCGACCAAGCCGCACTCGAATCGGCCCTCGTCTGGGCCGAACACCGTGACACCGAGGTGATCGTGGTGACGCTCGGCCCCATCGGTGCCGAGCGAGCCCTTCGTGACGCGCTGGCGTGCGGTGCCGCTCGTGCGGTTCGTATCGATGCCGACCCGAACGCCGCGAGTGTCGACGTGGCCCGGACCGTGGCCCCACATGTCGCATCGGCCGAACTGATCGTGTGCGGCGACTATTCCCTCGATCGTGGCTCCGGCTCGTTTCCGGCCCACCTGGCCGATGAACTCGGCATCGAACAGGCACTCGGTCTCATCGGTCTCGACGTCGGTCGAGTCGAGGGTTCGATACGAGCGGTACGGCGACTCGACGGTGGTCGACGCGAGATCTTGTCGATCACACCGCGCGCAGTGCTCTCGCTCGAGGGATCAGTCGCTCGCCTTCGCCGCGCGCCACTTCGCGCACTATTGGCCGCCGATCGACTCTCGATCGACGTGCACACGGCCGCCCTGCACAGCGACGAACTGGTCGTCGTTCCCTACCGTCCTCGGGCACGCGTGCTCGCGGCACCCTCAGGTTCGTCGGCTCTCGATCGCGTGCGGGTCCTCACCGACGCCGGAACCGCCACTGCTCGTGCCGAAACCGTCGAGCTGCCACCCGACGAAGCGGCCGATCGCATTCTCGACGCATTGCGCGACTGGGGCTACCTGACATGACCTCGGCCGAGGTCGCCGCCCTCGCCGCGCCGATCCTCCTCGTGCCGGTCGGGTCGTTCGAACAACACGGCCCCCACCTGCCTCTCGACACCGACACTCTCATCGCCGTGCAGTTGGCATGGGAAGCCCAACGACGACTCGACCTCGACTCGATGATCGGCCCGCCGATCACGGTGTCGGCGAGTGGTGAACATCAGGGTTTCGCCGGCACGTTGTCGATCGGCACCGAGACGACGGCGGCCGTTCTGGTGGAGATCGTGCGTTCAGCCGAGTGGGCTCGTGGTGTCGTGTTCGTGAACGGCCACGGTGGAAACGTCGCTGCCTTCGACCGAGCGGGTGCCGTGTTCACGAGTGAAGGTCGCAACGTTCTGGTGTGGTCGCCGTCGGCCGCTCCCGACGACGACGCGCACGCCGGACGGACCGAGACATCGGTCATCGCCCATCTCCATCCCCACACCGTTGACTGGAGTGCTGTGGCTCCCGGCAACACCTCTCCGCTCGTCGACCTTCTGCCGTCGATGCGAGCCGGTGGTGTGCGAGCGGTCAGCGACTCGGGAGTCCTCGGCGACCCCACTGGTTCGAGCGCCGAACTTGGGGCGCGCATCTTCGAACGTTGGTGTGACGATCTGGTGAGTGCCGTCGTCGTGTGGAGTGCTCACCGATGACGACCCGGACGGTTCGCTTCCGACTCGATTCGTCATGGTGGCGACATCGTTCGTCCTCGGCCGACGGTACACACGACACGGTGGTGGCCGGATCACCACTGCGGCTGTTCCGACTCGGCACCGCTGGCTCTCGCCTGGCCGACGTGCTCGAATCGGACGGCACCGTCCCGGCCGGCACCGAATCCCTCGCCGAACGCTTCGTGAGTGCCGGCGCGATCCATCCGATCGTCGAACCCGACCCGGCCCCCGGCTTCGATCACACGACGGTCGTCGTACCCACTCACGGTGAACGGCACACCGATCTGACCGCTCTGGTCGCCGAACTACGTCGACAGGGATTCGACGAGATCGTCGTAGTCGACGACGGGACACGCTTCCCCCTCGCCCCGATCGAAGGCGCCATGGTGATCAGGCGGGACGTCGTCGGAGGGCCAGCCGCCGCTCGTAACACCGGCGCTTCCACGAGCACTCGCGACGTGATCGTCTTTCTCGACGCCGATACCCGACCGACACCCGACTTCTTCGCCACTTTGTGGCCGCACTTCGATGACGAACGCATCGCAGCCGTCGCGCCCCGTGTGATGAGCGCACCCGGTCCGGGAATCGTCGCCGCGTACGAAGTCGACTCCTCACCACTCGATCTCGGTGACGTACCGGCTCGCGTTCGTCCCGGTACTCGGGTGTCGTACGTACCGGCCGCCGCGATCGCAGTACGCCGTTCGATCTTCGAAGAGGTCGGGGGTTTCGACGAGAGCATGCGCTTCGGTGAGGACGTCGACTTCGTGTGGCGCGTGACGGCAACCGAACGATCCGTTCGCTACGAACCGTCGTCGGTCGTGCATCACGTACCACGCTCGTCACTCGGCCAACTCACCCGTCAACGATTCGGATACGGAACCGCGGCGGCCCGCCTCGAGGCCCGCCATCCGGGTTCGGTACGGCCACTGCGGATCAACCGATGGAGTGCGATCGGCTGGGCGCTCGTCGGACTCGGCCATCCCTTCCTCGGAGTGACGGTGGGCGCCGGATCGACGGCGGCTCTCGCCGACAAGATGCGGTCGGCTCCCGATCGCAGGGTCGTGGCCGGTCGCTTGGCCGGTCTCGGCAATCTGCACGCAGGTCGCCTGATCGCGTCCGCTGTCACCCGCACCTGGTGGCCGATCGCAGTGACACTGTCACTCGTGTCGAGGCGAGCTCGCCGAGTGCTGTTGGTGTCGGCCATCGTCCCGAATCTCTGGCGATGGAATCGCCGACGCTCCTCCACCACCGCCGACATCGATCCGTTGCGCTACGTCGCCCTACGACTGATCGACGACGCGAGTTACGGAGCAGGTGTCTGGAGTGGTGCGAATCGCGAAGGTCGTTGGGAAGCGATCACGCCGCGCTTCGACTGAGCCGACCGGTGATGTCGGCGCACTCGGCGCACACGCTCTCGGGAACCACACCGAGGCGGATCAGACCACTGAACACGACGCAGCCGAGGCAGAAACCGGCGAAGGCTTCCAGACTCGCCGCCACGAGCAACATGGCGATCACCACGACCGCCGCCGTGTCGGCACCGACCAGTTCGAGCACCAGCGCCGTGACCGAGAAGGCGACGCCGATTCCCTGAGCGAAGCGCTTCGGAGGTCCGGGTACCCACGACGGCTCACGATCGAGCGTCGGCACGATGACCTGGGTGACCAATCGACCGAGCGGGCTGAAACGTGGACCGCTCGCCACTCGAGCCACGAATCCGTAGGCCAGCGGAACGAGCACCCACCATTCTCGAATCACGAGGAAGAGAACCGCCTGGACGACCACCCCGGTGGCCACCAAACGGGCCGAGAGTTCGTTGACCGGATGGGGGAACGAGAAGAGGCGGGACGACATGGGGCCGAGGCTAGATCCGAATTCCCGACCAAACAACTCGTATTTATCCCGACCCCTCCATCCCTTGGAGTTCTGTTGGTGGAGTTCTGTTGGTGGTGTTCTGTTGGTGTTCTGGGTGAAGGATCCGTCGAAAATCGACGGATCCTTCACCCAGAACGCCCCTGCTCGCCTCGTCGGTAGGGTCGCAGTGTGGCCCTGGTCCTCGAGGTCGATCGTTCCCGCTGGGACTCCCACGTCTCGGCCGTTGCCGAACGGGTGCCGCAGCTCATCCCGGTGGTCAAGGGCAACGGCTACGGCCTCGGCCGGGACTGGCTGGCCGCCCGGGCG
>LFFH01000047.1 GCA_001510455.1 Actinobacteria bacterium casp-actino8
CTCGGAGCCGACGCCTTCGTTCTCGACCACGAGAGTTCTGATCCTCTCGCCCGTCGTGCTCTCCGCGTGTCCATGGGAACATCGCTTCTTCTCCCCCATACGCGGACTCGCTCGATCGACGATCTGATTCACCGGCTTCACTCCGCGAACTTCGAGACGTGCGCACTCACGCCCGGCACCGGCGCCTCTCCGATTCTCGAGGTAGCCGATCGTCTCGCACCCGGCGCAAAGGTGGCGGTCCTACTCGGCTCGGAACGAGACGGCCTCACCCACCGGACTCTCGACACGGTTCGTCATCGGGTCCGAATTCCGATGAACGAGCAGATCGATTCGTTGAACGTCGCCGCCGCAGCCGCCGTGGCGTGCTTCGCCTTGTTCGGCCCACCGACCCACTGACCAGTTTTCAGTTCAGGAGCGGTAGCAACGCGTCGGCGTCGAGATTCACACCGAGCCACCGATCGCCGTCCTGTCCATCGACCAGGAACGAGACGACCAGTCCTCCCATGTCGGCGGCCAGGCGGAGAAGGTCCTCGAAACCGGGAAGGGCGAAGTCGACACACCACTCGGTTTCGACCGGAGTGTTCATCGACGAGATCAGACGAACGAAACGACGACCGCCGTCACCGAGCCGCAGTTCAGCGTTGGTGACGAGGTCACCCACTCCCTCGAGTTCCACGGTGTCGACCAGGTCCGCGAGTTCGGGGCGTCGGTCGGCATCGAGGCGGACCACGGGATACACCTCACCCTCCTCGTCGAGCAGTGTCCCGGCCGAGCGGATCACGAGTGGATCCCGACTCGAGTCACGGCCTTGGGTCGACATGATGACAGTCTCGCCGCCGGTTCACGGGGTGCGAAATCGAAGGGAAACCAGCAGACTTCCGGGGTGTCCGGTACCGGAGTCCTTCTGCTGTCTTGCCCCGATCAACGCGGGGTCGTCGCCTCAGTGGCCGAATTCATCGCCTCGCACAATGGCAACATCGTCCACGCCGAACAACACACCGACGACGTCGAGCACGTGTTCTTTCAGCGTGTCGAGTTCGAACTCGAGGGTTTCGATGTCGGGCGTGACGACATCTTGTCCGCTTTCGCCCCCGTTGCCCGACGATTCGACATGTCGGTCGACCTCCGATTCAGCGACGTACGTCCGCGAGTCGCTCTCTTGGCGAGCAAGCAGCCCCACTGCTTGTTCGATCTCTTGACTCGATGGCGGAGTGGTGAACTTCCAGCCGACATCGTCGGCGTCATCGACAATCACCCCGACCACGCCGACCTGGTCGAACACATGGGAGTTCCCTACCACCACCTTCCGGTGACCCCGGGAGGCAAGGACGACCAGGAGACTCGGCTCCTCGACACGCTCGCGTCCCTCGACGTCGACGTGGTCGTGTTGGCTCGTTACATGCAGATCCTGTCCCCACGGGTCGTGGATGCATACCGGTCGAGAATCATCAACATCCATCACTCGTTCCTTCCCGCATTCATCGGCGCCAACCCGTACCGACAGGCGCACGACCGAGGTGTGAAGCTCATCGGCGCCACTGCGCACTACGTCACCGAAGAACTCGACGAGGGGCCGATTCTCGATCAGGAAGTCACTCGGGTCACGCACCGCGACTCGGTGGCCGAGCTCACCCGCAAAGGTCGGGACCTCGAGACCATCGTCCTGGCCCGCGCCGTGCGCGCCCACCTCGAACACCGCGTGCTCGTCTACGGGCGCAAGACCGTCGTTTTCGGCTGACCCGTCACCGCGCGCGGCCGACGGTCAGCGATTCGGTGCCGTGATCGGAAGACCGGTGTCGTTGCGCAGGTGCTCGGCCGCTTTGGTGAAGTAACCCATCATCTCTCCGGCCACCTCGGCGTCGGGACACACAGTTTCGATGGCCCGTGCCATGTGAACCAACCAACGGTCACGTTCGAGCGGACCGACCGTGAAGGTCATGTGACGCATTCGAAGGCGAGGGTGACCTCGCTCCTCCAGATACGTGGTGACACCTCCCCAATAGTGAGCGAGAAACAGTGCGAGACGTCGCTTCGCTCCCTCGAGGTCGGACTGATCGGGATACAACGGCCACAACACTTCGTCGTCGACCACACCTCGATAGAACTCGTCGACCAATCGCTCGAAGAACGCAAGTCCCCCGACTCGCTCGTAGAGGTCGTCGATCACGAGAACTGAGGATCCTGCCAATCAGGGAAGACATCGGGCAGGCCCTCACTGACCGTGACCGGGAACCGGGCCGGCCTCTTCTCGAGGAAACTCATCACACCCTCACTCGCATCGGCACTTGCGCCTCGCGAGTTGATGGCTCGCGAATCGACTCGATGGGCTTCCATTGGATGATCGGCTCCCAACATGCGCCAGAGCATCTGGCGCGTCAGGGCGACCGATACAGGTGCAGTTCCATCGGCGATCTCGAGTGCGATCGACCGGGCGACGTCGAGAACGTCGTCGGCCGGGTGAACGCTGCGCACGAGACGCCCTCGGAGTGCCTCGTCGGCACCGATGATTCGACCGGTGTAACACCACTCGGCCGCCTGGGAAATTCCCACCAGGCGGGGAAGGAACCAACTGCTCGCTGCCTCGGGGACGATGCCTCGCTTGGCGAACACGAATCCGAACTTGGCCGCTTCGCTCGCCACCCGGATGTCCATCGGGAGGGTCATCGTGACTCCGACTCCGACGGCGGCTCCGTTGATCGCTCCGATCACCGGCTTCTTCGACTCGAAGACACGCAAGGCCACCAGCCCCCCACCGTCGCGTACCACTCCGGATTTTGCCGCCACGTCGCTTCCACCCTTGGAGAACGTCTCTCCGCCACCGGACAAGTCGGCTCCGGCGCAGAAGGCTCGACCGGCTCCGGTGACGATCACCGCCCGGACGTCGTCATCGGCATCGGTCCGATCGAATGCCGCGATCATTTCTTTCAACATGCGATTGGTGAAAGCGTTCATCTTGTCGGGCCGATTGAGCGTGATGGTCGCGACCGGTCCGTCGACGGAATAGAGAATCTCCTGGAAGTCCACGGCTCGACCCTAAACGATCGATTCGTACGCGTCAGACGTCGAGGAAGCGCGAGGCGGCTATCCCCGAACCAACGGCTCCGGCCAGCGCTCCGATCAGCAACAGAACGAGCATCACACTGCTCACGTATCCGTCGGAGACCACGAGGGCCGCCAATTCGGTGTCGTTGAAGTCGTCGACTGCGCCCGACCACGCCGAGTTGAGACCCCACAGTCCGCCGCAGGCCAGGACTCCGCCGACCAGGCCCTGCAGGAGCCCTTCCAGCATGAAGGGGACGCGGATGAACCAGTTGGTCGCGCCGACCAACTTCATCACCTCGATCTCTCGACGGCGGGCGAACATGGCCGTTCGGATGGTGTTCCAGATCAGGCCGACCGCCACGACGAGAAGAATGATCGACATCGCGGTCGTGGCGACTCGAATGAATTGCGACACCCGCGAGACCACGTCGAACACGTCCTGTGCGTAGGCGACCTCTTTCACTCCGGCCAATTGACGGAATTGTTCACCGAGTTCCCGAACAAGGGACGAATCTTCGGCGATCGGAACCACTTTGAACTGTGATGGGATGTTCTCGGGAGTGAGAAGTCGTAACGTACCCGGATCACCGGCGAACAATTTCTCGGCCTCGGCGTAACTCTCGGCCTGATCGAGATACCGAAGTCGATCGACGTCGATCACCGACGGCTGGGATCGAAGGGCGTCCTCGACCAATTGGATCTGTTCAGGGCTCGCGTCGGAGCGGATGTAGACGATGAGTTCGACATCGCCCTTCCAACGCGTGAGGAGATTGTCGAAGGCACGCTGGATCAAGAAGGTCGATCCGACGAGGAGGAGTGAGACTGCCGACGTGACGACGGCCGCCGCGGTCAGGGTGACGTTGCGGCGCAGACTGGCGAACGTCTCACGAAGGGCGTAGCTGATTCGAGCGAGCATCAGTCGTACACCCCTCGCTCCTGATCGCGAACGATGATGCCGCGATCGAGCTGAACCACGCGACGTCTCATCATGTTCACGACCCGAGTGTCGTGCGTCGCCATGACCACCGTGGTGCCCGTGCTGTTGATGCGGTCGAGCAGGCGCATGATTCCTTCACCGGTGGCCGGATCGAGGTTTCCGGTCGGCTCGTCGGCGAGCAGGATCAGCGGACGATTGACGAAGGCACGGGCGATCGACACTCGTTGCTGCTCTCCACCCGACAACTGGTGCGGAAAACGGTCACCCTTGTCGGCCAGGCCAACGAGTTCGAGCACAGCCGGGACCTGCTGACGAATCACGTGCCGAGGACGGCCGATCACCTCGAGCGCGAAGGCCACGTTCTCGAAAACCGTCTTGTTGAGAAGCAGCTTGTAGTCCTGGAAGATGTTGCCCATGCTCCGGCGAAGGAACGGGACTTTCGACTCCGGGAGGTCGTTGATGTTCTTTCCGGCCACCCAGACCGAGCCCTTTTCGGGGACCTCCTGACGGTTCATCAAACGAAGAAGGGTCGACTTGCCGGAACCCGATGGACCCACGAGGAAGATGAATTCACCTTTGGGTATCTCGAACGAGACGTCACGGAGGGCCGTGACTTCGGCGCTGTAGGACTTGGTGACGTTTTCGAGACGAATCATGGTGTTCCTGCGAGCGAGAGGGTACCAGTGTCACTCGTTCAGGATTCGTCACCGGCCCGACGCCAGCGCAGATAACCCTCCATGAAGTCGTCGATGTCACCGTCGAGCACTCCCTCGACACTCGACGTCTCGAACTCGGTTCGTAGATCTTTCACCATCTGGTACGGCTGCAGAACGTAGGAACGGATCTGACTACCCCAGCCGACGGTCGCCTGTTTACCCGCGATGCGATCGAGCTCGGCCTGATGCTCCTCTTCGATGCGCGCCGCGACCATCGCCCGCAGGCGATTCATGGCCTTCTCACGATTCTGCAGCTGACTTCGTTCCTCTTGCGAGGACGCCACGAGTCCGGTCGGTTCGTGAATGAGACGAACCGCCGATGACGTCTTGTTCACGTGCTGACCACCCGCACCCGACGCACGGAAAACCTCCATGCGAATGTCGGCCTCGTTGATCTCGACATCAGGATCGTCGATCACCGGCCACACCTGCACCGCCGAGAAACTGGTCTGGCGCCGACCCTGGTTGTCAAACGGGCTGATGCGCACCAGGCGGTGGGTTCCGCGCTCCGATGTCATGAGCCCGTAGGCGTAGCGACCCTTGATCGTGAACTCGGCCGACATGATGCCCGCTTCGGTTCCGGGCGACACGTCGTCGACTTCGACTTCGAAACCGCGCCGCTCGGCCCACCGCGAGTACATGCGCAGGAGAATCTCGCTCCAGTCCTGCGCATCGACCCCACCATCTTTCGTGTTGATGTGCACGATGCAGTCGGCTTCGTCGTGTTCACCGGTGAACAGGCTGCGCAATTCGAGTCCGTCGAGACGACGAGCGATCGACGCGATTCCGGACTCGATGTCGGGCTCCTGACTCGCATCGTCGACCTCACGTGCCAATTCGTGCAGAACCTCGACGTCCTCGACGTCTCGGGACAAGAGGTCGTACTGATCGAGATCGCCCTTGGAGTCCGCGTACTCGGCGTTGAGCTTCTTCGCCTGATTCTGGTCGTCCCACAGATCGGGGCGAGACACCTCGATCTCGAGTTCGGCCACTCGAGCTCGTAACTCGTCGACTCTCAAGTAGCCGCGGGCCTCTTCGAGGCGCCGCTGGAGGTCGCGAATGTCGTCGGTGAAATCACGCATGTGTCAGTTGGCGCCGTGGCACATCTTGAACTTCTTGCCCGAACCGCACGGACAAGGAGCGTTACGTGGTGTCTTCGACCATTCGTCGTTGACCACGGTGCGCGGCTTGGCGGGAGCAGCGGGAGCGGGCGACGGTGCGAGACCGGCTTCGATGGCCGCCGACTGAACTGCCGGGGTTGCCTCCGACTTCGTTTCCTGAACGTTCTTCACGGCGAGATCCGGAGCGTCGTTTCGCACCACCTGAACGTGCATGACGTAACGCACGAAATCCTGAGCGATGCCCTTCATCATCGAACCGAACATCTCGTAGCCCTCGCGCTGCCATTCGGCGAGCGGATCCTTCTGACCCATGGCCCGAAGGTTGATGCCCTCCTGGAGATAATCCATCTCTTCCAAGTGTTCACGCCACCGTTGGTCGATAATGCGCAGCATCACTTGACGCTCGACGTCGCGCATCACGGTCGGAGTGAGTTCGGTTTCACGACGCTCGTAGTAGGACGAGGCGTCGGCCATCACGAGGTCGTACATCTGATCGGTGCTGCGACAGCCCGCCAGCTGTCCTTCGGTGATCTCGTTCGGCCAGAAAGTCTTGATCTCCTTGGCCAAACCGTCGAGATCCCATTCGTCGTCGACCTCGCTGACGCAGTGCGTTTCGATGAGGGAGTCGACCGCTTCGGCGAGGTACTCGAGTCCGGCCGCCTTGAGATCGAGACCCTCCAGAATCTGGTCACGGCGCATGTAGATGACCTTGCGCTGCTCGTTCATGACTTCGTCGTACTTGAGCACGTTCTTTCGGATCTCACCGTTGCGCTGTTCGACGGTCGTCTGTGCTCGTTCGATGGCCTTGGTGACCATCTTGTGTTCGATCGCTTCGTCGTCGGGAAGAGCGCGCCCCATCACCCAGCTGAGGGCTCCGGTCGCGAACAAGCGCATGAGCTCGTCCTCGAGACTGAGGTAGAAGCGGGTCTCACCCGGATCACCTTGACGGCCCGAGCGTCCACGCAGCTGATTGTCGATACGACGACTCTCGTGTCGCTCCGAGCCGATCACGTAAAGACCGCCGAGCTCGCGGATGCGGTCGCCTTCGGCTTTGCATTCGGCCGAGAATTTCTGCAGATGCTCCTGGAATCGCGCCTGGGCGCGGGCTCGATCGTGCTGGTACTCCTCGGGCATCTGGTCGAGCGGGACCGGCAACGCGAATTCATCGGTGAGGGTCGACGGATCGAATCCCTCGCTCAGCACGGACCGAGTGGCCAGGCCTTCGGGGTTGCCCCCGAGAAGGATGTCGACACCTCGCCCGGCCATGTTGGTGGCCACGGTGACGGCGGCGAAGCGTCCGGCCTGCGCCACGACTTCGGCCTCTCGAGTGTGCTGCTTGGCGTTCAGGACTTCGTGCTTGACCCCGCGCTTCGTGAGCAGCGTGGACAGAACTTCACTCTTGTCGACACTCGCCGTACCGATGAGGATCGGTTGGCCGGCCGCGTTGCGCTCGACGACGTCGGCGATGATTGCGTCGAACTTGGCCTGCTCGGACTTGAAGATCAGGTCGGGTTGGTCGGCTCGCCGAATCTCGCGATTGGTCGGGATCGGCACCACCTGCAATCCGTAGGTGTTCATGAGTTCGGCCGCTTCGGTCTGAGCAGTACCCGTCATACCGGCCAACTTGTCGTACATACGGAAGTAGTTCTGCAGCGTGATCGTGGCGAGAGTCTGATTCTCCTCCTTGATCTTCACGCCTTCCTTGGCCTCCACCGCTTGGTGGATGCCCTCGCTCCAGCGACGCCCTTCGAGGATTCGTCCGGTGAACTCGTCGACGATCTTCACCTCTCCGGCCTGGACGATGTAGTCCTTGTCGCGGCGGTAGAGCTCCTTGGCCTTCAGCGCCACCTGGAGTTGGTGCACCAGATTTCGCTGCACTTCGTCGTAGAGATTGTCGACACCGAGCTCTTTCTCGACGGCCTCGATACCGGCCTCGGTCGGCATCACGACCCGCTTGTCCTCTTCGACCTCGTAGTGAACGTCGCGCTTCAGCGAACGCACGATCGATGCGAACCGGTAATAGAGCTGCGCCGCATCGGCCACACGACCAGAGATGATGAGTGGAGTACGCGCTTCGTCGATGAGGATCGAGTCGACTTCGTCGACGATCGCAAATGCGTGCCCTCGTTGGACCTTGTTCGCCTTGGTTCCCGCCATGTTGTCGCGCAGGTAGTCGAAGCCGAACTCGTTGTTCGTGCCGTAGGTGATGTCGGCGGCGTAGTTGGCCCGCTTCTGCTCGGGTCGCTCCTGGTGTCCGGGGACCACCAGGCCGACGTTCAAGCCGAGCCAGCGATGGATCTGGCCCATCCAGACCGAGTCTCGACGCGCGAGATAGTCGTTGGTGGTGATCTGATGAACACCCTGACCGGACAAACCGTTGAGGTACGCCGGCAGGGTCGAGACGAGGGTCTTTCCTTCTCCGGTCTTCATCTCGGCGATCCAGCCGAAATGCAGAGCTGCGCCACCCATCAACTGGACGTCGTAGTGACGTTGACCGATCACTCGGTTGGCCGCCTCACGAACGACGGCGAAGGCTTCGATGAGGAGATCGTCGAGCGACTCGCCACGCTCGAGTCGCTGACGGAACTGATTCGTGCGGTCGCGCAGGGCGTCATCGGACAAGGCAGCGACGACGGACTCTTCGGCATTGATGTCGGGAACCAGGCCCTCGAGAGCCTTCAGTTTCTTGCCCTCACCGGCCCTCAGAATGCGATCCAGGATTCCCATGCGAGGGTCGATCCTACCGTTCACCCTCGATCCCCTCGTGGTCGCCTCGATCAGTGCCGATTCGGGCTTCTCGATGGTGGCCGGGAAGACTGTTCACATGACGATTCCCTCCGAGACGACCGTCGACACCGTGATCTTCGACCTCGGCGGCGTGTTGTCGTCGTCGGGCCGCGCTCTCGATGTCGTGAAGAGATTCCCCGACCATCCGGCCGAGGAAGTCATGGCGGTCATGCTCGGTGACTACGCCTCGGACACCGACCACCCATGGCATCGCTTGGAGCGAGGTGAGATCAGTCTCGACGACTATCGCTCGGCGGTCGGGCGTCTGATCGGTGAGGCTGGATTCACCATGCGCGACCCCGAGCCTGACACTCCCCGGCGCGGTCTCGGCTTCGAATTCGTCCGGAGTGACGACATGTTCCGACTCGTTCACGACCTCCGCGACCATGGATGTCGGCTCGGTGTGCTGACCAACAACATTCGTGAGTTCCGGGATCGCTGGCGATCGATCATGGATTTCGACGCCCTGTTCGACGACGTGGTCGACAGCCACGAGGTCGGTCTGCGAAAACCCCATCGGTCGATCTACGAGTTGTCGTTGTCACGGCTCGGTGCGCAACCCCACCAGGCCGCGTTTCTGGACGACATGGAAGTGAACGTTCAGGCCGCCAGCGCCCTCGGGATGCACGGAATCCTGGTCGAGATCGATCAGAGACCGGCCATCGAGCGAGTCCGATCACTCGTGGGCCTCTGAGCACGTGTGGTGTTCCGGGGACGGATCACCACGTTCGGCCGACGATGAGTCGACTCGACGTTCCCCGTCGGAGTCGCGGCGACGGCGGCCAGAGTGACGTCTCCCCATCCGGATGCCGTGAGGGCGTGAGCCGCCGCCCGCAGTGTGGCTCCCGTGGTCACCACGTCGTCGACCACGAGAACGCGACGCGGTCGACGGGTGCGAAGGGCGCGAAACCGCGGCCCGGCCAGACGCGCCACCCGTGAACGCCCGGTCTGCGCGGCGCGACTCTCTCGTACGAGAAGACGCCGACACGGCACACCGAGCTCGCGCGCCACGTGGCGAGCGATGACTGCCGCCTGATCGAATCCACGCCGCCGGCGCCGAGACGACGAGGTGGGAGCCCAGGTGACGACATCGATCGTGCCGTCGACACCGGTTCGGATGGCGTCGGTCCGAACTGCATCAGCCAACTGCCGGGCCAATTCGCGTGCGAACGACCGGCGTCCACCGTATTTCATGTCGACGACGCGCCGTCGGACATCTCCCGCGTAGGGCAATGCCGACACGATCGGTTGCGAAGGGTCGTGTGTCTCTCGTTCCATGTGCTCACCTCACCATGTGGGTGTGACACGGCTCTGGACCTTGGTGCTTCTGGTGGCAAAAAAAGGCCTTTTCCGTGACGTTTTTGCCACCAGAAGCACCAAGGAAAGCTCAGAGATCGGGGCGGGAGGTCTCCCAGAGGGCGCGGATGCGGGGTTCGGGGTCGTGCAGAACGGTTGCCTCCAGGTCGAACACTCGGGTCGCTCGTCGATCCAGACAGAAGCGGGGCCAGTCGACCTCCCCCGATGTCGCGAACGACACCAGTTGCGTCGACACGTCGCGAGCGATCGAGGTCCGCTCGGGCGCATCACCGGTGAACATCGAGATTCCCGGAGCATCGAGGTTGTCGAACGTAAAGGGAATGTCGATCGCGTGACACGACCCGAACACACCACCGAATGCGGGTGTGGGCCACGTGAACCAATACATGTGCGACCGTCCGCCGTTCGACGCGTGTTTCTCGGCCAGCCGCACGGCACGTTGACGAAAACCCTCGTCACTTTGTACTGCCATCACGATCTGCGCATCGTTCTCACCCGGACGATGATCGCGGTACACGTCGATCGCCTCGTCACACCCGGGAAGCATCGACGAGATCATCGATCCCATGGTCTCGGGAGTCATGTTCTGTGCCTCCGGCGTGAACGCACCGAACAAGCGGTTCTCGTCACGAGTCGTACCGACGACGAGTTGCGCATCGCTCGTGGCGGCCAGGTCGACGATGTCGCCGGGAAGATGAACTCCGCCCGCGGTCGGAGAAAAGAAGTCATAGGCCCGACTGCTCTTACCCATCAGCTTCTTTTGCGCGTCGAGCAATTCTTCGGCCGACTTCGTCCGCAGCTCCTCATCGTCGTCGGCGCCGGCGAGCTCGAGAAAACGATCGGCATGCATGTCGGCACGGGCACTCGATCGGTACTGGCCGATCGACGGACTCATCGACCACACTCGATGGAACAGTCCACGAGCACTGG
>LFFH01000048.1 GCA_001510455.1 Actinobacteria bacterium casp-actino8
GTGTCGTGGCCGGAATTCGATTGGCCGGCGGCGAGGAGATCCCGGCTGATGTGGTGCTGGTGGGAGTCGGCGTGTCTCCGGCCACCGCTTGGCTCGAATCGTCGGGTCTCGAACTGAGAGACGGCGTGGTCTGTGACGAAACCTTGCGAGCCGTCCCGCGTGTTTATGCCGCCGGAGACGTGGCGCGCTGGCCGAACCGTCTCCTCGGACGCGAGATGCGGGTCGAACACTGGACGAACGCATCCGAACAAGGTGCGGCCGCGGCTCGCAATCTGCTCGCCGAGTCGCAAGGCGAGGCGGGAACCCCGTACGAGTCGATTCCTTTCTTCTGGAGCGACCAGTACACGAGCCGGATCCAATTCATCGGACGGGCCGAAGGTGACGAGACCGTCGAAATCGTCGCCGGATCACCTGACGATCACTCGTTCGTCGCGCTGTATCACCTGGGTGACGAACTGCGGGCAGCACTCGGCGTCAGTCGACCCAAGCAGGTGATGCCATTCAGCAAACTTCTGGCCGAGGGTGCGTCGTGGCAGCAAGCGCTCGAGTTGGTGTCCACCTGGGAGCAATGACCGGGTCGTTGCATCGCGAACTTTTTCGTGACACGGCGAAGGACGTTGATTAGGATTTCCGTCCAGGTGTCGTCGAGCGATCACAGGGGATGGCGTGCCGCGACTTGATTCCGAACGAGTAGCACTGTGGCGTGCGTTCCAGACGGCGGCCGAAGTCGTCTCGCGTCTGATCGAGGCCGAGATGGCTGACGAATTCCAGCTCTCGCTTCCTCAATTCGACGTGTTGGCCGCTCTCGCTCAGCACGACGATCACATGCGGGTGAAAGATCTGTGTGATGTCCTGGCCGCTGTTCCGTCGAGCCTGTCTCGTCGGCTCGATGCGCTGGTCGAGAGGGGTTACGTGACCCGCGAGGTGCCTCCGAATTCCGACGACAACCGGGCGGTGGTCGTCACACTCACCCGGATGGGTCGTCTCGTCTGGCGAGACGCCAACATCTTGTATCGACGGGCGATCCAGCGAGAATTCGCCGCCGAACTGTCGGAAACCGATGTGGGTGTCATGTCCCGGGCACTCAGCAAAGTTGCGCCGTTTCGCGTCTGACCGACCCGGCCCGCTCTGATTCGTCGGGGCACCAGATCAGCCAGCAGACTGTGGCTCTCGAACGTCTCAGAGGAGATATCTCATGAACACCGCTGTCATCGTCGATGCCATCCGCACTCCGCTCGGCAAGCGCAATGGAAAGTTGAAGGAGTGGCATCCGGTCGATCTGGTCGCTGAGACCCTGAGTGCACTCGTCGAGCGCACCGGAGTCGATCCCGGTCTCGTCGACGACGTCGTCATGGGTTGTGTGATGCAGGTGGGTGAGCAGGGAGTGAACGTCGCCCGTAATGCCGTGCTCGCCGCCGGCTGGCCGGAGTCGGTGCCCGGTACCACCATCGATCGTCAATGCGGTTCTTCGCAGCAGGCCGCGCACTTCGCTGCGCAAGGAGTGATGGCCGGTGCCTACGACGTGGTCGTGGCGTCGGGTGTCGAAATCATGACTCGCGTGCCGATGGGTGCGTCGATGGGTGACGGAAAGTTCGGTTGGCCGTTCGGTCCCAAGGTCGGTGAGCGCTACCAGCCGCAGGGAGGTCTCGTTCCTCAGGGGATCTCGGCCGAACTCATCGCCGACAAGTGGAACATCTCTCGTGACGACATGGATCGTTTCGGCGTGTCCTCACAGGAACGGGCGGCCCGCGCGACCAAGGAAGGTCGTTTCGAGCGAGAGATCCTTCCGGTGAAGGATGCCGAAGGAAACATGATGACCGCTGACGAAGGAATTCGCGACACGACCGTGGAGAGTCTCGGCAAGTTGAAGCCGTCGTTCCGACCCGAAGAAGAGGGTGGACGCGTCACGGCCGGAAACTCGTCGCAGATCACCGACGGGGCAGCATCGATCCTCATCATGAGCGAGGCCAAGGCCAAGGCTCTCGGTCTCACGCCGCGGGCGCGTTTCGTGAATTTCGCACTTGCGGGAGACGACCCTCGCTACATGCTCACCGCTCCGATTCCGTCGACTCGCAAGGTGCTCGAGCGCGCCGGACTCACCATGAACGACATCGACATCACCGAGATCAACGAAGCATTCGCCTCGGTGGTGCTCGCCTGGGAGAAGGAACTTCACCCCGACATGGAGAAGGTCAATCCCAACGGAGGAGCCATCGCTCTCGGTCATCCTCTCGGTGCGTCGGGTGCCCGACTCATGACCACGTTGCTCAATGAACTCGAGCGAACCGGCGGCCGTTACGGGTTGCAGACGATGTGTGAGGGCGGCGGCATGGCCAACGCCACCATCATCGAACGACTCGGCTGAGCGCGGTCGGCGGTCGACATCTCATGAACTTCGGCAGCGTCGTCTGGTTCCTCGGCGCCGTCCTCATCTTCTTCTTCATGTGGAGGGTGGGTGTCTCGTTGCTCCGGGGCATGACCGAGCCTCTTCCGCCGCCCCCACCCCCGGGTGAATTGCGCAAGATCAGCGTGAGGTACCGGTGCAGTGTGTGTGGGGTGGAGTTGAAGATGACTCTGGCCCCCGAGGAGGAGCCCGAGCCCCCGCGACACTGCATGGAGGACATGGATCTGGTGGCACCGATCGAGTGAACGCACGGTGACAACGAGTTACATCGGTGTGACTATCCCCGACGTCATCCACAGGCTGTGGATGATTACTTGGTGCTAAAAGACCAGGTCAGGCGTCAATGGTATTTGGTGGCGGTGTACAATCCACCCAAAATCATGAGCAGGCCGGCCAACAAGTAGTAGTTGCTCCGACCGCCGGGCACGGCTCCCAAGTAATAAAGAAGAATCACGAGAGCGCCCACGATGAAGAGGGCGAACATCAGGATCGGCACCCAGCGCGGACTCTCCTTCACGTACTGCGGAATCGGCGGGGTGTAGCGCGACGAGGCGGCCACGCCGGATTCGTTGTGATCGGGGGTAGCGGAGCGGGTTTCGCCGGGGCGGGTGCCCTTGGGCGTCGTACGTCCACCTGTCTTGCGTTTCGGAGGTGCCACGTCGAAAAGTGTAGGGGATCGTGGTCCCAGGCTGGCAGGCTGACGTCATGAGTTCTCGACGGGTCGTCGTTCTCGACAACTACGACAGCTTCGTCTACAACCTCGTTCAATACCTCGGTGAACTGGGGGCCGAGCCCGTCGTCCACCGCAATGACGACGTGTCGGTCGACGACGTACTCGCCATGTCGCCTGATGCCGTGCTGTTGTCACCGGGTCCGGGCCGACCCGAGGACGCCGGCATTCTCTGTGAGCTGATCGAGCCGGTTGCCGAGCGGGGCATTCCGGTGTTCGGGGTGTGCCTCGGGCATCAGGCGATCGGCCATGTGTTCGGAGCCGAGGTGGTGAGGGCTCCCGAGCTGATGCACGGCAAGACGAGCGAGATTTCTCATCGGGGCACGGGTGTTTTCAGCGGGCTCGCGTCACCACTCACGGCGACGCGCTACCACTCACTCGTCGTCGAAAGGGATTCGCTACCCGAGTGTCTCTCGATCACTGCTGAGACGGCCGATGGGATGATCATGGGACTCCGTCATCGCGATCTGCCGATCGAGGGTGTGCAGTTCCATCCCGAGAGCATCCTGACCGACGCCGGCCACGACATTCTTCGTAACTTCATCGGCGCTTGATCGCGGCGTGCGCGAACGTCGATTCAGGGCAGGGTCGTCGTCGCGCCGGGAACAGTGCTCGACGGAGGAGTCGGTGCGAGGCGACCGATCGTGATCACGACCTCGGTTCCGAGTTCGACTTCTTCGCCACCCTCGGGTGACTGTCTGATGACGAGATCGAGGAACTCGTCACCTTCGGGCACGTCTTCGTACACCACCCGAACCACGAGTCCGTTGACGGTGAGGAGAGGACGAGCCTGACGCTCGGGAAGACCGACGACCGGTGGAACCGGAATCGGAGCCCGACCGTTCGAGACATAGATGGTGACCGTGGCTCCCTTGGCCACTTCGGCTCCCGCCACCGGACTGGTCCGAATCACATCACCGATCGGCACGGTGTCGCTCGCCTCGAGGATCTCCTCGACAACGAATTCGTAGGGCTCGCCTTCGAGAATCGAGCGAGCTTCTTCGACGGTCTGGCCCTCGAAGGACGGAATCGGGTTGGTGCCCTTGCCCTGACTCACCACCAGATCGATCGTGGCGCCACCGAGTACCGATTCGCCGACGGCCGGCTGGGTCGAGATGATGATGTCGACGGCCACGAGTGGATCATCGACGAATGTGATGTTGCCGATGGTGAGACCGAGGTTGAGCAACGCAGTGCGTGCCTGTTCGACCGTCTGCCCGCGAAGATCAGGCACAGGAATCGGTGTGTTCGACGGGTTGTACACGATGCGGACGGTGTCACCGGGTTCGACGAGTTGTCCCGGTGGAGGATCCTGCGACCACACGACATTCGGATCGACGCTGCTGTTCTCTTCGGCGACGGTGACGACCTCGAGATCGAGTGCTTCGAGTGCGGCGACGGCGAACTCGAGTTGGACACCGGTGACGTTCGGGGCTTCGAAGGTGGCAACCGGGGCATCGTCACCGGAGAGGGCGAGTAGTCCGATGACGAGTGCAGCAACGACCAAAAGAGCAGCAGCGATCGAACCGATCACGATGTTGCGACGTTTCTTGCCAAGGTCATCGGGGGGTGTGATCGATCCGGTCGTGTCGCGACTTTCGGCCTGCTCACTGATCATGACCACAGTTCGCTGAGTGGCCGGGCGTTCGGCGGTGTCGGCGAGCGTGGGAGGGGGAAGCACCGTCGGGGTCACGACCGTGGGTGCGAGGCCGTCGTCGGGCTCGCGCTTGTTCAGAATCGCGGCGAGGGCTTGGACGGGGAGACCGTCGCGGAAGCGGCGAAGGTCGTCGCGGACTGCCTCGGCGGTCGGATAGCGCCGAGCCGGATCCTTGGCGAGCAGGCGAGCGACGATGGCCTCGAAAGCCCGCGGCACATCAGGAGCCAATTCGTTGAGTGGTGTCGGGGCTTCGTGAACCTGCTTGTAGGCGATCGACACCGGTGTGTCGCCGGTGAACGGAATCTGTCCGGCCACCATCTCGTAGAGAACGATGCCGAGCGAGTACAGATCGCTACGTGGATCGGGTTGTCCGCCTTGTGCTTGTTCGGGTGAGAAGTAAGCGGCCGTTCCCATGACCGCGCCGTGCGCCGTGAGACCACTGTCGGCGGCACTGCCGAGGGCACGAGCGATTCCGAAGTCGGCCACCTTCAGCTGTCCATTGCTTCCGATGAGGATGTTGCCGGGCTTGATGTCTCGGTGCACCACGTTGTTGCGGTGGGCGAACGACAGAGCTGCCGCCACCTCGATGCCCACTTCGGCGGCTTTGGAAGCCGAGATCGCCCCGACGTCGCTCAGGGCGTCGGCGAGGGTGCGCCCCGGCACGTACTCCATGGCCATGAAGTAGGTGTTGTTGCTTCGGCCCCAGTCGTAGACGCTGACGATGTTGGGATGATTGAGATTGGCGGCCGATTGGGCCTCACGACGAAAACGCTCGACGAACGCCGGATCGGTGGCGTACTCGGGGAACAGGACCTTGATGGCCACCAGCCGGTCGAGAAGGACGTCGCGTGCGAGATACACGTCGGCCATCCCGCCCCGACCGATGCGCTGTTGCATCTCGTAACGGTCGTTGAGAATGACGTTTCCGTGGTCGGACATAAGAGTGTGACAAGGCTACCGCTGGGCTATCGGCCCCTGAGGGCAGCGTTCATCACCTTGGACGCCACGGGACCAGCAAGAGTTCCGCCGGTCCCGGCGGAAATTTCGGCATTCGTGCCCTTCAGGACCACGGCGAACGCGTAACGAGGGGCGTCAGCAGGAGCGAAGCCGATCATCCAGGCGTGCGAACGTTCGGGTTCACCAGGACCGTTCAACTGGGCGGTGCCCGTCTTGGCGGCGCCGACGACTCCGTCCGCAAGTTTCAGACAACACGATGCGGTGCCCGAACGAACCACTTCTTTCATGAGATCGACCATCGTCGATGCCACGCCCGGACTCATCACCTGTCTCCACATCACCGGCTCGGTCCGGTCGAGAACCTTGCCGTCATGATCGCGTGTCGAGTCGATGGCGAACGGCGCCATCATCGTGCCGCGGTTCCCGATGGCGGCTGCGATGGCAGCCATGTGAAGCGGGACCATCTGCGTGTTGCCCTGTCCGAATCCTCCGATGGCGAGGAGTGGGAGGTTGTCGACGAAGTAGTCGACGTCGCCGAAGTTGCTGGCCGCAGGACTCGGCAGATCGAGCGGCACTTTCTCGCCGATTCCGAATCTCGTGGCTGCTTCGACCATGTCGGACGGGCCGAGTTCGATAGACAGACGTGCGAAAGGCGTGTTGCACGAGCGACGGAACACCTCGGTGAGATCACCACCGCACGAGCGTCCGTTGTAGTTCTCGATCGGATCGTCGGTTTGCGGAGGCACGAATTGCGACTCCTCGGCGAAGACCGTGTCGAGCGTGACATCACCGGATTCGAGAGCCGCCGCCGTGGTGATCACCTTGAAGGTGGAGCCCGGCATGTAGCGCTCCTGATAGGCGTTGGCGAGTAGGGGCTTCGACGGCAAGAGGTCGAGGAATTGGAGCCAGACCCCGGCTTCGGCGCTGTCGTGATCGGCGATGGAGTTGGGGTCGAAGGACGGCCAACTCCACATGGCCTTCACGGCCCCTGTCTGCACGTCGAGAACGACGACCGAACCCTCGCGCTCACCCAGCGCATCCTTGGCGGCTTGTTGAATCGACGAGTCGACGGTGAGTGTGACCGAACCCGAATTGTCGTCGGTGTCGAAGATCGACCAGACACCCGACAGTTGTTGTTCGGGAGTGTTACCGGACAGCACGTCGTTCATCACGCGTTCGACCTGGGTGGCTCCGTACGCGAGTGTGAAGTAGCCGGTGAGATGAGCGAACAGATCACCCTCGGGGTAAGTGCGTTGCCACGAGAAGGTCCCCCCGGGTTCGGTTCGAACACTCTCGGCGAGCACGACACCATCGGCGGAGAGAATCGGACCGCGTGGTTCGTCGAAGTCGCGAACGGTCTGGCGAGTGTTGCGAACATCGGCATCGAGCGAGGCCTTGCGACCAACTTGGATGATGTTGAGCTGGACGAAGAGCACGACGTAGAGAACGAGCAGTGCGAGTGCGAGACGACGGATGCGTTGATTCATGCGTCGCTCACCTCCGAGGTGTCGTCGTCGGTTCGAAGACGAGCTCGACGGGCGGCCCATCGTTCGCTGAGCATCGGCGAGTCGGGCACTTCTCCGAGTCGCCGGGCCGATATGTCGCTGAGCCGAATGAGGAGTGCGAGCAAGGCGTAGTTGGCCACGAGACTCGATCCGCCGTAACTGACGAACGGCAGCGTGATCCCCGTGAGGGGCACGACGCGGATGACTCCACCGATGATGATGAAGGCCTGAACACCGATGATGGTGGTGAGGCCGGTGGCCAGAAGCTTTTCGAAAGGTCGTTGGGTTCGCAGAGCGATCCGCAGGCCAGCCCCGATGATCACCACGAACGACAGCAGCACGATGGTTGCACCGAGTAGACCCATCTCTTCTCCGATGGCCGCGAAGATGAAGTCGTTCTTGGCCTCGGGAATACGTTGTGGCAGACCGCGCCCGAGTCCGGTTCCGGTGACACCTCCGTTACCGAGGGCGAACATCGCTTGAGCGATCTGGTAGCCCTTGCCCTCGTAGCGACTCCATGGGTCGAGCCACACGGCCACACGTGTCTGCACGTGATCGAAGAGGTTGTAGGCCACGATGCAGGCAATGGCGAAGAGGCCGAGCCCGATCACGAGGTAACTCGTCTTCTCGGTGGCGACCCACACCATGACGACGAAGAGGGTGAAGAACAACAGACTCGAGCCGAGGTCCTTTTGACCCACCATGATCACGACCGAGAATCCCCACGCCGCAATGAGTGGGAGGAGGTCCCGCGACTCGGGAAGGGTGATCGGTCCGAGGCGACGAGTGCTCGTGGAGATGAGGCGCCCTCGCTCGGCGAGATAGCCGGCGAAGAAGAGAGCGAGTGCCAACTTGGCGAACTCGCCGGGCTGAAAGTTGATCGGTCCGATGTTCACCCAGATCCGCGCCCCACCCGACGAGAAGCCGAGTCCGGGAACCAGGGGAAGGAGGAGGAGTCCGGCACCGACAGCGAAGAAGTGCCACGTGTAACGAGCGAGATCGTTGATGCGCTCGACGAACAGCAGCACGGCGATGAAGACACCGATACCGATGAGGGTCCATGTCGTCTGCAGGCCGGCCAAACGTTCCGACAATCGCGCGATCATCACGTAGCCGAGGCCGTTCAAGAGCGCAGCCACCGGGAGGAGCGTGGAGTCGGCACCGGAAGCGAGCCAGCGCACGGCGACGTGGGCCGAAACGAGAAGAAGCAGCATCAGACCGAGAAACGGCAGGATGCGGGACGGAATGACTGAGTTCTGACCGAGTGAGGCGAGGGTGTAGGCGCCAGCGGTGACCAGGCCGGCCAGTATCACCGACCACAATTCCTGTGAGCGTCGGCGTGACGCGACGTGCGCGGAGGAGCGACTCACTGCGTGAGGGCGCTCACGATCACGGAGACAACGATGGCCGTCGCGATGAGCCAAGAGCCGTAAGCGGCCACGTCGAGGAGTCGTGACGGACGACGGGGTACGGCGATCGCAACGGTGTCGTCGCAAGCGGATGTCGTACGGTCGGTTGTGGCAGAGCCAGGTGTCTCCGTCGGACCGTCATTGAAGTCGACGACCACCACGGTCACGTTGTCGCGACCACCGTTGTCGTTGGCCAGAGTCACGAGCGCTCGTGCGAGGTCGTCGGGATCGGACGAGGTTCGGATGGCGATCTCGATGGCATCGTCGTCGGCTTCGTCGACGAGGCCGTCGCTGCACACGATGAATCGATCGCCATCTTCGATGTCGAGTTCGAAAACGTCGACCTCGAGTTCGGGACCGATTCCCATGGCTCGCAGGACGATGTTGCGTTGGTAGTGGACTCGCGCTTCGGCACGGGTGATGGCCCCGCGATCGACGAGTGACTGCACGTGTGAATGATCCTTGGTGACCTGACGGAGCTCTCCGTGTCGCCACAGATAGGTGCGTGAATCACCGACGTTGGCGACGAGGGCTCGACGGCGCTGGGCATCGGCAACGGCGAGTCCGGTGAGGGTGGTGCCCATTCCAGCCTTGGCCCGATCACGCATGGCTTCGGTGAGAATCGCCGTGTTGGCATGTCGGACGGCAGCGGCGAGATCGTCGGCGGTGAGACCGTTGTGCACGACGTTCGACAACAGGTCGGCCAGTGTGGTGACGGCGATGTCACTCGCCACCTCGCCGGCACTGTGTCCACCCATACCGTCGGCCACGAAGTAGAGACCGTCTCGACAGAGGAAGGCGTCCTCGTTGCCCTCACGGATCTGACCTACGTGTGTGACCGCGGCCGCTGTTGCATGCATCATCGGGTCGCCTCGATCACGACGTGTCCCATCCGGACGCGATCACCGGGCACGAGAGCGGTGGCTTCCGTGATGCGTTGGTCGTTCACCTGAGTTCCGTTGGTGGACGCGAGGTCGGAAACCATGGCGATTCCCTCGGCCGACCACACCTCGGCATGTCGGCTGCTGAGATAGGTGTCGTCGGGAAACGACAGATCGGCGTCGTGCGAACGTCCGATCACGATGGGAGTGGCAGTTAGCTCGAATCGCGAACCCTTCAGTGAAGCCGGCTCGAGAATTTTCAATTCGGTCACTCGCTGTCGGCGGGAGATGCGCGACGTGGCACCGGTCGAATGGGAGGGGGTTCCGGACTGTGGGAGGGCGGGAACGCGCACTTCGGTCCAGACCGCCCACACCACTCGGGCAAAGAAGAGATAGAGGGCGAGTAGGAGTACGAGACGAAGCCCGTTGATGACCAGATCGTTCATCGAGTCAGCGCGCCTCGAAGCGGATGGTGTGGCTACCGAGAGCGATGATGTCGCCGTCGCGCAGCGTGCGTTCGAGAGTGACGGGAACACCGTTCACCTTGGTGCCGTTCGTCGATCCGAGGTCGGAGATCACGTGAGCACCCAAGACCACTCGGATCTCGGCGTGACGGCGGCTGATGTTGGCGTCGTCGAACGAGATCTCGCATTCGGGAGAGCGGCCGATCGTGATCGCTTTGTCGGTGAGAGGCAGGGGATCACGCCCGGTGATCACGAGAGAGGCAGACACGACGGGTGAATCGTTGGTTTGCACCTTCGACGTGATCTGGATACGTCCGGTCTTCACGGTGTCGTCGTCGGACAGCTTGACGGTGACCGGGCCACGGAGCACGTAGCCCTCGTCTCGGGCGTACTCCTTAGCGGCTTCGACGAGTTCGGTCTCGAGGGCTGCGATGTAGGACGACAGCTCCTGATGGTCGTTCGGGTTGAGGGAGACGACGAAGTGATTGGGGGCGATACGACGCCCGTCGCCGTCGACGGAACGGTTTTCGTCCATGTCGGCCACGAGACGACGTCCGATTTCGATGGGACGGACGTTGGTGCGGTTCGATCGCTTGAAGATTCCGCTGGCCATTCGATCACCGTCCCCACTCATGCGCCATCGGCGCCCTGACAGGGTATCGGTCCTGCTCAGGTGGGAGGTTTCACCAGGTGAGAGGGTGGGGGCGAGCGACGTGGTTGGTAGCGTGCGACTCCTGTTACTCGGGCGAGTGGCGGAATGGCAGACGCGCTGGCTTCAGGTGCCAGTGTTCGCAAGGACGTGGGGGTTCAAGTCCCCCCTCGCCCACCA
>LFFH01000049.1 GCA_001510455.1 Actinobacteria bacterium casp-actino8
CAGCCACCCCGTGGACGGGAAATCATGAGCGACAGTTCGTACGTTTGGATCGAAACCGACGCCGACCTACACGACCTCATCACCCGTCTCGAAACCAGCGACACGTACGCTCTCGACACCGAATTCCACCGGGAGCGGACGTATTTCCCCAGATTGGCCCTGATGCAGTTCGCATGGAGGGAGAACGATCGGACCGAGATCGCACTCGTCGACCCGCTTCGATGCGATGTCAGGGCACTGAGTGGCCTCTTGACCTCCGCTCGTGTCGTCCTCGTGCACGCCGCCCAACAAGATCTAGAGGTCCTGGCCCATGCGGTCGGAGTCGTTCCTCCGAGGATCTACGACACACAAATCGCCGCTGGATTTCTCGGTTCCTCCAGTCCGTCACTCGCCAACCTCGTCAATGCCGAGCTCAAGACCTCGTTACCGAAGGGCGACCGCCTCACCGACTGGTTGCGTCGTCCACTGACCGATGCTCAGAAGGCCTACGCAGCGAGTGACGTCGAATACCTCTTCGAGATCCGAGATCGGCAGCTGAACCGATTGGTCGAGCGGGGACGACTCAGTTGGGCCGAAGAGGCATTCGCCGAATTGCTCGGACGTCGGGTCGGACCTCCGGATCCGGAACTCGCCTGGACTCGCATCAAGGACGTGCGAGCGATGCGTCCCCGAACCAGGGGAGTGCTCGCATCTCTGGCGACCTGGCGAGAAGAACGAGCGATGGCGTCCGACATCCCTCCTCGCCAAGTCCTCGCCGATCTCGCCCTGCAGGGGATCGCTCAGCGCGACCCGAAGACGATCGACGAGTTGTCGCAGGCTCGAGGAGTCGACGATCGACACGTGCGCGGTGGTTTCGCCAACGAGATTCTGGAAGCCGTCCGTCGCGGCCGAGAGAATCCTCTCGAGTTGGCTACGTCCGAAGGAGATGATCTCGATCGTCGCCTACGGCCCGCTGTGACCTTGGTCTCGGCGTGGATCAGCGAGGTCGCACGACGTCAGGAGATCGACCCCGCTCTGCTCGGAACGCGCCACGACATCGTGGATTTCCTGTGCGAGAAGGAGACCGCTCGCTTGTCGATCGGGTGGCGATGGGACGTGGTCGGACATCAGCTGAGGGACATCGTCGCAGGTCGGGCCGCTTTGGCCTTCGACGGCCAAGGGGGCCTTTTTCTTCACGATGTGTCCGTCGAGCAGCCCTGAATCGCCGGTATCCAGGCAAAGAGAGCGATTGACCCCTAGGATGTTCCTGGCCTTTTGCCAGTCCATGCCCCCCAGACGAACGTTCGGAGTCCTGTCGTGAAAAAGGGACGTCACCGCCGCTTCGAAGAAGCACGCAAGCTCAAGCAGTCCGGACCCACCGCGTTCGACCTGGGATTCGGTTCCGACAAGGAGCCCAAGTCGCAGGACGACGAATACGCGGCGTTGGCCGAGAAGTACGGAGTCGTGTTCGACGAAGACGATGAAGAACTGGGCGACGAGCCGGACGACGATCCGACCGACGCGGCCTGACTCACCATGATCCCAGGCTTCAGATGACCACCGGCCCCAGTCTGCGCAACGTCGCTCTCGTTGCGCACGTCGACCACGGAAAGACAACCCTCGTCGACGGTCTCCTTCGAGCCACGGGAACCTTTGCGAGCCACCAGGCCGTGGTCGATCGCGTGATGGACAGCAATGATCAGGAGCGCGAGCGAGGGATCACGATCCTGGCCAAGGCGGCTTCGGTCACGTGGAAGGGCACCAAGATCAATCTGGTCGACACTCCGGGCCACGCCGACTTCGGCGGCGAGGTCGAACGTGCCCTCACTCTCGTCGACGGCATCGTCCTACTCGTCGATGCCGCCGAGGGACCGTTGCCACAGACTCGCTACGTCTTGCAGAAGGCTCTCTCACGCGATCTTCCCGCAATTGTGGTCATCAACAAGGTCGATCGCCAGGACGCTCGGCCCGACGAGGTTCTGGACGAGGTGTACCAGCTCTTCATCGATCTCGACGCCGCGGATCACCACATCGAATTCGATGTGATCTCGGCCATCGCCCGCGACGGACGAGCCGTGCGCGGTGTCGGAATGCCGGGCGAACAGGACGACCTCTCCGCACTTCTCGACACGATTCTGGAGCGCATACCCGCCCCGGGGGGTGGTCCATCGGCGCCTCTGCAGGCTCTGGTGACCAATCTCGACGCATCCGACTATTTGGGTCGTCTGGCGATCGGACGAGTGGTGAACGGAGTTCTGCGCAAAGGAGACACAGTTGCTCTCCTCGAGGAGGAGTTCGCCGAAGGTCAACCGCCGCTGAAACGCCGTTTGACCTCGCTCATGGAATTCTCCGGAGTCGGACGCAACGACGTCGATGAGTTGTCGGCAGGCGACCTCTTCGTCGTGTCGGGCTTTCCGGAGGTCGAGATCGGTGACACGATCGCCTCCGCCGACGAACCTCTCGCTCTTCCTCGCTTGATGGTCGACGAGCCGGTTCTGGCCATGACGTTCGGGGTCAACACTTCACCGTTCGCTGGTCGTGAGGGCAAGTATCTCACCTCTCGCCATCTTCTTGATCGCCTGCGTCGAGAAGTACTCGGAAACGTGTCGATTCGTCTTCGGGAGACCGACACCGCAGAGGTCATGGAAGTCGCCGGACGAGGTGAGTTGCAGTTGGCGGTTCTCATCGAGACGATGCGCCGCGAAGGATACGAACTCCAGGTGAGCCGGCCCGAGGTCATCACGAAAGAAGTCAACGGAAAGACCTTCGAACCCCTCGAACGGGGAGTCTGCGACGTGCCGGACGAATACGTCGGAACCGTCACGCAAGCCCTGGCGCCACGCAAGGGACGAGTCACCGATCTGCGCCCCGGGGACCCGGGACGAACGATCGTCACCTTCGAATGCCCGAGTCGCGGCTTGATCGGATTCCGATCGTTGTTGTTGTCGGCGACGCGAGGCACCGCGTTGCTTCATCAACACCACGCCGGATGGACTCCATGGTGCGGCGAATTGCCCCACCGGAGTGGTGGAGCGATGGTCGCCGATCGCGAAGGTGCCGTGACGGCCTACGCACTCGACAACTTGCAGCTACGTGGAGAGCTCTTCGTCGAACCAGGCGACAAGGTCTACGAGGGAATGGTCGTCGGTGAATCAGCTCGTGGCGACGAAATGGTGGTGAATGCGGTTCGGGCCAAGGAGAAGACGAACATCCGCACCCACAGTCACGACGACGGCGTCAAACTGGCGGCGGCTCGACTTCACACGCTGGAAAGTGCCATCGAATGGATCGCCGACGACGAGTTGGTGGAGGTGACTCCGACCTCGATTCGGATCCGCAAGCGGCATCTCGGACTCGAAGATCGTCGACGGGCCTTCAAGAAGGCGGCCGCTGTCTAGCGACGAGAGCGGAGGCGTACCGGCTGTGGGTCTGCTTCGTGCGGGACCGGAAAGTTGGATGGACGCTCGAGCATCTCGACGAGCTGGTCGTAGACCTCGGCTCCGACCGTTTCGACCAATTCGTCCTTCAGGTATTTGTAGACGGGTTCACGTCCGACGAAGGCATCGGAACTATCGGTGCACCACCAGTGAAATTCGTCGCCCGAGACACCCCAATCGCGTCGTTTCCACTCTCGAACGATCGTCGTGACGTAGCCAGTGTCGTCCTCGGAGTGCTCGAGATGGATCGGCAGCTGCCAACACACGTTCGGTTTCCAATCGAGGGGGCGTTCTCCGGCTTCGACCGCCGCGATGTGCAGAGCACACCCTGCTCCTCCTTCGAAGCCGGGTCGGTTGAGAAAGATGCATGCACCGTCGACGACTCGAGTCTTCGTTTCACCCTTCTTGGTTCCTTTCAAGAACCCCTTCTTGTCGGCATTCGGCTTCAGCTGCCAGTTCTTCTCGGTCAGGCGGACAGCGGATTTGACCACGACGGCCACGTCGTCGTCATCGACGAAGTGCGCTCCGAACGAGCAACAGCCCTGATTCAGATGTTCGGCCGGTTCCTCGAGAACCCCTTGGCAGCCATCGCCGAAGATGCACTTCCACGACGAGCGCAGGAACGTGGCGTCGAAAATCCACGTCCGCATCTCCTTCGGATCCTCGAAGGCGATCATCTCGTGAAGATCGATCTGTCGACCGGATGTTTTCGGGGACGAGCTCACACGATCAGCCTAGGACCTGGAAGGTAACCTCACGACGATGGTCCGTCGTCCGCCTTCGACTGCTCAAGAACTTCGGGACGCGTTCACGTCCTTTTTCGCCGAGCGCGAGCACTCGATCGTCGAGTCGGCGAGTCTCATTCCCCATGACCCGACGGTGCTCTTCACCGTGGCCGGGATGGTTCCGTTCAAGCCCTTCTTCGTCGGTGATGAATTTCCGCCGTACAAGAGAGCTGCCACGGTCCAGAAATGCGCACGCGCCGGCGGTAAGCACAACGATCTCGACGACGTCGGTCGAACGAAGAGACACCTGGTGTTCTTCGAGATGCTCGGCAATTTTTCCTTCGGCGACTATTTCAAGGAGTCGGCGATTCCCTGGTCGTGGGAGTTGGTCACCGAAGTCTTCGGTTTCGACGGTGATCGCATCTGGATCACGGTGCACGAGACCGACGACGAAGCCGAGGCCATCTGGCACGAGGTCGTGGGTGTTCCGATGGCGCGCATTCAGCGTCTCGGCGACAAGGACAACTTCTGGCAGATGGGCGAAACCGGTCCGTGTGGTCCGTGTTCCGAGCTTCACATCGACCGCGGTCCGACCTTCGGTCCCGACGGTGGCCCCCTCAACGATCCGCACGGGGATCGCTTCATGGAGTTCTGGAACCTCGTGTTCATGCAGTACAACCAGGCTTCTGACGGTTCGCGGACCCCGTTGCCCAAACCCTCGATCGATACCGGTGCCGGACTCGAAAGAATCCTCGCCCTGATCCAAGGCGTCGACTCGGTCTGGGAGATCGACGCCCTCCTTCCCATGATCGAAAAGGCCCAGTCGCTGACGGGCGCGTCCTATCGAATCGGCGACTACGACGATCGAAACAGCTTCAGCCTTCGAGTCCTGGCCGAACACGCCCGTAGCAGCGCGATGCTCGTGGCCGATGGAGTCTTTCCGTCCAACGACGGGCGAGGGTACGTGTTGCGACGAATCATTCGTCGAGCCGTACGTCATGCCTATTTGCTCGGTACCGAACGAGGGATCATGTCCGAACTCGCCGATACCGCCATCGAGAGTCTCCGGGTGGCCTATCCATCCGCTGCTTCCCAGAAGGACTTCGTTCTCGATGTCCTGTCGCGCGAAGAAGAGCGCTTCCGTCAGACGTTGAAGACCGGGGTCGGAATCCTCGACAGTGAGATCGAAAGACTCGGAGACGCCCGAACCCTCTCCGGTTCGACCGCCTTCTTGTTGCACGACACGTATGGTTTTCCGCTCGAAGTCACCGAGGAGATCGTGGCCGAGAAGGGCTTCGGTGTCGATCGTGACGGCTTCGACGTCGAGATGGAAGCCCAGAGAAGCCGGGCGAAGGCAGCTCGACGGACCGAGCGAACCGATGACGAGATACTCGATCAGTACCGGTCGATCTCGGAGCGACACGGACCGACCGAATTCGTCGGATACGAGCTCGAAACGTGTGCAGCGACCGTGATCGGGGTCGTCGAGACCGATGATGCGATCGACATCTTCCTCGACCGCACCCCTTTCTACGCCGAGAGCGGTGGTCAGGTGGGAGACACCGGAACGTTGATTGGCCCGACGGGTACCTGGGCCGTGGTCGACACGACCTTCGCCATTCCGGGTCTACGACGTCATCGCTGTCGAGTCGGCTCCACCGTGCCGAACATCGGCGACTCGGTCGAGGCCTCGATCGATGTCGTTCGACGGGGGAGAATTCGTCGTCATCACACCGCGACTCACATCCTGCACTGGGCCCTGAGAGAGGTTCTCGGGGAGCATGTCAAACAGGCCGGTTCATTGGTCGACGACACGCGTCTTCGGTTCGACTTCAGCCATTACTCGGGACTCACCGACGACGAAATCGACCGCGTCGAACGCCTGGCCAATGCCGAGACCCTCGGCAACTCCGACGTTTCGGCCTACGAGACGTCGAAAGACGACGCTCTCGCCGATGGTGCCATCGCCTTCTTCGGTGACAAGTACGGCGACATGGTTCGTGTTCTGAAGGCCGGGAATTCGTTCGAACTCTGTGGGGGAACCCACGTGTCGGCCACCGGTGACATCGGTTTGATCACGATCGTCTCCGAAGGTTCCATCGGTGCGAATCTTCGTCGCATCGAGGCGGTTGCCGGCGAGCGGTCACTCGATCTCTTGCGAACGCGGACTGCCATCCTCCACGACATCGGAGACCTCGTCGGATCGGCGGATGACGAGGTTCTGAGTGGCGTCAATCGTCGCCTCGACGAATTGAAGGCCGCCAACGACGAGATCAAACGACTTCGTTCCCTGATGGTCACGGCCCGCGCCGACGAGATCGCTCAAACCGCCATCGATGGCGTGGTCGTGCAGCGAATCGACGACGTCGAACCGAACGATCTTCGAGATCTGGCTCTGGCCGTTCGTCAGCGAACCTCGGTGCTGCGTGTCGTCCTCGGAGGGGTGACACCATCCGGAGGGGTGTCACTCGTGGCGGCCGTCGAGGCGGGAGGCTCGGCTGGTCCCGTGATCTCGCCGGCCGCAAAGATCGTCGGAGGCGGTGGTGGAGGCAAGGGAGACATCGCCACTGCGGGTGGGAAACTGCCCGAAAAGTTGGACGAGGCCCTCGACCACGTGAGATCGATCCTCTTCGAAACGGACTGAGGATCGGTTCGGTGACACTCTTCGGTGGCACCGAACCGGAAGAATGGAGTCGTGCGAATCCTGGCCCTCGACCTCGGTTCTCGCCGAATCGGCGTGGCAGTGTCCGATTCATCGGAGACCATCGCTTCTCCTCTGACGGTGTTGGCTCGGTCGAGATCGCGTGCCGAGGATCATCGTCGTATTCGTTCGTTGGCTGAGGAAGAAGAAGTCGAATTGATCGTCGTCGGGCATCCGATCACGATGGCTGGCAAGTCCGGACCGGCGGCCAAGGCGGTCGAGGAGGAAGCCGCTCAGATCGAACGTGCCTGCGGTCGACCGGTCGAACTCTTCGACGAGAGAATGACCACGGTCACGGCTGACCGCGCATTGAAGGAAGCGGATATTTCGGCGTCACGTCGTCGTCAATACGTGGACAAGGTGGCGGCCGCAGTCCTCCTTCAGAACTGGCTCGACCGAAGGAAGTCGTCACCATGACGAGCCGTCGATCTCGACACGAGTCCGGGAGCGACTCGAACGATCCCCACTCCTTGTTCCGTCAACAGATCGCGGTCGGAACTCGTCTTCGCCGCTGGCTGGGGATCGGCGCGTCAGTCGTGTCGATCGTGGTTCTCGTCTCGGTCATCGTCTACGGAACGGTCACCTGGAGGGAACTGCAGCGCATCAATCCGCCCGGTGATCCGTCAGCGAGCGAGATCTTCGAAGTCGTCGATGGCGATGATCTACGAAGTGTGGGCGCGCGCCTCCTCGCCGAAGGGTTCGTCGTCGACGACGACACTTTCGTTCGTTACGCGAGCCGTGAGGGAGGCCTCGACGTCGTTGCCGGGTTGTACACGCTTCGTCCCCTCGATCACATGGGGAACCTCCTACGTGTTCTCCGAACTCCTCCGAACGAGACCTTCTGGAGGGTGACGATCCCGGAGGGTTTCACGGTCGTCCAGATCGGCGCCCGTCTGGCCGAGGAGATCCCTGGTTTCGATGCCGAAGGGTTCGTCGAACGAGCAACGAACGGCGGCGAGCCGGCGATCGTGAGTTCCTACGCTCCCGATCGATCGAATCTCGAAGGATTGCTCTTTCCGGACACCTTCTCGATCGCTGGAGACGAGACGCCTGCTCAGGTCGTGCAACGGATGGTCAGGCTCATGGAACGTGTCGGTCGACAAGAAGGTCTCGACGACGCAGCGGTGACGGTGGGGCTCGATCCCTATCGCGTGTTGATCATCGCGTCGATGATCGAACGAGAGGCCAAGACCGAAAAGGACCGTGCACTCATATCTCGCGTGATCTATAACCGTCTGGCCATGGGAATGAAACTCGAGATCGACGCGACCCTCTTCTACGGTCAGGAGCCGAACACCTCCTTCGATCGCCTCAAAGCCCTCGACTCGCCCTACAACACGTACCTCTACGGCGGTCTGCCCCCGACACCCATCGCCAGCCCGGGACGCGCGTCCATTGCCGCGGCCCTCGCGCCCGCTCCTAATCCGGCGTCGGGAGATCCGTTGTGTCGTGAACTTCCCACCGGGGCGCCTTGTGCTTACCTCTACTACGTGCTCGACGACCTCGACGGCAACCATGTGTTCGCCGCCACGCTCGAGCAGCACGAGGCGAACGTGCGTCGCTCTCTCGAAGCGGGCATCCTGTGAGGCGGCGAGTGAGCGGACACACCAAGGTGGCCGCCGTTCTCGGACATCCGGTTCGACACAGCCTGTCACCGGTGATTCACAACGCTGGCTTCGAGTCCCTCGGGGTCGACTGGACGTACGTCGCGCTTCCGACCCCCCTCGAGCAGCTCACGAACGTTCTCGCTCTGTGCCGGGCCGAGGTCATCGCCGGCGCGAGTGTGACCATGCCATTGAAAACGGCCACGTACGTAGCGATGGACGACGTCAGCCCGGCCGCTCGGGTCCTTCGTAGTGTCAACACGGTTTCTGCGATCGACGGTCGCCTCGTCGGTCACAGCACCGACGGTGACGGTCTCGTCGATTCTCTGATGGAGGAGGGGTGCAGGATCCGTGGCTCGTCCGCTCTCGTGCTCGGCTGGGGAGGAGCGGCCCGTTCGGTGGTCGACGCCATTCGCCGAGCCGGAGCCGAGCGCATCGTCGTGACCAATCGTTCAGGGATCGACCCGCTCGATCTCTCGGCGATCGAACCGTCCGGACGCTCCGTTCCTTGGACTGAGCGGGATTCGACGGCGTCCGAGGTCGACGTCGTCATCAATTGCACCAGTGTGGGCATGGGTGACGACGACTCGTCTCCTCTCGACACGGCGGTTCTCCCGCCGACGACGACCGTTGTGGATCTCGTGTATCACCCGATCGAAACGACGTTGTTGAAGGCAGCCCGGGCTCGCGGATGTCCGACCGTCGGCGGACTGGGCATGCTGATCCACCAGGCGGTTCGACAACAGCAGATCTGGCTCGGACAACGTCCCGATCCCTCCGTGATGAAGGACGCGGCCCTCCAGGCGTTGGCCGAGCGCCGGTAGCCTGACCCCGATGTTGCGCTACTTGACGGCTGGTGAATCCCACGGACGGGCATTGGTCGTCGTGGTCGAAGGTCTTCCGGCCGGCCTCCCGATCACGGTGGACGACATCCAAGCCGAATTGTCTCGTCGACGCCTCGGCTATGGACGCGGCCCGCGACAGCGCTTCGAAGTCGACGAGGTCACCCTCGTCGGAGGAGTGCGACACGGGCGAACCTTGGGCTCTCCGGTGGCGATCGAGATCAAGAACACCGAGTGGTATCGCTCCGACAAGTGGCACAAGGAGATGGATCCGGCTCCGGGTGCCACCGAAAAGCCTCTGACATCGGTTCGACCCGGGCATGCCGATCTCGTCGGTATGCAGAAGTACGGATTCTCCGATGCCCGAGACGTCCTCGAGCGGGCGAGCGCCCGTGAGACCGCAGCTCGGGTGGCGGCCGGCGCCCTGGCCAAGGCTTTACTGTCCCACCTCGGGACCGAGATTCTCTCGCACGTGGTTCAGATGGGCTCAGCGGTCAGTGACGGCCGTCGACCATTGCCCAACGACCTGGCCGCCGTCGATGCATCGTCGGTTCGTTGTTTCGATCCAGACGCCGAGGCGCGGATGGTCGCCGACATCGAGGCGGCGGCCAAGGACGGAGACTCGCTCGGCGGCGTCGTCGAAGTTCTCGCCTACGGAGTTCCGATCGGGCTGGGCAGCCATGTTCACTGGGACCGCAAGATCGACGGCCTTCTGGCCCAGGCGGTCCTGAGCATTCAGGCCGTGAAGGGGGTCGAGATCGGAGCGGCGTTCGAGGTCGCCGGGCGTCGGGGGTCCGTAGCTCACGATCCGATTCGCTGGGACGAAACGTCGCGCCGCTACCTTCGTGAGGGTTCCCTGGCCGGTGGTACCGAGGGTGGCATGACGACGGGTGAACTTCTCACCGTACGAGCCGCCATGAAGCCTCTCGCCACGTTGAATCGGCCAACCCTTCCGACGGTCGACGTCGTCACGAAGGAGTCAACGGTGTCGTTCAAGGAACGTACCGACGTGACAGCTGTGCCCGCCATGGGCGTGGTCGCCGAGACGATGGTGGCCCTCGTTCTGGCGGCCGAGGCACAACGCAAGTTCGGAGGCGACTCCCTCACCGAATTCGTCCGTAACGCTGAAGCCGCGCGTCCCGAGTGACATGTCTCCTCGCCACGTCGTTCTGGTCGGACTGATGGGGAGCGGCAAGTCGTCGGTCGGACGTCATTTGGCCGAGGCCATCGGGCGGCCCTTCGTCGACACCGACTCGGAAATCGAGCGAAAGGCTCGTCGTTCGATCGCCGAACTCTTTCGCACCTCGGGCGAAGAGAGCTTTCGTTCACTCGAAGAGGACGTTCTGGAAGAGGTTCTCGCCAGTCGCTCCGAGAGTGTGGTGGCGACCGGTGGTGGCAGCGTGCTTCGGTCGACAACCCGTCAGCGACTCGCCGACCATGTCGTGGTGTGGCTGCGAGCAGATGTCGACACTCTCGTGGATCGCGTCGAAAGAGGCCGACATGAGCGTCCCCTTCTGGGAGACGATCCCCGTGGACGCTT
>LFFH01000050.1 GCA_001510455.1 Actinobacteria bacterium casp-actino8
GCGCGCCGCAAGCGTCGTACAGCCAAGAAGTAATTCGTCACCCACCACGGGTACGGAACGGATCGAGCGGGGGAAACCCCGCTCGATTTCATTTTCCGGCTCGATTTCCCTTTCGCCGTGGAACCGACGACACTGCCTGACGTGAGCCGTCCGAGCCGTGCCGAGATCTGTGCCGACCTGGCCGATGAGCACGCCGTCCTGGCCGAGATGGTGGGTGATCTCACCCCCTCTGATTGGCGTCGGGCGACACCATCGCCCGAGTGGTCGATCGCTGATCAGATCAGTCACTTGGCGTTCTTCGATCATCGGGCCACCCTCGCCCTCGTCGATCCCGAGAACTTCACAGCCGATCGAGAGCGTCTGATCGCCGCGGCGCCACGTGATCTGTCGATCGAACTCGGTCGACTCGTGTCAGCCGACGAACTCGTGGGTGAGTGGAACACCAATCGAGCCCGACTCGGTGAAGCCGCCCGGCAGGTGGACGAGACGATCAGGGTTCCGTGGTACGGACCATCGATGTCGGTCACGTCGTTCCTGACGGCGCGTCTCATGGAAACGTGGGCGCATGGATGTGACGTCGCCGACGCCCTCGGACGACCGATCGTCGCGTCGTCCCGATTGCGTCACGTCTCCCATATCGGGGTGTCGGCCCGGCCGTACAGCCTCATGGTCAACGGGCGCGAGGCCGACCGACGTCCGATCCGCGTCGAATTGAGCGCACCCGACGGAGAGCGATGGGTGTGGGGTGAACGAGACGCCGAGGGCGGATCGGTGAGTGGATCGGCTCTCGACTTCTGCCTGTTGGTGGTGCAGCGTCGACACATGTCCGAGACGTCGCTCACCGTTCTCGGTGAGGCGGCGGGTGAGTGGATGGAGATCGCCCAAGCCTTCGCCGGACCGGCCGGTTCCGGGCGCGCGCCTCGCCTTCGCTAGAGGTTGTCGATCTTCTTGAAGATCTCGGCGGCCGCGCGACCGATGTCGTTCCCGAGTTCGGCCAACCGTCGGCGGATTCGACGCTCGAAGGCGGCCAGCGCGTCGGCGTCGGTGGCCTTCATGGTGCTCTCGAACTGAGACCCGTGGGCCAGCAAGGCGTCGATCTTCGCGTCGACCGACCGAGAGACGTCTTCGGCATGGTCGGGTTCGTCGGCTTCCCAGAGCAGAAGGGCATCGGGACGGTGGTGGGCGATGCCGTGTTCGGGGCAGAAGTGAGGATCGCGGGCGACGACGATCGCGTCACAGGTGAGGAAGCCGGCATGGCGATGGTCGGGATGGAGCCGGTAGCGCTTCCACGGATCGTGTCCGAGGACGACATTCGGTCGGAGCCGCCGAATGTGACGGGCGATCTCGCTCACGAGGGCCGGCGATTCGGCGAGTTCACCGTCGATCTGCTCGAGGAAGACGACCTCGCCCGTCGAACCCAGACGGCGTGCTGCCTCTCGCTGCTCGAGCTGTCGTCGCACGACGAGGGCTCGGGTGTCGGCGTCGACGTCCCACGTGCCTTTCGAACCGTCGGTGAGAACGAGGTGATGAATCGTGCATCCGGCCGCGGCCCACTTGGCCAGAGTTCCTCCACACCCGAACTCGATGTCGTCGGGGTGAGCTCCGATCGCCAGCGCGACCGACGGTGTCGCCAGATCGACGCTCGAGATGGTGGGGCCGGCGGTCGAAACGGGGATCGACGGCTGGCCGGGTTCGTTGGCGTCGGTCATGGTGCGGTCCATTCGGGCAAGTGGGTCGCTACGAAGTCTCTCACCAGAGTCAGGTCGTCGACCGTGTCGACGTCGGTGGCGAGACGGTCGTCGGTGACGACGGTGAGCGGAACGCCGATCGTTTCGGTCAGATCGCTGTGGGCGGTGAACGAGTCCGACCCGTAGCAAAACTGCCAACGCGAGAGATGTCGACGGGGAATGACGGCCACGTTGGTCCCGTCCTGGTGGCGATCGGGAGCGAGGAGGACGGAATCCTCGGGCGCATTGCGGATGGCCGAGGTGAGGATCGAGCCGAGATCGGTGGCGAGTGGGAGATCGGCATGGCAGACGGCGACGTGTGAGATACCACTCCGGACGATTGTCGGCAGTGCTTCGGTGAGTGACGCGTTCAGGCCGACCGCCGACACTCGGATGGGTGTGGCGCCTCGCTCATTCGCCCAGTCGGCGATGCGCTCGTCGTCGCAGACCACGAAAGTTCGCACCTCGTGACGGGCGTCGACGACGACCTCGGCCATCGCACGAGCCAGTCGTTCTCGCTGATCGGGAGACAGCGACTCGGACAGACGTGATTTGCCCAGGTCGAAGGAGCGCACGGGAACGACGAGGGCGAGGTCCACGCATCGAGCCTACGAGTGAGCCTCGCGCCGTTACGCTCGGAGTGGGGGTGAACGAGATGACGAACGGTCGTTCGATGAGGGTGGCGGTGATCGGTGCCGGGTCGTGGGGAACGACGGTGGCGTCGATCGTGGCACCGAACGCTCCGACGGTGTTGTGGGCCAGAAATCGCGAACTGGTCGACGTCATGGCGACGACTCGACGCAACGATCGCTACTTGCCCGATGCGCCGCTTCCCCAGGATCTCGAGTTCACGGCGTCGATGGCCGACGCAGTGGCTTCGGCCGATGTCGTGGTCATGGGTGTTCCATCTCACGGATTTCGCGACGTCGTGATCGAGGTGGCCCGATACGTTCGGCCATGGGTGCCGGTCGTGAGTCTGGCCAAGGGCCTCGAGCGCAGTTCGTTGAAACGAATGAGCGAAGTCGTGGCGGACGAGATGCCGGGTCATCCGGTCGCTGTTCTGACCGGACCGAATCTCGCCAAGGAGATCATGGCCGGCCAACCGGCAGCAGCAGTGGTCGCCATCGACGACACCACGATCGCGCACGAGTTGCAGCGAGTCTTTTCGCGACCGACTCTGCGCGTGTACACGAACCCCGACGTCGTCGGCAGCGAGATCGCCGGAGTCGCCAAGAACGTGATCGCCATCGCCTCGGGAATGGCCGCTGGCATGGGATTCGGCGACAACACTCGCGCCAGCATCATCACGCGAGGACTGGCCGAGATGACTCGACTCGGTATGGCGATGGGAGGTGAGGGTCTCACGTTCGCCGGGTTGGCCGGAATGGGCGACCTGATCGCCACGTGTTCGTCGACGCAGAGCCGCAACAATCAGGTGGGTCTGCGCCTTGGTCGTGGTGAATCCATCGATGCCATCATGGAGTCGATGACGATGGTCGCCGAGGGTGTGAAGAGCTCGCCGTCAGTTCTCGACTTGGCCCGTCGCCACGACGTCGAGATGCCGATCACCGAGCAGGTGGTCGCGGTGTGTCATCAGGGCCGAGCGGCGAGTGATGCCATGGCGGCCCTCATGCAACGTCGACGGCGGAGTGAACTTGGCTAGGTGGTGGCGACGAAGCGCTGCGAACGTCGATCCACCCGTCGTTGCGGGTGCGGCGACGGGCGTGCTCGGCTCGCCGTGGCGAGCCGTGGTCAGGCCGTGGGGCGACGTTCATCCGAAGGACGGATCGTCGCCACTGCGCTGGTTCGTGGCCGCTGATGATCGTTGGCATCACCCCGACCGCGAGGCGGCCGTGCGCCAACGTCTCGTCGATGGTGTGCCGGTGATCGAGACTCGAATGCGAGTGCCTCGAGGTGATGTGGTGCAGACGGTCTGGAGCACGACGGTCGGAGACGTGGGGGCGACCGTCATCGACGTGTCGAACGAATCGGCGCTTCCCGTCGCCGTTGCGCTCACTCGTACCGATCTCATCACTTTCCGTCCGACGACGTCCTCGGAGGAATGGCCTGCACCCGGTCTCGATCTACCGAATCGACCGCTCGTGGTTCCGATCGGCCATCGATCGAGCGCTCGAGTCGTGTTGCGCCACGACGGACGTGTCGATTCGCTACCGGCGGAACTTCCCGACGTGGAATCGGTGATGCGTGGCTGGTCGGCGGTGGTCGATCGAGGCGGGCGTCTCGTCGTTCCCGATCTGCTCGACGGTGTTCCGCTCGGCGAACGTGTCACCTCGGCGCGATGCCAGGCGATCCTGCTCGGTGACCATGCCGAGTCGGCTGCCGAACGTCTGCTCGATCTCGACGAGCGAGTTCGAGCCAATGTGGAGGTGGCCGATCCGGTGTTCGTCGTCGGACGAATCGAAGAGATGCTCGACGACATGCGTCGGGGCCGACTCGATCACACGACGGCGCGACTCGCCGTGACGGCTGCTAGCCGACTGTTCGGAGACGACGAGCGAGCGCGGGCCGATCTGGTGGCCGCCGTGGCGCGCGTTCGCGGCTGTCGTGCCGACGATATGTGCGCGGCATGGGGAGACGTCGAACCGGTGACGTCGCTGGCCGTGTCGCGTCACGTGCTGCCGGCGCTCGTGCACGACCGCTTGGCTCGCCTCACGGCGCGCGACACGGTCACGTTGCTGCCCGACGGAATGCCCAACGATTGGCTCGGCGTGTCGTGCGAGGCGCACGGGATCGCCGTCGGTGACCGGCACACCGTGTCGTTCGCCGTTCGTTGGCACGGTGAGCGTCCAGCCGTGTTGTGGGAGATCGACGGACCCGCTGGCTTCGTTCTTCGAAGTGGTGTGGACCCATCGTGGTCGAGCAGTGATGTGCGAGGTGAAGCGCTCTGGACTGCACCGTCGCGGCCGAAGACCTCGCTCGCCGTGAGCGACCAGTCGTTCAGCTGACGTGGTGATCACTCGCCAGAGAGGTTTTCCAGTCGCTGACGGATCAGTTCCTCGATCTCGGGGTCGGTGGTGGTGCCGTCGGCACTGATGTGCTCGGCTCCCTTGGCGATCTGCACCACTGGTTCGTTCACCATCGTGTTGCCGAGGAGAGTGAGGATCCCCGAGAGCTGCTCGATCATGTGCGCGCCACCGGTGCTGCCGGCACTGCTCACGATGCTGATCGTCTTGCCGCGTAGCGCGTGCTGACCGAGTGGCCTCGTCACCCAGTCGATGGCGTTCTTCAGGACCCCGGTCGGCCCGAAGTTGTATTCGGGAGCAGCGATGAAGATCGCGTCGGCTGACGACACTGCGTCGCGCCACTCGACGACGATCGACGGCGGATCCGATTCGAGATCTTTGTTGTAGTAGGGGAGTTCACCCAATTGCTCCCAGAACCGAAAAGTCACACTGTCTGGGGCCAGACGTTGAGCCATGCGAACGAGACCCGTGTTCGAGGACTGGCGGCGAAGGCTTCCGGAAATGGCGAGAATCGAGTGAGTCGACGACATTCTTCGAGTCTGGCGGGCCGGAGCACCAACCCACCAACCGAGCGCTGGCACCGTGCCGTGGTGCTCACCGGGCAAGATAGAGGTGTGCAAGCCCCCGTGCGCGTGGCGTACACCCTCGAACAGTGCTGGCACAAGGTGCCGGGTGGGACCGCATCGTCGGCCTTGCGTTCGGCCGTGGCCCTGGTCGACGTGCCGGGTGTCGAGTTGTTGGGAGTGGCCGGACGACATCGTCGCCCGCCGCATCCGGCCTTCACTCCCACCGTGCCGGTGCATCAGCTCCCGTATCGCGGCGCAATGCTCTACGAACTCTGGTTGCGTCTCGGCTGGCCGCCGATCGAACGGGCCACCGGACCGGTCGACCTCGTCCACTGCACGGGTCTCATCCCGCCACCCAGCCGAGCACCCCTCGTGGCCACCTTGCACGACGTGGCCTGGCGTCATCGACCCGATCAGTTCACCCGCCACGGTGTGCGTGTCTTCGAGCGGAGCCTCGCCGAGATCAGGCGACGCGCCGATCTGGTCCTCTGTCCGTCGACGGCGACGATGCTCGATGCCGAGCGCGCCGGGATCGACGTCGCGCGTCTTCGTCTCGTCCCGTGGGGAGTCGAACGCCATCAGGTCACCGAAGCCGACCGACGGGCCGTGCGCGCCAAGTTCTCACTGCCGTCGGAGTTCTTGCTCTTCGTCGGCACCGTCGAACCGCGGAAGAACTTGCGACGTCTGGTCGAAGCGATCGCAGCGATGAAGAATCCGCTCCCGCTCGTCGTCGCCGGAGCTCCGGGCTGGGGCGAGTCGGGGATCGACGGAGTCGAAGGCGTGCAGTTCATCGGATTCGTTCCCGACGACGATCTCCCGGCGCTCTATTCGGCGGCCGCCGTGTTCTGCTACCCGAGTGAGCGCGAGGGCTTCGGCATGCCGGTACTGGAGGCCATGTCGCAAGGCGTCCCGGTCGTCACGAGTCTCGGTACCTCCACCGAAGAGGTGGCCGGTGGGGCGGCCGTCCTGGTCGACCCCTTCAGCGTCGACGACATTCGTCGAGGTATCGAGGACGCTTTGTCACGTCGGAACGAACTGATCATCTGGGGTCTGCGGCGAGCGGCCCGTCGGGAGTGGTCCGAAACCGCTCGGCTCACCGTTGCCGCCTATCGGGAAGTGGTCGGAGGATGAGCGCCTCCGTCGCCGTGAACCTTCTGTGGTGCCGTCCGGGCTCGGTGGGTGGAAGTGAGGAGTATCTCGTTCGGCAGTTGACCGGTGTGGCGACTCACGGAGTTCGGGCGAAGGTGTTCGCTCCGAAGGGTTTCACGGCTGCACACCCTCGACTCGCCGAACTGCACGATGTGGTCGAGGCACGACACGACTCGTCGTCACGGCTCCGTCGAATCGCGACCGAGTCGACCTGGCTGCCTCGCCGGGCTCGAGGAGTCGACGTCGTTCATCATGGCGGTGGAACCATGCCGGCCCGAAGCCCTGAGCCGTCGATCCTCACGATTCACGATCTGCAGTACCGCAAGTATCCGCAGTACTTCTCGCGAACTCGACGTACCTACCTCGAATCGGTGATGCCACGATCGGCTCGCCGAGCCACTCTGATCGCCGTTCCCACTCATTACGTTCGCACGACGGTCGTCGATGCCTTCGACGTCGATCCAGGACGCGTGATCGTCGTTCCGCACGGTGTCGACGAGCGACTGAATTCGGAGTGCACACCCGAGGACGAGCTGCGCCGACGTTTCGACCTGGGAGACGGGCCGATCGTGGTGTACCCCGCGGTCACCCATCCGCACAAGAACCACTCCTTCTTGATCGACGTGGCCGATCGTCACTGGTCGCATCTCGGGGTTCGGCTCGTCCTCATGGGAGGGGCTGGTTCGGTCGATGAAGCGGTGCGCAGTCAGTTGGTCGATGAGCGGGTGGCCCGCACAGTCGTACACGTGGGCCGGGTCTCCGATGCCGACCGCAACGGTCTCGTCCGTATGGCCCAAGCCCTCGCGTTCCCGAGTGAATACGAAGGGTTCGGCGCTCCGGTGATCGAGGCCATGCAACTCGGAACGCCGGTCGTGGCGAGTGATCAGGCGTGTCTGCCCGAAGTGGTCGGCGACGCCGGACTCGTCCTCGCGCTCCAAGAGGATCTCTGGGCCGGGTTGCCCGATCTGGTGCGAGCGCGGCGAACCGAACTCGTTCAGCGAGGTGTCGATCGCGTCCATCAGTTCTCGATCGAGGCCTCGGGTGCGGCCCTGGCCGACGCCTATCGGATGGTCGCTCCGTGACCGGACGATCGTTGCGTCTCGCCGTGCTGTGTCCGCATTTCGCGCCCGATACCGCTCCGACCGGTGTGGTCATGACGCGCATCGTGAGTGAGTTGGTCGAGCAGGGCCACGAGGTTCACGTCGTCACCTCGCTGCCGTGGTACGCGAAGCACCGCGTCGAGCCCGAGTGGGCGGGGGTGACCTGGCGAACTCGAACCTCGGACGAACCATGGGGCAGTGTCACGCGCCTCGACCCGATCGCCGGCTCCGACAAACGCAATCTCTGGCGTCGCGCGCTCGGCTTCGTCGGATTCTCGGTGACGGCGGCCGTCGCCGGTTCGCGCGTGGCTCGCGGTCGGAGGCTCGACGCTGTCCTCGTGATGTCGCCACCACTCACCCTCGGTGTGTCGGGTTGGTACGTCGCCCGTCGACGTCGAGCACCCCTCGTCGTCAACATTCAAGACGTCTTCCCCGATGCAGCGGTGGAATCGGGCGCCATCACGAACCGCCTCGTGATCGCGACCGCCCGGTATCTCGAGCGCTGGGTCTATCGTCGAGCCGAAGCCGTGACGGTCCTGTCGGAGGATCTGGCCGACAATCTGCGCGCCAAAGTGTCGCGCCAGCGTGCGTGGAGGATCCGTACGATTCCGAACTTCGTCGACGTGGAAGCGATTCAGCCGATCGATCGGCTCACGGCCTATCGACGTGAACTCGGAATCGACGAGCGTCCGGTGGTCATGTACGCCGGAAACATCGGGTTCTCGCAGTCACTCGACTCGATGATCGCCGCGGCCCGTGCGCTGCCTGATGTGTGGTTCGTGATCAACGGCGACGGAGCGGCCCGGGCCGAACTCGAACGGGAAGCGCGCGACCTCCCAAATGTCGTGTTCGGCGAGTATCAGCCGGCCGAACGTCTCTCGGAGGTGTTGGCGACCGGAGACGTGCACGCCGTACTTCTGAAAGCCGGACTCGGCCGAGTGAGCGTTCCGTCGAAGACGTATTCGATCATGGCCGCCGGTCGGCCGATCGTCGCGGCGGTCGATCCTGGTACCGAGGTCCCCCGCCTGGTGTCGGCATCGGAGGGCGGGATCTGTGTTCCACCCGACGACGAGACCGCTTTCGTCGAGGCCGTACGAACATTGGTCGGGGATCTCGATCGCAGTGCTTCGATGGGTCGCCGAGCCCGCCGCCACGTCGAATCCGAAGCCTCACCGGCGGCGGTTGCAGCCTCGTACGCGGGCCTCTTGTCGTCCCCAGGTGTCACACCCGATCAGCGACTCTGATCCCGCCTGACCCGTCGCTGAGCCCTCGGCCAGATAGCCTCGGTCACTCGTGGGTCAGGCATCGTCATCCAAGAGAACATCGGCCGATCGAGTGGCGAAGCTCGCCGCCAAGGGGAAGGGCCGTAAGGTCCGCTTCAAGGGCGGTGCGCTCTTCCCGGCCGTGATGATCGGTGTGGCCGTCATCGGCGCCGCTCTCGTCATCTACTCGCGAGAGTCGATTCCCGATCGCAACGTGCCGCCCACCGTCACCGACCACTGGCACGTGTCGTACGGCTTCTACGCCTGCGACTCCTGGTTGCCTGATCTCCAGGGCAACAAGGAAGAACTCGACACCGCTGGTCAGCTGCTCGTCGACGAATTCCGTCGCACGGGTATCCACAGCCATGACGACGGAGTGATCCACTGGCATCCGTACACCTCGGCGGCCACTGGCCGAAACGCCAAGTTGAAGGTCTTCCTCGACGTCTACGGTGTCAAGCTCTCGGACTCCAAGATCGAATTCCCGGCCGACCAGGGCGGGGCCGTCTACGAAGAGGGCGAGACCAAGTGCATCGACGAGAACGGCGATGCCGTCGACGGTGAAGTCATCGTCTACCTCTACGACTCGTACGACGACGCCTCGAACTTCACCACCTACATCACCAACTTCCGCGAAGTCCGTTTCGACAAGGACGCCATGGCCATCACGATCGCCTTCGTGCCGGCTGGTACGAATCCGGGAATGCCGCTGTCGGCGATCAACCTGCCCGAGCTCGGCGCGGCCGACACCGGCCAGGCACCGCCCACCACGATCGATCCTTCGGCTCCGGTCGAATCAGGTGCCACGACCACCTTGCCGTCCGAAGAGGCTGCTTCGGGAGCCACGACCACGATCGCTGGGCCGACCACCACCGCAGGCGGCTGATGCGCGCGGTGGTGCTCGTGGGCGGGTTCGGTACCCGTCTGCGGCCGCTCACCTTCACGACGCCGAAACCCATGCTTCCGGTCGGCAATCGACCGATCATCGAGAACTTGGTCTCGATGCTGTCGCAGGCCGGTGTGTCCGAAGTGGTTCTGGCTCTCGGATTCAAGTCGGAGCCGTTCATGGAAGCTTTTCCCGACGGTCGGTGTGCGGGTGTGGCACTTCATTACGCCGTCGAACCCGAGCCACTCGACACGGGCGGTGCCATCCGCTTCGCCGCCGAGCACGCCGGGGTCGATGACACCTTCGTCGTGGTCAACGGCGACGTGCTCACCGACCTCGACGTCGGCCGGCTGATCGAGTGTCACCGCGCGACTGGCGCGGAGGCCACCATTCATCTGACTCCGGTCGACGATCCATCGGCGTACGGTGTGGTCGAGCTCGACGTCGACGGTCGGGTGAGAAGGTTCGTCGAGAAGCCGGCCCCGGGTACGGCACCGAGCAATCTGATCAATGCCGGGACCTACGTGTTCGAGTCGTCGGTGCTGGCTCGTATCCCGAGTGGTCGCAAGGTCTCGATCGAACGTGAAACCTTTCCGGCACTCGTCGACGACGGCACGCTGTTCGCACTGTCGACCCACGATTACTGGATCGACACCGGACGTCCGGACACGTATCGGCAGGCGAACTTCGATCTGCTCGACGGGCGGCGTCGCA
>LFFH01000051.1 GCA_001510455.1 Actinobacteria bacterium casp-actino8
TCGGAACTCACCCCGTCCGATGTCGCGTGGGCACCGGTGACCGGAACAGGAAGTGTGCTGGCGGCCGAACGGTCGGGTCGGGCGTTTCGAGCTCGCGAACGGCAGCAGATCGAACGCATCGGTCGAGTGGTCGGGGCGCTTCAGTCGCCGTCGTGAGCCCAACGTAGCGAGCGTTCGACCGCTCGTTTCCAGGTCGCGTAGTGGGCTTCGGCCAGTACCCGTTCGAGTGAATCCGGCGCGTGAGGCGTGACGACGGCATCAGTCGTCCAACGAGATTCGATGGCGGCCAGATCGGGCCAGATTCCCTCGGCGAGTCCGGCCAGAAAGGCCGCTCCGAGAGACGTCGTTTCTTGGTCGACGGGTCGCCGGACGGGAATGCCGAGTTGATCGGCTTGGAGCTGCAGGAGGAGATCCATCACCGACGCTCCACCGTCGACGCGCAATTCGGCGAGTGGCACTCCACTGGCCGCAACCATCGCCTCGACGGCGTCGCGGGTTTGAAGGGCCATGGAGTCGATCACCGCTCGGGCGAGATGAGCGCGAGTGGTTCCGCGCGTGATGCCGAGAACCGTTCCCCGGGCGTACGGGTCCCACCACGGGCTGCCGAGGCCGGTGAAGGCCGGAACGATCACGACGCCACCGGAATCATCGACGGTTTCGGCGAGCGGACCGATCTCCGACGACGACTCGATGATTCCGAGTCCGTCCCGCAACCATTGGACAGCTGCGCCAGTGACGAAGATCGCTCCTTCGAGCGCGTACGTCGTGGTGGTCGCTCCGTCGGGGCCGCGCAATGTCCAGGCGACAGTCGTGAGCAGACCCTCGCACGGGGACGGGCAAGTCTCACCCACGTTCATGAGGACGAAACTTCCGGTGCCGTAGGTGTTCTTGGCCATTCCGGGACGCAGACAGGCTTGACCGAAAAGTGCGCTTTGTTGGTCTCCGGCCACACCGGATATCGGAATGCCCGTCGGAATCTCGTGACATGCGGTCAGGCCCCATCGTTCGCTCGAGGCGCGGACTTCGGGTAGCGACGATCGTGGAACTCCGAGAACATCGCACATTTCGTCGCTCCACGACATGGACGTGATGTCGAAGAGCATCGTGCGACTCGCGTTCGACGGATCGGTGGCGAATACTTCACCTTTCGTCAACTTCCAGACGAGCCACGTGTCGATGGTTCCGAAGACCACGTCGGTGCGATCGTCGACAGCGTTGTCGAGCAACCACTTCATCTTGGTTCCCGAGAAATAGGGGTCGAGGACGAGTCCGGTCGTGCGTCGAACCGTGGGGAGATGACCGGCCTCGGCGAGTCGTCCGCACTCGTCGGCGGTACGTCGGTCCTGCCAGACGATGGCGCGTCCGTAGGGGCGTCCGTTGGCGCGATTCCAGGCGACGACCGTCTCGCGTTGGTTGGTGATACCGATGGCACTCGGCACACCGAGTCGGTCGATCACCTCGCGCATCGTCGTCGCCAACGATGTCCAGATCTCTTCGGCGTCATGTTCGACCCAGCCAGGACGAGGGAAGTGCTGAGTGAATTCGCGGTACGAGGTGTGACCGGCACGGCCGTCGGCGAACACCGCCCGACTGCGAACGCCGGTCGTTCCGGCATCGATCGCGAGGACGTAGTCGTCGGACACGTCAGCGCCGCTTCTTCTTGCGCGATCCGGCCGGACGATGCTGAGAAGGACCAGTCGAGGTGCGACTCGTGGGAGCCGGGCGTCGTCGGTTTTCGGTGCGCGGGGTGGAGTCGGTCGTCTCGGCGCGTGAGCGTTGTGTCTCGCGGCGAAGGTCTCGGAACGTCTTTCGCTGATAACCGAACTTCGCAAGGATGCCGCCGAACCCGAGGTAGAGCGGATACGACGCCGCGAGACCGAGGACGGAAGCACCGGTCACCGTTTCTCGGAAGAACACTACGAAGGCGACGATCATCACGACGGCATACACGAGCCATTCGCGTGACAGACGCCCCCACGGAACTGCTCGATTCGCATCCCAAGCCATGGTCCCATTCTTCACCTTTAGGCTGGGCGCATGCGCATCGGGGTCCTGACCGGCGGAGGGGACTGTCCGGGGTTGAACGGTGCCATTCGGGCGATCGTTCGCAAGGCCGAGTCGGTCCACGACGACGAGATCTACGGGTTCATCGACTCGTGGGACGGTGTGATGGAGCAGCGCTATCTGCGCCTCGACGTCTCGTCGATGCGAGGTCTTCTGCCGCGAGGGGGCACCGTGCTCGGCACTCGTCGGGGGAGTCCGTACGATCACGACAACGGTCTCGATCGAGTGCGCGATTGTGTCGGTTCGCTCGGTCTCGATGCGCTCGTGGTGATCGGTGGCAACGGATCGCTCACCGTCGCGTCGATGTTGCACCGAGATCTCGAACTCCCGGTGGTGGGAGTGCCCAAGACGATCGACAACGACATCGTGGGAACCGATGTGTCGTTCGGATTCCACACTGCCGTGCAGGTCGCAACCGATGCGATCGATCGACTTCACACCACCGCCGAGAGTCACGATCGGGTCATGGTGGTCGAGGTGATGGGACGTGAGGCCGGCTGGATCGCTGCCTACGCAGGTATCGCTGGTGGCGCGACGGTCGTGCTGGTTCCCGAGGAACCCTTCGACATCGCCGAGGTGTGTGAGATCGTCGAGCGCCGCCACTATCGAGGGCGATACGCGTCGATCGTGGTGGTCGCCGAGGGTGCTCGACCGATCGACGGCACGATGGTCGAGCCCGAGTACGCACGAGATCACCTCGGGCGACCTCGCTTGGGTGGAATCTCTGTCAGCATTGCCGGCGAGATCGAACGTCGGACCGGGTTCGACGCCCGCGTCGTTCAGATCGGACATGTGCAACGGGGGGGAACCCCGACTGCGTACGACCGGATCCTTGCGACTCGGTACGGTCTCGCCGCCGTCGATGCCGTCCACGACGAGGACTGGGGTTGCATGGTCGCGCTCCGCGGAACCGACGTGGTTCGGGTCCCGCTGGCCGATGTAGTTGGTCGCACTCGCACCGTCGATCTCACTCTTCTCCACGACGTTGCGCGAGTGTTCTACGGCTGACAGCGCGCCGAATCACGATCCGACCGGATCACGGTCCGTGATTTGCTCAGCCCGTCGGGATGACGTAGCCCGGGAAGGCCGGCTGGCTCGATGCGGCACGTCCGGGGTAGTCGTAACCCGTGAGTGGATCGGCGGTCAGACTGCCGTCACCCCGTGGCCAGTCCTGGGCACGGCCGTCGACCGTGATGTCGATTCGCTCCACGCCATTCACTTCGCCGAGAGAAAAGACGATCTGGGCGAGGGCTGAGACCAGGTCGTCACCGGTCGATTCGAGAATGTCACTCGACACGTCGACGCGAACCATGTCGGTGGCGATGTAACGAGAATCGAGAAGCACGGTGCCGAGGGGGATCGCCGATCCGATACCACCGTTTTGTTCGTCGTCGGTCGGTCCACCGAGAAGGGCTTCCACGACGTCCGCGGGGTCGTTGGAGATCTGACGAGCCACCGCAACGAGAAGCGAGCGTCCGGTCTCGTCGGTCCGTTCGAGATAGATACGTCCGGTGCCCGAACTGACGAGTTCGGTCGTGACCTCGACCAGTGGACGTTGATCCTCGTCGGCGATGAGGCGTGGGGAGCCATCGGTGCCGAGTCCACACGCACCCGCGAAGGACGTGATGGCGATGGTGAGGCCGATTCGTGCTCTGACACCCATGGCTCAGTACCTCTCGACCGAGAGTTCGATGACGAACGACGCGCCTTCGGAGCCGTCGTGGCGGTCCTCGACCCAGACCCGGCCGCCGTGCAGTTTGACGTGCTCGTCGACGAGGGCGAGACCGAGTCCCGCTCCTTCGGATCCACTGCGACGGCCGGCCGACGCACCGCGTGCGAAGCGCTCGAACACGAGTGACCTCTCTTCGGGTGGGACCCCCGGGCCGTGGTCGTCGACGGTGATCCAGATGGTTCCGTTGGTCGGATCGTCATCGGGTACGAACACCGAAACGTCGAGGTCGGTGCCGGCATGAAGCCGTCCGTTGTCGACGAGGTTCGCGATCACGCGAGCCAGACGGCGTCGGTCGCCGCGAATCACGGCCGTCTCGGCGTCGGCCGCCACTCGAACGGGCGTCCGTGGCGCACTGCTCACGGCTACGGCGTGTCGCACGAACTCGGCGACGGGAAGGTCTTCCACATGGAGGCGAATGGCACCGGCATCGAAACGGGAGATCTCGAGAAGGTCTTCGACGAGCCCTTGGAATCTCGCGACATCGGCCACGAGAAGATCGAGAGCGGCCTGGGCGCGATCGGGCATCTCGTCGCGTCGTGACTTCATCACTTCGACACTGGCGGACAACGTCATGAGTGGTGACCGGAGTTCGTGGCTCACGTCGGACGCGAAACGCGCGTCGCGTTCCACTCGCGTCTGCAACGTGGCTGCCATGTCGTTGAACGAGCGTGTGAGCGCGTCGAGATCGGGGTCGTCGGTCGGCTCCAGACGAGTCTCGAGTCGACCACCGGCGATGGCCTGCGCGGCCTGACTCGCGGCCGTGAGTGGTCGGACGGCGCGTGACGCCGAGATGGCGCCGAGAACCATGCCGAGAAGAGTGGTGATGGCGGCGGCGAACACGAGCGCGACGCCGACGCTGCGGAGTGTGCTCTCCACGTCATCGAACGAGACGAAATCGAAGTAGGCCCCGTCGACGTCGGGAAGGGGCACACCCACCGCGACGACGAGTGTCGAACCGACCTGAACGCGCATGATGGCGGGACGACCATCGGTCAACACGGTGTCGAGCAGATCGTCCGGGATCTGCGACGACGAGAAGCGGGCATCGGTCGCGGTCCAGGTGCCTCGGAAGTACAGGAGCGGCCGGTCGGCCCCCAATCGATCGAGTACGGCCTGGACGTTGCTGGGGGTCGATCGCAGATCACTGGTCAGACGGGTGGCGGCGTCGTAGGCCTGGTTCACGGCACTCGACTCGCGCTCGTCGACCAGATTCGTGCGCGTGAAGCTGTACGTGGCGAGAGCGAGGAAAGCCGACAGAGCGAGGCTGCCGAGGCCGAACGTGGCGAGGATGCGGGTACGGAGACCTACTCCGAACCTCCGGCGTCTCCTCGTCGTGTCCACCTCAGGCCTGGAGTCGGTAACCGAGTCCACGCACCGTCACGATGTGACGCGGATTGGCCGAGTCGATCTCGACCTTGGTGCGCAAGCGTCGGACGTGGACGTCGACGAGTCGGCCGTCCCCGAAGTAGCCATAGCCCCACACCTGATCGAGGAGTTCTTCACGGCTGAAGACGCGACCGGGATTCTCGGCGAGTTCGCACAGGAGTCGGAACTCGGTCTTGGTCAGGTGGATCTCCTCGCCGGAGCGCATCACCTTTCCCTCGTCGGGAACGATTTCGAGATCGCCGAAGACGAGACGCGGGTGAGCAGGGTTCGCCGGGCGGGCGCGACGCAGAAGCGCGCGGATTCGCGCCGAGAGTTCTTTCGGGGCGAACGGCTTGGTGAGATAGTCGTCAGCGCCGGCTTCCAGTCCGGCGACGACGTCGTGGGTGTCGGCTCGAGCGGTGACCATCACGATCGGTACGTCGCTCGAGCGGCGCAACGTCCGGCACAGTTCGAAGCCGTCGATTCCCGGGAGCATGATGTCGATCAGGACGACATCGGCGGGCTGACGCATGAAGATGGTCACGGCTTCCTCGCCACTGGCCGCTTCGTCGACGAGCCAGCCCTCGTCCTCGAGCGCGAGTTTGACCGCCGTTCGGATACGTTCGTCGTCCTCGACGGCGAGGATTCGAGTTCCCACGGCTCCATGTTGCCGGAAAATCGGGTGGTTTCGCGCCTTCGAGGGTCAGACGGTGGGTGAGGGGTCGGCGAGCAACTCCACCATCGCCTGGTGAATCCCGGGTGTCGACGCCAGTATCTGCCCCGTGTGAGCCGGTCCTCCGGTGAAGTCGGTGACGAGGGCCCCCGCTTCCTCGGCGATCAGCGATCCGGCGGCGACGTCCCACGGTCGGAGGTTCTCCTCGAAGTACGCATCGAGACGTCCGTCGGCCACGAAGCAGAGGTCGGGGGCCGCCGCCCCGAGTCGGCGTACGTCGCGCACGTGAGCGATGAGTCCGGCGACGCGTCGTCCTTGGCGAGCGCGTTCTTCGGCGTGATACGAAAAGCCGGTGCCGACGAGCGCGTGTTCGCTTCGGGACGCCGACGAACACGTCAGTCGACGGCCGCCCAGCCAGGCGCCGAAGCCACGAGCGGCGACGAAGAGTTCGCGGGTGGCCGGCAGGTACACGGCGCCGGCGATCGAACGTTCCTCGACCGTGGCGGCGATCGAGACCGCGAAGCCAGCGAGACCGTAGAGGAAGTTGGTGGTTCCGTCGATCGGATCGACGACCCAGACGATTCCTGTCTCACTCTCCCGAGCGCTTCCCTCCTCGGCCATCACGCCGTCGTGCGGGCGGCGTTCGGAGAGATCTCTGACGATGAGTGATTCCGATCGCCCGTCCCACAGCGTGACCATGTCGGTCGGGGTCGATTTCGTGTCGGCGTCGACAGGACCCTGCCGACGGCCGACGAGCACCGTGTCACCGGCGCGCCTCGCAACACTGGCCGCCACGTTCATGAGCGCGACGGCGTCGACGCTCGCGGTCATGAACGTCCTCGTCGCGGACCGGTGCGATCGTTGATGTCCTTCCACTCGCCGAGGGCTCGTAGAACGAGAACGGCGACGATCGCAGTTCCGCCGGCGGCGACGGTCGCGCCCACCAACACGCCGAGACCGCGAGGCCAATCGGCCGACCCCGAGTACTGAATGTCGACGAGGGCGTACCCGATCACGGCTCCGGCGACACCACCCACGAGGATCGAGACGAACCCGATGGCCCGAGCCAAGGGTGACGGCAGAGCGGAGAGTGGTCGTTCGTCGTTCACGGTTCGATCGTAGGCTCGTGGCGTGGACGACCGAGATCCGGTGGGGGAGAAGATGGCGTCGGTCGACGTGACCGATGTTCGGGTGGTGATTCCGACCTACGACGAGGCCGAGAACATCGAACCCCTCATCGGTCGGATCCGTGAGGTGTTGCCCGGAGTTCGCGTCCTGGTCGTCGACGACGCGAGTCCCGACGGCACCGCCGACGTGGCGCGTCGAGCCGGTGTCGAGGTTCTCGAACGGGTGGGAAAGAGCGGACTGGGTGCGGCGTACCGCGACGGATTCGCCCACGCCCTCGACAGCGGCGCCGAAATTGTCGTTCAGATGGATGCCGATCTGTCCCATGATCCCGACTACCTGGTCGAGATGCTGTCGGCGGTTCGGGCCGGAGCCGACGCAGTGATCGGCAGTCGTTACGTGCCGGGAGGTGGATGTGTCGATTGGCCGAGGTTGCGACGCTTCCTCAGTCGGTGGGGAAATCGGTACGCGGCCGGAATGCTCGGACTCGCCGTCAACGACGCCACGAGCGGGTACCGCGCCTATTCGGCTTCGATTCTGCGACGGATCGACGTTCCCACGGTTCTCGCCGACGGATACGGCTTTCAGGTGGAGATGACGCACCGACTCGTGAGATGCGGAGGTCGAGTGGTCGAGATTCCGATCGTGTTTCGCGACCGCCAGCGCGGTGAGTCCAAGCTGTCGTATCGAATCATCGGGGAGGCGTTCCGGCTGGTGACTCTTCTCGCCATCGACGATCTGCGGCGTGGTCGCCGCCGTCATCTCTGATCGTGTCGTCGCCGCAGATCCCGCTGAACACCGAAGTCACCGAGAATCGACCGCGAACCATCCTCCACGTCGACATGGACGCCTTCTACGTGTCGGTCGAACTGCGACGCCACCCCGAACTACGAGGCCGTCCGGTCGTGGTGGGAGGATCGGGTTCCCGAGGTGTCGTGGCCGCAGCGAACTACGAAGCCCGTCGCTTTGGTGTCTTTTCTGCCATGCCCTCGTCACGTGCACGTCGACTGTGTCCGCAGGCGGTCTTCCTCCCCGGTGATCACGCGCTGTACGCCGAGGTCAGCCAGGACGTTCATCGCATCTTCGAGGACGTCACACCTCTCGTCGAACCGATCGCGCTCGACGAGGCCTTTCTCGATGTCACCGGGGCGCGTTCACTCTTCGGTGACGGAGAGACGATCGGGCATCTCGTTCGTCGGCGAGTGCTCGACGAACTCGATCTTGTCTGCTCGGTGGGTGTCGCCACCAGTAAGTTCGTCGCCAAATTGGCGTCGAAAGCGGCCAAGCCGTTGGTCACCGAACGCGGGGTGGAAGACGGCGCCGGTGTGCTGGTCGTCGAACCCGGCCGTGAGCGCGACTTCGTGTCACCTCTACCGGTGAAGGCACTCTGGGGTGTCGGACCGGCGACCCTCGAACGTCTCGAACGACTCGGGGTGAGAACCGTCGCCGATCTCGCCGACCTTCCCTCGGCGGTACTCGAGCGCTCCGTCGGAGTCGCGCATGGTCGTCATCTGGCTGCGCTGGCTCGGGCCGAAGACGACCGGGACGTGATTCCGCACCGACCGATCAAGTCGATCGGCAACGAAGAAACGTTCGCACGCGACTTGGTGGCGGCCGACGAGATCCGTAGCGAGATCGTCCGCCTCGCCGATCACGTGGCCGGACGTTTGCGACGTCAGGGCCGTTCGGCGCGAACGGTCACGCTCAAGATTCGTTATTCGACGTTCGAGACGATCACTCGGTCGGTCACACCGAGTCGAGCCGTGAACACCTCGCCGGGAATGATGTCCGCCCTCGATCCGATCATCGGCGACATCGCGCGAGGTTTGTCGTCGACGATCGGCATTCGCCTCCTCGGGGTCTCGGTATCTCAGCTCGTCGAACCTTCGTCGCAGATGACGTTGTTCGACGACCGAGCCGCGGGCAACGATGCGGCCGAGGACATCGATGCGGTCGAGAACCGCTGGGAGCCGGCCAGCCGGGCGATCGATGCGATCCGTGAGCGATTCGGGAGTCGGGCGATCGGGCCGGCCGGTTCACTCGGACGAAACGAACGTCACGAGGGGACACCCTGGGGACCCGAACGTCGTCCGGAGAGCTCGCCGGAACGTGACGTCGACTCGGGTGATGATCCACCGCGGGGTACTCGTCCGTAGGGGGACGTTGCCAGGGTCGTGACGAGATCGTTGCCGGGGTCATGACGAGATCGTCTCTGGGGTTCGATGACGCCGGTCACGACGTGTGTCGCGAGACCGTCGCGAACGTCGAGACGGTCTTCGCGTTGCCTCGGCCCGTACGATCTGGGACACTGGAGGGCGAGAGGAGGTTCCGATGGGTCTGTCCGACGACGAGCAGCGCATCTTGCGTCAGATCGAAGAAGAGCTCGAGAACGATACGAAGTTCGCGCAAGCCGTGTCCCCGTCGGGTCTTTACTCGCATTCGGCTCGCCTCGTGCGCTGGTCGGTCCTCGGCTTGGTGGTGTGCGTGGCTCTTCTGGTCCTTGCGCTACGCATCCATTTCTTGGTCTCGTTCGGAGTCTTCCTCGGCATGTTGGTTCTGCTCGCCGTCATCGAACGAAATGCGCGGGCGATCGGCCGGGCCGGATTCCAGGACGTGGCGGGAGCCTTGCGCAAGGCGCGGGCGAGCGCGTCTCGCCGATTCGACTGACGTCGACGGACGCCGTCGATGACAACGCCGGTCGGCGATCCGTCTCCGCGTAGCTACGTCGCTCTCGACATCGGCGGCACGAAACTCGCCGCCGCCATCGTGACCACGGAAGGTTCCATCGTGGTCTCGGACCGATTGCCCACCCCGGCCCGCGATCCGTGGGCGGCGGTTGCGGCGCTCGTCTCTCGGGTCGTGGCTGCCACACCGGATCTCCAGCCGATGGCACTCGGTGCCGGTTGTGGTGGACCGATGGCGCGAGGCGGTGACACCGTGTCGCCTTTGCACATACCGGCCTGGCGAGATTTCCCACTGCGTTCCGCCTTGGCCGATCTGGTGGGTGTTCCGGTCGCCGTCGACAACGACGCGAAGGCGCTGGCCCTCGGTGAAGGATGGCTCGGTGCTGCGAAGGGTCTGCGTGATTACATGGCCGTCGTCGTCGGAACCGGAGTCGGTGCCGGACTCGTGATCGACGGTCGGCTCGTCGATGGTCGATCCGGCAATGCCGGACACATCGGCCACCTGATCGTGGAAGAGGATGGTCTCGAATGTCGGTGCGGGGCCCACGGGTGTCTGGAGGCGTACCTGTCGGGATCGGCGATCGAAGCACGAACCGGGCAGTCGGCTCGTCAGGCGTCGACGACCACCATCCTCGACGCCGGGCGGCGATTCGGCCGCGCGGTGGCCTCGGTGGCGGCTCTCACGAGTCTGGAACGGGTGGTCGTGGCCGGCAGCGTGGCGTGGGGCTGGGGTGACGAATTCTTCACTGCCGCTCGAGACGAGTTCGCCGCTCGAAGTCGCCTGTCGTTCACACAGACGATCGACATCGTCGCCGCCGGGCCCCGGGCCGGGTTGATCGGTGCGGCCGCCTTGGCCCGTCGCGCGGTCGGTGGCGACTAGTTTTCCGTCGTGGATCCTCGTTATTCGTCGGAAGCCGAATCGTTTCGCCGCCGAGTCGTCGCCTTCTTGTCCCAAGCCCTGCCGGCTGACTTTCCCGGTATCGGGCGGATGCCGGTCGACGAGGTGCGCCCGTGGGTGATGGAGTGGCGACGAGTCCTGCATGCCGAGAGGTACCTCGCACCGGGATGGCCGGCCGAGTACGGCGGTGGAGGATTGTCGGCTCTCGAGCAGGTGATTCTGGCCGAAGAGTTCGCCAAGGCCGGAGTTCCGACCGGCGGGCCGAACGACGGCTTCGGAATCACCATGCTCGGCAACACCTTGTTGCGGTGGGGAACTGACGAGCAGAAGTCGTACTACCTCCCGCGAATTCTCGCCAACGATGACATCTGGTGTCAGGGTTACAGCGAACCGAACGCCGGGAGCGATCTCGGAAGTCTCGGGCTTCGTGCCGCTCTCGACGGCGACCAATGGGTCATGAACGGGCAGAAGATCTGGACGTCGGCCGGCCATCTCGCCGACCACATCTTCACCTTGGCGCGCACCGATCCCGACGCACCCAAACACAAGGGCATCTCATTTCTTCTGGTCGACATGCGCCAGCCGGGGATCGAGGTCCGACCGATCAAGATGATCAGCGGTGAGAGCGAGTTCAACGAGGTCTTCTACACCGATGCGACGTGTCCGAAGGATGCGGTCGTCGGAGGGGTGAACAACGGTTGGGCTGTCGCCATGACCTTGCTCGGCTACGAGCGCGGTGAGGGAGCGGCAACGGTGCCGGTTCGGTTCCAGGCCGAACTCGACCGCTTGTTGTTGCTCGCGCGCGAGTACGGCGTGGTCGACGATCCTCGCGTACGTCAGCGACTGGCGTGGGCTCATTCCAAGGTTCAGATCATGAGGTATTTGGGCCTGCGCACCCTCACGTCGTTCCTGGCCGGTCATCATCCCGGACCCGAGAGTGGAGCCTTCAAGCGTTACTGGAGCGAGTACCACCAGTCCGTGACTGAGCTCGCTCTCGAGATCATGGGTGCGTCGTCACTCGTCGTCGAGGGGCGATTGCCGTCGAACGCGTTCCAGCCCGACGATCGCTCGGCACCCAACAGCTCGGCCAGTTGGATCGGAAGCTTTCTGAACGCTCGGGCCGGAACCATTTACGCCGGTTCGTCGCAGGTCCAGTCGAACATCATGGCCGAGATGGTGCTCGGACTTCCGAAAGAGCCCCAGGCCGCTCCGCTCCGATCATGAGGGCACGGGAGTTCATCCGTATCGCTGCGGCCATTTTGCGTCGGCCGTCGCTGTGGTGGACGGCCGTCGTCGTCGCTCGGCGAGTCGTGCCGCGTCGATGGTGGGCGCACCGACCGTTCCTGCCCGTCCCGCCACGCGATTACGTGCGCTTCCGCAAAGAAACTCACTACGGGGATCCGCTGGCGCCGTTCGAGGTCGACGATGTGCTGAAATATCTCCTGTGGGTACGAGCATGGAATCCATGAGTCGATTCGGGCGGCGACGGAGGCCCTGATCCATGAGAAGCGCGCTCGTTCTCAATGCCACCTACGAGCCGCTCAGCGTCGTTCCGTGCCGACGGGCTGCGTGTCTGGTCCTGACCGACAAAGCCGAAGTCGTCGAACACGACGGCACCTACCTGCGTTCCGAGTCGCTCGCGGTCCCCAATCCGCTCGTCATCCGATTGCGATACGTGGTGAAGGTTCCGTATCACCGTCGTACTGCTCTGTCGCGACGGGCCATCTTCGCCCGCGACGAACATCGTTGTCAGTACTGCGGTGGAGCGGCCGACTCGATCGATCACGTCATGCCTCGTTCACGTGGGGGACTTCACGACTGGGAGAACGTGGCAGCGGCGTGTCGTCGCTGCAATCTCGACAAACGTGACCGAACGCCCGACGAGGCCGGCATGCGTCTCGCTCGTGCACCACGCGCTCCGCGCGAACTCACGTGGGTCACGATCTCGGTGGGGCGAGTTCCCGAGGTTTGGAAGCCCTACCTGGCGCGCGCGTCGTAGTCGTGGTCGACGTTCTCGTCGTCACCGACGGTGACGCAGCCTCGTTTCATGGTCGGCCCCTACCCGACGACGGTCGACCACACGTGTGGTGGTTCCAGCCGGTCGTTCCGGCGGTCGTTCTCGGATCGACTCAGGATCGCGACATCGTCGACCTCGAGGAGTGCTCACGTCGAGGGATCGACGTCGTGACTCGTCGAAGTGGCGGCGGGATCGTGATCGTCGGTCCCGATCTCACGCTCTGGGTCGATGTGTTGGTTCCTCGGCATCATCGACTCTGGGACGACGACATCGGGCGTGCGACGTGGTGGCTCGGTGACGTGTGGGCCGAGGCTCTGGCCGACGTCGAGATCGCGGGTGACGTTCATCGCGGGCCGATGCAAGCCACGGATCTGTCACGACTGGTGTGTTTCGCCGGGCGAGGGCCGGGCGAGGTGGTCGTGTCGACACCGAACTCGGCGGCATCCAAAGCGGTGGGGATCAGTCAGCGACGCACTCGCGAGTGGGCCCGATTCCAATGTGCGTTGAGTCTTCGTTGGGACGCCGATCTTCATCGGAGAGTGGTGAGGACGGATTCCTTCGACCCGTCAGCACTCGAACACTTGGGCACCGATCTCGATCTCGATCCGTCGGTGTTCGGACGGCACGTGGTCGCTCGACTCGTCGATCGACTCGGCGGGTGAATCATTCCCCCGACGGTTGGGGGAGGAGCTCGGTGGCCTTGCAGGCGTCGATCGACTTGACCATGGCGTAGGGATTGACGGCCGATCCACCGTGGGGGTGATACTCGAAGTGCAGGTGGGGAGTGGAACTGTTGCCGGTCGACCCGACGTATCCGATGATCTGGCCGGCCACGACCTCGGATCCGAGATCGATTCCGGGAGCGAATTCGGACAGGTGGGCGTAGTGGAAGTACGTGTCATCGTCGGCGGTCAGTCGTAGGGCATTCCCGCCGAGTGAGCCGGGCTTATCGAACCATTGGCGAGTGATCATGCCGTCGGTGACGGCGTAGATGGCCTTGCCGGTGGGGGCGATGATGTCGACACCGACGTGGCGACGTCCTCCCGAGCGCGGTGCATGCCAGGTGTCGGTGAACCAACACGGTCCTTGGACGGGGAACACCGAGGCACGCGTCGGTTCGGCGCTCGATGACGTGCTCGGTGACGTGCTCGATGACGGGCTCGATGACGAGGCATCCGCGTTCGGGCTCGTCGGCCCGACCTTCTCGCCGTCGAGAAGGCTGAAGAAGGTCACGAGATCGAGTCGTCCCGACGCCGTGATGCCGAGGCGCGATTGGTACGTGGTGATCGCGGTCTCGGTGGCCGATCCGAAGATGCCGTCGGCTCCGCCGCGGAGGGTCACGCCAGCGGCGAGGAGAGCACGTTGCACGGTCGCGACCTCGTCACTTCGGTCTCCACGGCGGGGGATCGCTGGTGCAGGAAGGAGGCCGAGAAGTTGGGCGGTCTTTTCGTCGACTTCACCCGTCGCCGGTCGCCGAACGTTGCGTTGGTAGAACTTCACGGCGTTCTCGGTGGCCGATCCGAAGATGCCGTCGGCTCCGCCGCGAACGGTCACGCCAGCGGCGAGAAGAGCACGTTGCACCACGGCGACCGATTCGCTGGTGTCGCCACGTCGGGGCAGTGTCATCGGAGCGGTGGCGGATTCGACGAGTTCGGCCTGCACGCGGTCCGAAGCGGGAGCAGAGCTCGCCGATGTGTCGGAGGGAATCGTCGGCTGTTCCTGTGACGCGAGGCCGAGTGCGATGGCGGTTCGGGTGTCGATCCGACCACTGACGTCGAGATTCGCCCGTTGCTGGAAACGGGCGACGGCATCGCTCGTCGCCGGACCGAAGATTCCGTCGGCCCCACCTCGCAGCGAGATTCCGGCGTCGAGCAGGGCGCGCTGAGCGTGGGCGACCTCGTTGCCACGATCACCGCGAGCGGGGAAGTCGGGTGCCGGTCCGAGCGAGAGAAGATGCGCCGTCAGGTGGTCGAGTGTGCCGGTCGGTTGCAACCCGACCGAGGTCTGGAAGGTCCGCAGAGCCGTTTCGGTCGCCGGACCGAAAATGCCGTCGGCACCTCCGCGCACGGTCACGTCGGCCGAGATGAGTGCTCGCTGCAGGGCGGCGACCCGATCACCGCGGGCCCCACGAGCCAATGACGGTGACGAAGCCGAAGGGTTCGATGCGGTCACGAGTCCCGTCACCGACGCCGGGTGGCTGGAGAACACAGCGGCCGGCGGGGTCGACGTCGCGAGAACGGGCGCTGCGCCAAAGGACGTCATGACGAGCGAGGTCCCCACGATCGCAGCACTGAGAGCGGGCATCACGGCTCAGGTATCGGCCGCATCCGGGACGACCTTGAGGGGAATCACGAGGGATGTGGCGGGCAGGTGGCGGGGATGTGGCGGGGTGTCGCCGGGTCCCCCGGTGGGGTCCGGGTGGGGGTGTGGGGAGGAAAAGTGGCGCGAAGTGGGGAAAAGTGGTTGACAGAGGGGAGGATTGGGGACTAGGAATACTCCACAACTCGGGCAGAGGGGCAGTCAGTGCAGGTATTCGTCGGAAAACACGAGCGACAGCTCGACCCCAAGGGTCGACTTGCGCTTCCGGCGACCTTCCGGAGTCGTCTGGAACCCCGCTGTTATCTGCTCCTTGGCCAGGACAAGTGCATTGCGGTCGTGACGGCCGAGGACTCGGCTCGCTTGGCCGATGAGATCACGGCCGCCGTCAAAAGTGGTGAGACCACCGAACAGGAGCGCCGAGCCCTGGCGGCCAGCATGGTCGAAGTCGTCATCGACGCCCAGGGACGGGTCACGATCGACGAGTCGCTACGCGCCTACGCCGGACTCACGGCGGGCAGTCGGGTCGTCGTGGCCGGCAACTTCGAACGGGTCGAGATCTGGGAGCCGAGTCGTTTCGAGCGGCAGTTGGCCCTCGGCACCGAAGCGATCGCTGGGGAGGAGTCGTGAACGACTTCTCGCACGAGTCGGTCATGGTCGACGAAATCGTGGACGTGTTCTCGACCGTCCCGACCGGTGTGGTGTTGGACGGAACTCTCGGTGGCGGTGGACATGCCGAAGCACTCCTTGCGTCGCGACGTGATCTGTCGATCCTCGGTCTCGATCGCGATCCGTCGGCTCTCGATGCAGCCCGGACTCGACTCGCCGATGTGGCCGATCGGGTGATCGTGCAACATCGTCGTTTCGACGACATCGATGATGGACTCGCCGAGGCCGGCATCGAGACGTTGTCGGGGGCACTGTTCGATCTCGGGGTGTCGTCGCATCAGTTCGACGTGGCGTCGCGCGGTTTCTCCTACCGGCACGACGCACCACTCGACATGCGGATGGATCCGACCGAATCGCGTACTGCGGCCGAGATCGTGAACGAGTGGACGGTCGAAGAGTTGGCTCGACTTCTTCGCACCAATGCCGACGAACGCTTCGCCCGCCGGATCGCCGAGGCGATCGTCGCGGCACGACCCGTGACGACCACCCAACAACTCGCCGAGATCGTCGTGGCCGCCATCCCGGCCCCGGCCCGCCGACGAGGCGGCCACCCGGCCAAGCGAACGTTCCAGGCTCTACGGATCGAGGTCAACCGCGAACTCGAGGTACTGCCCGTGGCTCTCGATCGGGCCGTGAATCGACTGCGGTCCGGAGGTCGGGTGGCCGTTCTGTCGTATCACTCGGGTGAAGACCGCATCGTGAAGGCGCGTTTTCGCCATCACGAAACCGGTGGATGCACGTGTCCGTCGGGATTGCCCTGTGGTTGCGGTGCGCAGGCGGCGGTTCGAAGGGTTCGCGTGCCGGCTCGACCGAGCGAGGCCGAACGAACGCGTAATCCACGGAGTGCCTCGGCCCGTCTGCGAGTGGTGGAGGCAGTCTGATGGCCCGCGCCACCGCTCGAGCCGCCACCCGCGCTCCACAACGGTCCCCCCGGACCACGTCCCGCCCGACGCGTCGGGTGACCACTCGCACCGCTGCGGATCGTCGTTCGATCGCGCCCAAGAAAGTCGCGCCCAAGAAAGTCGCGCCCAAGAAAGTCGCGCCCAAGAAAGAGCAAACCAAGGCCGCCCCGAAGGTCGCTCCTTCCGCGTCGCGTTCACGATCTCCGATCGCGCGCGCCGTCGACCCTCAGAACGCCACCGCAGCCGGACGGCGTCTCGTGACGAGCGCACTCGTCGTCCTCGTAATTCTGGTGGGCATCATGATGGCGGTGGTCGTCGCTCAGACGCGTATCGCCGAGAATCAGATGCAGCTCGATCGCATCGAATCTCGCATCGAATCCGAGCGCGATCGCTACAACCAGCTCCGTCTCGAGCGTTCTGTCCTGCGCGAACCGGCTCGTCTGGTGGTCGAGGCCCGCGCGCTCGGAATGCAGCCAGGTGTCGGTGTCGACTTCACGACGGTCGACCCGATGACCGTGGCGGCAGTGTTGGTTGCCACCGGTGGTGTCGATCCCGAATTGCTGACCGACGGTGCTGATCCGCTTCAGGAATACGGGGAGTTCAAAGCCATCGTGGGTGGTGCGCCGTGACGGCTCGTCGACCACCCCGGTCCCGCGCGACGTCCCGCTCGTCCGGCCCGGCAGCTCGTTCTCGCACCGCCTCCCGCTCGTCACGTTCGACGGCGCATTCCCGTACGGCCTCCCAGTCCTCCCGCTCGTCACGGTCGGCACGCTCGACGAGGGCCGCCCGGACGGTACAGACGGTCAGCCGATGGAAGATCGGTCCGTCACGCCGTCGAGCACAGTTCGCCGTCACGGTCGCAGCCGTGGTGTTCGTGGTGTTCTTGTACCAGATCGTGTCGGTGTCGCTTCTCGACGGCGCCGAGTATCGGGCCGATGGGTTGGCCCAACGTCAGTCGTACGTGACGGTGGCCGCCGACCGCGGCACCATCTTCGACCGCGACGGCAACGAGATGTCGATCACCGTTCCCGCATTGTCGATCTACGCCAATCCGAAGGCGGTCGGGGATCCGGTCGCGACGGCTCACGTTCTTGCTCAGATGCTCGGCATCGACGCGGTCGGAGAGGCCGAGTTGGCCGAGAAGATGTCGGATCGATCCAAGACGTTCGTGTACGTGCAGCGTTTCGTCGAGGACGACGTGGCCGAAGCGATCCTGTCGCTCGGGTTGGCCGGGGTCAACGGTGTGACGGAGCCGAAGCGGGTGCAGGTGTCGGGTGGATTGGCGCGCAACGTCGTGGGGCGCACCGACCCGTTCGGAGAGGGTTCGACCGGACTCGAGCTTCAGTACGAAAAGGTGTTGCGCGGAACCGACGGACTCATGATCCGCGAGACCAACAACTCTGGCCGAACCATCCCGGGAGCCAGTCGCATGGTGGAAGACGCGCGACCCGGAACCGATCTCGTTCTCACGATCGATCGATCGATGCAGTACCAGGTCGAGCAGGCTCTGTTGCGGCGAGTCGAGGAACTCGTCGCGAAGGGTGGCAACGCAGTCGTGCTCGACACCGAATCGGGAGAAGTTCTTGCGATCGCGAGTGTCGGGCGCAACGGTGAAGGAGTGGCCGAAGTGACGTCGGGAAACATGGCCGCCGTCGAGGCCCACGAGCCGGGCTCGGTCGCCAAGATCTTCAGCGTCGCCTCGGCGATCGACCAGGGCGCCGTGAACCCGTCGAGCATGTTCCTCGTTCCGGGTGTCTACGTCTTCGACGAGGGAACCGACTTCGAGCAGACGATCAAGGATGCCTACCCCCACGACACCGAGCCGATGAGCCTGCGACAGATACTCGTGAATTCGTCGAACATCGGAACGATGATGGCGGCCGAAACCATCGGAGTGGAGCGGCTCCACGAATATCTCACTTCGTTCGGTTTCGGCTCGGCGACCGGATTGCAGTACCCGGGCGAGAGTTCGGGAACGTTGCGCTCGGTCGACCGCCTACGTGGTTCGGAGAAGGCGACGATCACGTACGGTTACGGATTCGCGGCCACGTCACTACAGCTCGTGTCGGCGGTGAACGCAGTGGCCAACGGTGGCGTCTACGTGCCGCCACGTCTCGTTCGCTCGACCATCGACGAGCACGGCAAGGTGTGGGAGACGCCGATGGGCGAGTCCCATCGGGTGATCTCGGAGTCCACGGCTGCGACGATGTCCGATCTTCTTGGGGCGGTCGTGTGCACCGGTACCGGTTCACGAGCTCAGGTGCCCGGTATCACGGTGGCCGGTAAGACCGGCACCGGATACAAGGTGCAGGACAACGGAACCTACGTGACCGAGGACGGTTCTCGCGCTTACTTCGCCACGTTCGTCGGCTACCTTCCGGCCGATAACCCACGCGTCACCATTCTCGTGTCGATCGACGAGCCGAATCCCTCCAGTCGTGACCGTTTCGGTGGAACCGCCGCCGCCCCGGTCTTCTCGGCGCTCGCCCAAGTTGCGATCCAAGAACTGTCCATCGAACCGTCCGACGGCGACGTCGGATGTGTGGCGGCGGAGTGACCGATGAGGATTCGCACCCTCGGACATCTCTGCCGCGATGCTCACCTCGATCTCGATCGGCCGGGAACGCCATCGAACGAGTCGTGGAGCGACACCGTCGTGTCGGGCATCTCTCACGACTCTCGCCGGATCGGACCCGGTTCGGTCTTTTGTGCCGTTCGTGGAGCTCGATTCGACGGACATGATTTCGTTCGTGATGCTGTGGGCCTCGGTGCCGTCGCCCTGGTGGTCGAACACCCGGTGTCCGAGGTCGATTCCTCGGTGCCCCAGATCGTCGTGCGCGATGCACGTCTTGCCATGGGTCGTCTCGCCACGGCGTTCTGGGGAGATCCGTCTCGTCACATGGAGGTCATCGGGGTCACCGGTACGAACGGAAAGACCACGACGACCCACCTCCTCGCCGAGATCCTGACCGCGGCCGGGCGTCCCACCGAGGTCATCGGAACGCTGTCGGGAGGCTTCACCACTCCGGAGGCTCCCGACTTGCAGGCGACCCTTGCCGGCATGAGAGAAGGCGGTACGCGTGCAGTGGCCATGGAGGTCTCGTCGCATTCCCTCGTGATGGAGCGAGTCACCGGAACGTGGTTCGCGGCGGCGGTGTTCACCAATCTGTCGCGCGACCATCTCGACCTCCACGGTGACATGGAGACGTACTTCGCTTCCAAGGCGCGACTCTTCGATCCCTCGTTCACCGACATGGCGGTCGTCAACGTCGACGATCCGTATGGTCGACGACTCGCCAGCGCTTCCCGTGTCCGAACGATTCCCTTCTCACGTGCCGATCTGGTCGACGTCGAGGTGTCGACGGTCGAGCATCGCTACGTCTGGCATGGCCGTTCGGTACGTTGTCCGCTCGGAGGTGCGGTCAACGTCATGAATTCTCTGGCCGCTGCCACGGTCGCCGACGCGCTCGGAGTCGACACCGCAACGATCGCCGATGCGCTCGCCCAAGTGGCCCCGGTGCCCGGTCGTATGGAGCGGGTGGACGATGGGCAGGACTTCACGGTGTTCGTGGACTACGCCCACACTCCCGATGGATTGTCGGCCGTTCTCCGGTCACTTCGAGAGTCGAATCTCGAGGGAAGGATTCTCGTCGTCTTCGGATGTGGCGGTGATCGGGACAAGGCCAAGCGGCCCATGATGGGAGAGGTCGCGGTGGGTCTCGCCGACGAAGTGATCGTGACGTCGGACAACCCTCGTAGCGAGGATCCACGGGCGATCATCGCGTCGATCGTGGCCGGGGTTCCGGATCATCTTCGCCATCGGCTGGTGGGTGAAGTCGTCGATCGACGAGCCGCCATCGAGACGGCCATCGGTCGCGCCCGTCCGGGTGACGTCGTGTTGATCGCCGGAAAGGGTCACGAGACCACGCAGATCATCGGAAACGACGTGCTGCCCTTCGACGACAGAGACGTGGCACGTGATGTACTCGGGGTGCGCGCATGATCGCCGTCATGATCGCCGGCGCCACCTCGATGCTGGTGTCGCTCTTCGGCACTCGCTTCCTCATCGTGTTCTTCCGCGAGCGCGGCAAGGGTCAACCGATCCTCGGCAAAGAGGACCACGGCCCCGAACACCACAAGAAGAAGTCGGGGACTCCAACGATGGGTGGACTCGCCATCGTGGGTGCCGCCTTCGTCGGATGGACAGTGGCTCACGTTCGTGACGGACTCGCCTTTTCCAATCAGGCGATCATCATCTGGGTCGGCATCTTGATCATGGCCGGTATGGGTCTGCTCGATGACGTGATCAAGGTGAACAAGGGACACAACCGGGGAATCTTCTGGAAGAAGAAGGGCCTCATCACTCTCGCTCTCGCTTGTGGAGTCACTTGGTGGCTGGTGGCAGCGACGGACGTGTCCGAGACCATTTCGTTCACCCGATTCGATTTTCCCGGTTGGGAGATTCCGTGGTGGCTGTGGGTGGCCTGGACCGGACTCATGATGTGGGCGACGACCAACGCCGTGAACGTGACCGACGGGCTCGATGGTCTCGCAGGAGGTTCGGCACTGTTCGGCTTCTTGGCCTTCGCGGTCATCGGCTACTGGTCGTTCCGCAATCCCGAGGTCTACGGAGTGCTCGCGGGCGGAACCGTGAATCCGCTCGACCTCGCCGTTCTGTCGGCTGGCTTCGCCGGGGCATGCGGTGGATTTCTCTGGTGGAACGCGGCGCCGGCCCGAATCTTCATGGGTGACGTCGGAGCACTCGGAATCGGTGCTGCGCTCGGGTTGCTTGCCGTCGCCACCAACACGCACTTCCTGCTGCCACTCATCTGTGGAATCAACGTGCTCGAAGCCGGATCGGTTGCCGTCCAGATGACCATTTTCCGGGCGAGTGGGCGAACTCGGCGCTTCTTCCGCATGACGCCGATTCACCATCACTTCGAGTTGATCGGCTGGCCCGAGACGACCGTGATCATTCGTTTCTGGATCATCGGCGGGATTTGCGTTGCGGCAGCCTTGGCCATGTTCATCGGTGACTTCACGCGAATCACCGATCAAGCCGGGAACTTGCTGCCGTGACCGAGCGCGTCCTGGTGTACGGCGTCGCTGTGGCCGGTCTCGCAACGGTGCGGGCACTCCTTCGGCGCAACATCGACTGCATCGCAGTCGATGATTCGGTGGACGAGGCGAAGCGGCGAGCCGTCACCGAGTTGGGGGTCGAACTGATCGAGAGTCCGAGTGACGCACTTCTCTCGGGTCTCGTCGTCGAATCGAGCATGGTTGCGCCGGCTCCGGGAATTTCCGAGTCGCATCCGGTCGTCGACATCGCTCGACGAGCCGATCGGCGACTCGTGACCGAACTCGATCTGGCTTACGAGTGGGAGAGCGCCCGTCCAGGAGGTCCGCGACCCGTGGTCGCGGTGACCGGAACCGACGGCAAGACGAGCACGACACTTCTCACCGCGTCGATGCTCGAGGCCGGGGGCCGAGCCACTGTCGCCTGCGGCAACACCGACGTGCCCATGGTGGAAGCACTCGATCTCGACGTCGACTGCTTCGTCGTCGAAGCGACCAGTTTCCGCTTGGCGTTCTGCGACACTTTCCGCGCCGAGGCATCGGCCTGGCTGAACCTGGCCGAAGACCATCTGGACTGGCACCAGAGCATGAAGTCGTACGAGAACGCCAAGGCGCGTCTTTGGTCGAACGTTCGTGAGAACGATGCGGCGATCGGTTGGATCGACGATCCGATCGTCATGCACCATCTGGCTCGGGCCCGATGCCGTCGGGTGACTTTCGGTGTCGGGACGGCCGATTACCGCGTCGTCGACGACACCTTGGTCGGTCCCGAGGGTGAGATCGCGCCGGTTGACGGTCTTTCGCGATCACTTCCGCACGACGTGACGAACGCCCTGTGTGCGTCGGCCCTCGTCCTCGAGAGTGGACTGGCCGATCGTCGCGCCGTTGCCCGAGCTCTTCCCGATTTTCGTGCTCCGAGTCATCGAATCGAATTCGTCGGTGAAGCCGACGGAATTCGTTGGTACGACGATTCGAAGGCGACGACACCTCACGCCGTCCTGACTGCGCTTCGCGGTTTCGACAGCGTGATTCTGGTGGCGGGTGGTCGGAACAAGGGTCTCGATCTCGGTGAATTGGCGGCCGAGGAGTCACGGGTCCGAGCCGTGGTCGCCATCGGGGAGGCTGCGCCCGAGATCGCTCGGGCCTTCTCCGGGCGTCGATCGGTGGTGACCGCCGGTGACATGGGGGAGGCCGTCAAGGCGGCCCGCGAATTGGCGACCGACGGTGATGTCGTTCTCCTGTCTCCGGGCTGTACGAGTTTCGACTGGTACGACGGCTACGCGCGACGTGGTGAAGATTTCAGTCGTCGAGTTCGCGAGTTGATCGGAGGACGCTCATGACTCTCGCCCTACCCAACCGCTCGCGTCGAACGTCGCAGTTGGCCGAACGTCGACGTGCGGCGCTCGAGTCGGCGCAGAAGGCACGTCGTACCGGACGTCGGCGTCGTTACCAGGAGGACGTCGGCCGTGATCCGAAGCCACTCGGCTTCTACGTGATCGTTGCGGTCACTCTCGCCCTCGTTGCGTTCGGTCTGGTGATGGTCCTGTCGTCATCGTCGATCGTCTCGTTCCATCGAGGACGTTCACCGTGGTACTACTTCGTGAAGCAGGTCTTCTGGGCCGGTCTTGGCTTCGTCGCCCTCGTGACCACGTACCGAATGCCGTTGAAGATCCTTCATTCGACGGCTCGAGTCCTTCCACCCTTCGCGACCGTGTTGATGTTGGCGGCGTTCACGCCCGGTCTCGGCAAGACGGTGAACGGTGCTCAGGCCTGGCTCGCCATCGGCGAGTACACGATTCAGCCTTCGGAATTCATGAAGTTGGCACTGGTGGTATACGGCGCCGACTGGTTGACCCGACGTGAGAAACAGTTGACCGATTTCCGTACGACGGCAATCCCGTATCTCGGCTGGGTCGGTGTGGGTGCCTTCATTGCGATCGCTCAAGGAGACCTCGGGTCATGTCTCGTGATCACCGCGATCGGCATGTCGATGCTCTTCTTGGCCGGGGCACCTTTGCGACCCCTGTTCGGCCTCTCGTTGGTCGGCGCCGTCGTGTTCATCGGTTACGCGCGGCTCGACAGCGACAAGTGGGCTCGCTTCACTTCATTTCTCGACATTCACGGAACTCGTGACACGGACGGCTATCAGGTGTACCAGGCTCTGATCAGCATCTCGAACGGCGGTCTCACCGGAACCGGGATCGGAGCCGGAACCGGCAAGTGGGGATACGTTCCACTCGCTCACACCGACTTCATCTTCTCCATCGTTGGCGAGGAGATGGGTCTTCTCGGAGTGCTCGGCCTGTTGACCCTCTTCGTGTTCCTCATTTACTTCGCGTTCCAGGTCGCGCTCTCGTGTCGTCATCGTTTCGGCTTCTTGTTGGCCGCCGGAGTCGGTTGCTGGTTCATCGTGCAGATCTCGATCAACATCGGTGGAGTCATCGGACTTCTTCCCGTGACCGGGCTGACACTTCCGTTCATTTCGTTCGGAGGTAGCTCACTCATCGCGTCGATGGCGGCGGCGGGCCTCTTGATGAACGTGGCCCGACGACCGCGATGACGGTGTTCGCTGCGGTCGCCGGTGGAGGGACCGCAGGACACGTGGTGCCGGCTCTCGCCCTCGTCGACGCGCTGATCGAGCGAGGACACGATCGATCCGAGCTGCTGTACACGGGAGCAGTTCGTGGAGTCGAAACATCCCTCGTTCCTCCGACCGGGACGCCTCACGTCTTTTTCGATGTCGTCGGATTGCAGCGTTCGATCGGGGCCTGGCGCGCCAATCTCGGATTCGTACCGCGCCTCTTGCGGGCCCGACGCCGAGCCGTCTCGATGTTCCGCTCCGATCGACCGCGAGTCGTCGTGAGCGTGGGCGGTTATGCCAGCCTGCCGGCGGTCCTGGCCGCACGAAAGCTGAAGATCCCGATCGTCGTCGTGTCGTACGATCGTCGACCCGGACGTTCGAGCCGACTCACCAGTCGCTTCGCAACCGTGTCGGCGACCGCCTTCCCCGAGAGCGAGTTGCGGCACGCCGTCCACACCGGAGCTCCGGTCCGAGCCGAAATTCGTCACCTCGATCGCGGTCGGGTCCGTGACGACGCTCGGCGGAGACTCGGTCTGCCGAGCGATCGTTTCGTCGTGGTCGTCGTGGGTGGATCCCTGGGATCGGGTGCATTGAACGACGCGGCCGAGGCTCTCGTGAGACAATGTCGGGACGATTCGGGTCTGGCCGTGTTCCATGTGACGGGCGACCGATTCGTCGAGTCGGTACGGAAACGGATGGAACGGATCATGACGAGTGATGCACGAGTGATCCACCATGCCGTCGGATACCACTCGGAAATGGCCGACCTCTATGCAGCGGCCGACGTGCTCGTCGGGCGAGGTGGCGCGGGGACGATCGCCGAGATCGCAACCGTCGGAGTTCCAGCAATTCTGGTTCCGTGGTCGGGAGCGGCCGATGATCACCAGAGCGAGAACGTGCGTTGGTTGAGCGACATCGGAGGAGCGATCACCTTGACCGACGACACGGTCATCGACCGGTTACCGGGTCTCGTGTCCGAATTACGCGCCGATCCTTCTCGCCTCTTCGAGATGGGCGAAAAGGCGTTCGTTCTCGGTGAGGCCAATCGTCGTGCCGCAGTGGCCGATCTCGTGGTCGAGGTGGCCGAGGGGAGAGCGTCCGAGTGACCTCGTCGGTCCTCGATCTGTCGACACGCCGCCGGATCCACGTCGTGGGCGTCGGTGGTCCGGGAATGAGCGCGATTGCCATCGTCTTGGCACAGATGGGGCACGAGGTGTCGGGCTCCGACGTTCGCGAGGTCTCCACTCTGGATTCCGTGCGGGAGGTCGGAGTGCGAGTCTCGATCGGCCACGATCCTCGGTCGATCGAAGGTTGCGACATCGTCACTTCGTCGACGGCCATTCGGAGCTCGAACGTGGAGCTCGAAGCGGCGCGTCGTGCGGGAATTCCGACGGTGAGTCGTGCCGAGACACTCGCGGCCATGTGCTCCCTCGCCACCACGGTCGCGGTCGCGGGAACTCACGGAAAGACCACCTCGTCCTCGGTTCTTCGGGCGATGCTCGCCCCACGCTTCGATCCGAGTTTTCTCATCGGGGGCACGGTCCGCGACCTCGGGGTCGGAGCGCGTTGGACGGGCTCGTCGTTGTTCGTCGTCGAGGCCGACGAGAGCGACGGCACTCACCGGCAGCTACCGGTGGGCGCGGCGCTGGTCACGAACGTCGATCAGGACCACCTCGATCACTTCGGTGATTTCGACGCAGTCGTTCGGAGTTTCAGCGAATTCGTGCGTGACGTCGCAGGTCCGGTCGTCCTGTGCGCTGACGATCCTCACCTCGCTTCGATGAACGCCGATCGACTCCATACCTATGGTTCGTCGAGCGGTGACGTGCGTTGGAGCGACGTCGTCCATCTCGACGGTCGTACCTCCTTCTCGGTGAAAGGCCGAATCCTCGGTGTCGACTTCGAACGTCGCGTGTCGACTCCTCTGCGCGGCGAGCACAACGTGTCGAACGTGACGGGTTGTCTGACCCTTGCGCTGGCGCTCGGTGCCGATCTCGACGAAGCGATCGAAGCCGTCGCCGATTTCGGTGGTGTCGGACGCCGTTACGACGTTCGAGCCGAGATCGATGGCATCGCGCTGATCGACGATTACGCCCACCTGCCACGCGAGATCGAGGCGGTCCTGGCCGCCGTGAGGAGTTCGGAAACCGGACGTCGAGTGGTGGCGGTCTTCCAGCCGAATCGCTTCAACCGTATGGCGATCATGTGGCCCGACTACGCGGACTCCTTCGGCGACGCCGACGTCGTCGTGATCGCCGACATCTACTCCTCGGGTACCGATCCGATTCCGGGAGTCAGCGGCCGTCTGGTGGCCGATGCGGTCTCGGCGACTCGTGGGGGAGGGTCGGTTCATTACGTCGAAAATCGGAACGAACTGGCCTCGGTGGTGTCGGCCCTTCTCATGACCGGAGACGTCTGCATCTCGATGGGATGCGGAGACGTCGAATTCCTTCCCGACGAGATCGTGACGGTGAGGCGACGTGGCTGACGTCGATTTCGATCGATTGGCCGATCGCCTCGGGGGCGAGCGGAACGCTCCGCTCGGCGGGTCGACCACTTACCGCGTGGGAGGTCGAGCCGCAGTTCGCGTGCAGGTCGAATCACAGGAGCAACTGCACACGGTGGCCCGAATTCTGTCCGAGGTCGACGTCGAGATCGTGATCGTCGGACGCGGGAGCAACATGCTCGTCGCCGATCGAGGTTTCGCCGGTGTGGCGGTGCAGCTCGGTCGATTCGCCACCGAGTGCGCGATCGACGAACGTGGTGACGAAGCCATCGTCCGAGCCGGTGGATCGGCACTTCTGCCGGTGGTGGCGCGTCGCACCGCCGCCGGGGGTTGGACCGGTTTCGAATGGGCGGTGGGTGTGCCGGGGAGTATCGGAGGCGCCGTTCGGATGAACGCAGGGGGACACGGTTCGGACATGGCGGCCAGCCTCGTCGACGTCGACGTCTGCGACCTCAAGAGCGGCTCGGCTCGCAAACGAACTCTTGCGGAACTGGGTCTTCGATTTCGCGGCTCCGATCTGAGCGATCACGAGGTCGTCACGGAGGCCCGCTTGCGAGTGACACGAGCGGACGCTTCTCGATGCGAAGCTGCGATCGACGAGATCGTGGCCTGGCGCCGGGAACATCAACCCGGAGGTCAGAATGCCGGCTCGGTGTTCGTCAACCCGATTCCCGGAGAACTCTCGGCCGGTGAGCTCGTCGATCGAGCCGGGTTGAGAGGCCGACGTCTGGGTACGGCCGAAGTGTCGACCAAACATGCCAACTTCATTCAAGCCGACGACGGTGGAACGGCTTCGGACGTGAAGGCACTGATGGATCTGGTGCGGGATCAGGTGTTCGAACGATTCGGAATCGAGTTGCGCAGTGAGATTCGGCTCGTCGGATTCGATGACGACTCGGGATCCAATCTGCGGGACGTCACCGGAGTCGTGTCGTGAGCCGTCGCGATCCCACTGACGATTTCTCCGACGACGGGCTCGATCCCGACGTCGAAGCCGAACTGGCGGAAGCCTTCGCCGAGGAAGGTCCGATCGCGACCGAGTCGACCGCATCCCCGTCTCCGACGGAGTCACGCGCCGAACCGTCGCGACGAGTGAAGTTCTCCGATGACGACCCGACACCGGCGCCTCGCGGAGAACCGTCACCTGGTGTGAGTGACACCGATGGGGACGATGCGTGGGGCTTCTTTCGTCGTCACCTCTTGCGGGTACGCCTTCCACGTCCGTCGCTGCCGCGACCGTCGATTCCACGACCGTCACTCCCTCGCTTCAGGGTGCCGCGGCTCTCGGTCCCCGGGCTCCGGCGTTCCACTTCGACCAGAACGTCGCAGTCCAAGGATTCGGCTCCGAGGGTCACCTCGCGAACCACGACCGGCGCCGATGGTCGCACCCGCGTCGTCATCGCCGACGACACTGCTCAACCGACGAAGGTCTCAGGAGTTTCGGGTCAGGGTCGGTTCCGGGAACGTCGGATCGCCGCCCGTCGTGCCGAGGGTCGACGACGGCTGCGGATCGCTCTGGCAATCGGTGGGGTGTTGGCCGTCGTCATCACACTTCTCCTCGTGCTCGCCAGCCCGATCCTGTCGATTCGCACGATCGACGTCGAGGGAGTCGTGTACGCGGATGCCGACCGCGTCGGTGAAGTCGTGGCGTCGTTGCGCGGCGATCCGATTCTGACCGCGGATCTGAATGCTGCCGAGCGTGCGCTCGAGAGTATTCCCTGGGTTCGTGAGGCCCGCGTCTCGATGCACTTGCCTCGGCGTGTCGCCATACAGATCGACGAGCGCGTCCCGATCGCGTTCTTCCGGGCCGTTGATGGCTTCAATCGCGTGATCGACATCGAGGGACGAGTTCTCGACGTGATCGAAGGAGACCCGGTCGACTATCCGCCCGTTCTCGGTACCGGTCCGAATCTCTCGGCTGGCGATGTGGTCGGCCAACCGTTCCTCGGCGCGGCTCAACTCGTCAATGCCCTGCCGAGGGATCTGCGCCAACGACTGGTGTCGATGTCGACGACACCCGATGGCGAGGTGTCGTTTCTCCTGTCCGACGACGTGACCGTCCTGTTCGGCCGACCTGATCGGTTCCAGGACAAACTGGTCGCGCTGGTCAACGAGATCAAACGTCAGGGGAGTCGGTCGTATTCGATCGTCGACGTCTCGAGTGGTGAGGCGAGTGTGCGCTGACCTGGGAGGATGGGGTCGAGCCGGTCGGGGTATCCCCCCATTTCCCAGGTTGACCTGAGAGAATGTCGTCCACGTCGGTCGGCGCGGCCGGTCCGGGCACATCCGTTCGGACGAAGCCGACCCCGATCGACCCGAGAGCGGAGGAGCCGGATGGCCGGTAGTCACAACAACTACATCTGTCAGATCAAGGTCATCGGTGTCGGTGGCGGCGGTGTCAACGCCGTGAATCGGATGATCGAGCGCAATTTGCGCGGCGTCGAATTCATTGCGATCAACACCGACATTCAGGCGCTCATGACATCGGACGCCGAGTTGAAACTCGACATCGGACGCGAACTCACACGCGGCCTCGGAGCTGGTAGCGATCCCGAGATCGGTCGTCAGGCCGCCGAGGCGCATCGTGACGAGATCGAAGACGCTCTGAAGGGTGCCGACATGGTGTTCATCACGGCGGGTGAAGGAGGCGGCACCGGAACCGGTGCGGCGCCCATCGTGGCCGAGGTCGCGAAGAGTCTCGGCGCTCTCACCATCGGCATCGTGACGCGACCGTTCTCGTTCGAGGGCCGTCGTCGTGCCGTGCAGGCCGACTCGGGTGTGGCGAAGTTGAAAGAGAAGGTCGACACGTTGATCGTCGTGCCGAACGATCGCCTCCTCTCGGTCGTCGATGCTCGAGACACCGTGATCGAAGCGTTCGGCAAAGCCGACGAAGTGCTGTACAGCGGAGTGTCGGGCATCTCGGAGCTCATCACCAACCCGGGTCTCATCAACACCGACTTCGCCGACGTGAAGATGACTCTTCAGAACGCCGGATCAGCCCTCATGGGCATCGGGTCGGCCAGCGGAGACAGCCGTGCTCGCGACGCGGCCCTGAAGGCTCTGTCGAGCAACTTGCTCGAAGCGTCGATCGAAGGTGCGCGCGGCGTCCTTCTCAATGTGACCGGCCCGTCCGACATGACTCTCATGGAAATGAACGAAGCGGCCGAGATCATTCATGGCATCGCGCATCAGGACGCCAACATCATCTTCGGAACCGTCATCAACGACGAGATGGGTGACGAAGTGAAGGTCACCGTGATCGCTGCCGGGTTCGACCGTTGGGACGGAGCGCCTCAGGTCAAGCCGTCGGCTCGACCGGCGGGTCGGTCGGCCGCGAAGGATCAGCGTTCGGCCCCGGCCAAGGACATCTTCGCCGACGATCCGTTGAACATCGGAGACGACGGCGACGACGACTTCGACGTCCCGTCGTTCCTGAAGTAACACCCGCCCTGCGAGGTGCTCCCCGACGACGAGATCGCCCATCGGTGGCGTGAGGCTCGCGCCTCACTCGACGCAACGAATCGGCGGATCACCCTCGTGGCGGTCACGAAGACCTTTCCCGTCGAGAGTTGGGCGGCGATCGTTCGGGCGGGTGGCACCGACGTGGGCGAGAACTACGCCCAGGAATTGGTGGCCAAATCCGAAGAGTTCTCTCGGCGCTATCCCGACCTTGCTCGTCCTCGAGTTCATTTCATCGGACAGCTGCAGTCGAACAAGGTCCGTCTTCTGGCCGAACACGTGGATCTGTGGCAGAGCGTCGATCGAGTATCCCTCGTCGACGAGATCGCTCGACGAGCTCCAGGGGCCCACGTTCTGGTGCAGGTCGACGCCACTGGTGAGCCGGGCAAGGGTGGATGCGAGCTCGATCAGGTCTCGGGTCTCGTCGCTCACGCGACCGATCGGGGATTGACGGTCGACGGCGTGATGGTGGTCGGACCGACCGACGGCGATCCGGCTCGCACGCGGACGGCCTTCGAGCGCACGGCCGAGGTCGCTGATCGGGAGGGTCTCGCCGTGCGTTCGATGGGAATGAGCGCTGATCTCGGCGTGGCACTCTCGTGCGGTTCGACCATGGTGCGGATCGGATCCGCGATCTTCGGAGACCGTCCACCCGTCGGTTGAGCCCTCGTACTACCATTCCGTCACGATGTCGATTTTCCGGCGAGCCATGGATTATCTGGGCCTCGGTGAGGACGACGCGTACGACGACTACGACGACGTCGACGCCTCGCCCGTGCGGGAGGCCGAGGACCCGTCGCGTCCGACATCGCGACAAGTGACACCGCGGGACGTCGATCCGGTCCCCACCCGTCGCACGTCGGTGGACGACTCGTCGGTGCAACCGCGGCCGGTGTCGGGCCGACAGGCGTCGTCGGTCCGCACGATCGGTTCGGTCGGCGCCCCCGGAGAGACGTACACGGTCAAGGCACTTCGCTTCAACGACATCCAGGAAGTCGCCAATCGATTTCGAGACGGCCACCCCGTGATTCTCAACACAGAAGGGTGCGAGGCCGATGTGGCCCGCCGGATGGTCGACTTCTCGAGCGGCCTGTGTTACGGGCTTCACGGCAAGATCGAAAAGGTGGCCAAGGGTGTGTACCTCTTGAAGCCGTCCCCACGGGCTGCGGTCGTCGAGTACTGATCGTCATGCGCGAACTGATCTACACGGTGGTCTTTCTCTTCGAGTTGGCCATCATCGGTCGAGTGATCCTCTCGTGGTTCCCGATGTCCAGTTCGGGAGCTCGCTCCGTGATGGACGCGCTGGTTCGTGTCACCGAACCCGTCCTCGGTCCGGTCCGGCGCGTTCTTCCGTCGTTCGGCGGTTTCGATCTGTCGCCGATCGTCGTCATCCTCGTTCTGAACGTGGTTCTGCGAGCTCTCTGACCCCGTCGCTAGCCTGTCGACACCCATGTCGTCACACCGGTATCCCCCCGTCGCGTCACAACCGTCCTTCCCTGACCTCGAGAACGAGGTCCTGGGTCGCTGGGACGGGGAGGACACCTTTCGTCGTTCGGTCGAGAATCGATCGGCCGGGGACGGGGGAGCCAACGAGTTCATCTTCTACGACGGGCCTCCTTTCGCGAACGGCCTCCCCCATTACGGCCATCTCCTGACCGGATTCGTGAAGGACGCGATCCCTCGTTATCAGACGATGCGCGGCCGTCGCGTCGAGCGTCGTTTCGGATGGGACTGCCATGGTCTGCCAGCCGAGGTCGAAGCCGAGAAGCAACTTGGTATCTCGGGTCACCCCGAAATCTCCGAATACGGCGTCGAGAAGTTCAACGACTACTGCCGTCTCAGCGTTCTTCGCTACACGAACGAGTGGCGGCGCTACGTGTCACGACAGGCCCGTTGGGTCGATTTCGACAACGACTACAAGACGCTCGATCTCTCGTACATGGAGTCGGTGATGTGGGCGTTCAAGACCCTTCACGACAAGGGTCTGGTCTACGAGGGTTTCCGCGTGCTGGCCTATTGCTGGCGTTGTGAGACCCCTCTCAGCAACACCGAAACGCGGATGGACGACGTGTACCGCGATCGACAGGACCCGGCGGTCACCGTCGGCTTCCGGCTCGAGTCCGGTGAGACGATTTGGGCCTGGACGACCACCCCGTGGACTCTTCCGTCGAATTTGGCCCTCGCCGTCGGACCCGACATCGAATATTCGGTGATGCGGAGAGGTGACGATTCGGTGATTCTCGCGTCGGCTCGACTCGGCGCCTACGAAAAAGAACTCGATGGGTTCGAGATCTCGCAGACGATCCTGGGTCGCGAGCTCGTCGGCCGTCGCTACGTGCCACTGCTGCCGTATCTGGCCGATACACCGAATGCCTTCCAGGTCCTTCCCGGCGACTTCGTCTCCACCGAGGACGGAACGGGTGTCGTGCACATGGCGCCGGGCTTCGGTGAGGAGGACCAGAACGCCTGCGCAGCCGTGGGCATTCCCACCATCTGCCCGATGGACAGTCACGGTTGCTACACGGCCGAAATCTCCGACTGGGCCGGTCAGCACGTGTTCGACGCCAATCCGGCCGTCATCAAGCACCTGAAGGGATTGGGTGTCGTCGTACGTCACGACACCTACGATCACGCGTACCCGCATTGTTGGCGGTGCACCGAACCGCTCGTGTACCGCGCCATTTCGTCATGGTTCGTCGAGGTCACTGCCATCAAGGATCGAATGGTCGAACTCAACCAGCAGATTCGCTGGGTGCCGTCACATCTGAAGGACGGTTCGTTCGGCAAGTGGCTCGCCAATGCCCGGGACTGGTCGATCAGTCGCAACCGCTTCTGGGGTTCACCGATTCCGGTGTGGAAGAGTGACGATCCCGAACATCCCCGTGTCGATGTCTACGGCAGTCTGGAGGAGCTCCGCCGTGACTTCGGTGTCGAGGTGACCGATCTCCATCGTCCGGCGGTCGACGACTTGATCCGACCCAACCCCGACGATCCGACTGGACACTCGATGATGCGTCGAGTGCCCGAAGTTCTCGACTGCTGGTTCGAGAGTGGATCCATGCCCTTCGCTCAGGTGCACTATCCGTTCGAGAACCGAGAGTGGTTCGACGAGCACTACCCGGGTGACTTCATCGTCGAGTACATCGGCCAGACGCGCGGCTGGTTCTACACCCTCCACGTCCTCGCCACTGCTCTCTTCGATCGACCTTCTTTCTCCACGTGCGTGAGTCACGGCATCGTTCTCGGTGACGACGGACAGAAGATGTCGAAGAGTCTTCGCAACTATCCCGATCCGATGGAAGTCTTCGACAAGTACGGTGCCGACGCCATGCGGTGGTACCTGCTGTCGTCCGCGATTCTGCGGGGAGCGGACTTCTCGGTCACCGAAGCCGGAATTCGCGACACCGTCCGCCAGATACTCCTTCCTTTCTGGAACTCGTGGTACTTCTTGGCGTTGTACAGCGAGGCCGAGGACACTGCCGGAGTCTTCCGAACCGACTCGACGAACGTCCTCGATCGTTACGTACTCGCCAAGGTCGCTCGGTTGGTCGAGCGGACCACAGCCGATCTCGACTCCTACGATCTGTTCTCGGCGTGTGGGGCCGTTCGTGATTTTCTCGACGTTCTCACCAATTGGTACATCCGACGGTCTCGCGACCGGTTCTGGGCCGGCGATCGTGACGCAATCGACACTTTGCACACCGTTCTGGTGCTGTTGAGTCGAGTCTCCGCTCCGTTGCTTCCGCTCCTGTCCGACCACGTGTATCGCGGACTGACCGGTGACGACAGCATTCACCTGACCGACTGGCCGTCGGTCGACGTCGTTCCATCCGACGACGATCTCGTGGACGCAATGGATTCCGTCCGGGACATCTGCTCGGTCGCCCTCTCGATTCGCAAGGCCCACGGTCGTCGAGTTCGTCAGCCTCTGAAGGAATTGCGGGTCGCTTTCCCGGGGGCCGAGAGAGTTCGCGATTTCGTCGACATCATCGCCGACGAAGTCAACGTCAAATCAGTCCTGTTGTCGGACGAGATCGGAGCCGTACCCATGGTGCTTCAGGCGGTTCCGGCCGCTCTCGGTCCTCGTCTCGGTGGTCGAACCCAGGAAGTGATCAAGGCGATCAAGGCCGGTGATTGGTCGCAACAGGGTGATCGTGTCGTCGCCGGTGGAATCGAACTTCACGACGGCGAGTACACCTTGAAGATCGTGGCAGCCGAGGGTGAGGCGAGTGCCACCATGTCCGATGGTCTCGGAGTGATCACTCTCGACACCGAGGTGACCCCCGAACTCGAGGCCGAGGGGACGGCACGAGACCTCGTTCGCCTCGTGCAGCAGGCGAGACGTGACGCCGGCCTCGCCGTGAGTGATCGAATCTCTCTGACGCTCGGCGTGCCGGAGGCGATTCGCCGACGTGTTCAGCCGTTCCTCGACGTGCTGGCGAACGAGACGTTGGCAGTGTCGGTGTCGTGGGGATCCGGTGAACCCACGGCGAAACTCGACGATGATGACGTATACGTGTCGGTGGAGCGCGTGACCTGAGTCCGGCCCATCAGTCGATGCCCGGCGCACGACGAGGGGATATCCTTCCGCAACCCTGCTGTTCGAGCGAGGAGTCGCGATGCCGACCAAGAAACCAGTGAAAAAGGCTCCGGCCAAGAAGGCTCCCGCCAAGAAGGCCCCGGCGAAGAAGGTCGCGACCAAGAAACCTGTGAAGAAGGCTCCCGCCAAGAAGGCTCCCGCCAAGAAGGCTCCCGCCAAGAAGGCCCCGGCGAAGAAGGTCGCGACGAAGGCTCCCGCCCAGAAAGTCGTGGGGAAGGCTCCGGCGAAGAAGGTTACGACGAAGGCTCCCGCCCAGAAAGTCGTGGGGAAGGCTCCGGCGAAGAAGGTTGCGACGAAGGCTCCCGCCAAGAAAGTCGTGGGGAAGGCTCCGGCCAAGAAGGTTGCGACGAAGGCTCCCGCCAAGAAGGTGGCGGCGAAAGTCCCGAGCAAGAGTGCTCCGGCGAAGAAGGCAGCCGTCAAGGCGCCACCGAAGAAGCCGGTGTTCGTCAAGCCGCCCGTACCCGGCAAGCGGCCGGTGTCGAAGGACGGGATCATCTCGAACAAGGATTTCGATCTCGCCTTCCTGCGGGCTCGGCGTGAACAACTCCTCGAACTACGCGATCAATATCTCGGACAGGTCGCAGCTCTCGATCGAGAGAGGGAGCTTCTGATCGAAGCATCGGGAATGGGTGACGACCAGTTCGATGAAGACGGCGGTGAGGGTGACACCTTGGCGGTGGAGCGCGAGCGGGCCAAGATGTTGTCGGATCAGGATCGCGTGATCGTGTCCGATATCGAGGCGGCTCTCGTCCGCATCGAGACTGGCGACTACGGCTACAGCGTTCTGTCGACCAAGCCGATTCCCCGAGAGCGTCTCGAGTTCATCCCGTGGGCGACCGAGCTCGTCACCGAGCGAGTCGGCGGAATCGGACAGCGATGACCTCGACGGGCCTCGTGCGGCCCGGCTCTCTCACCGTCTCGTCCCTTCTCGCCGTCGGTGTGGTGGCGGTCGACCAACTCACGAAGCATTGGGCTCTCGGTCGTCTCGGTGACGGCGACGTGATTCACGTGATCTGGACGTTGCAGTTCAATCTGGCCTTCAACAGTGGGATGGCTTTCGGTCGGGCCCAAGGCCTCGGCCCGGTGATCGCCATCGTGGCCACGATCGTGATCGTGTGGCTCCTGCTCTCGATTCGTCGCGCCTCGTCGCGCTCCTCGACGGTTGCCATCGGCTTGGTGATCGGCGGTGCAGCCGGCAATCTCGTCGATCGGGTCTTTCGGGGCGGCGATGTCCTACGTGGTTCGGTGGTCGACTTCATCGATTTCCAGTGGTTCCCGATCTTCAACGTGGCCGATGTTGCGATCAACGTCGGAGGAGCGCTGTTGATCCTGGGCTTCGTGCTCGATGCCCGTCGTTCGTCGAACGAAGAGGTGGCCGGTGAGTGACATGAGGCGCGAGGAGATTCCGGAATCCTTGGCCGGCGAACGTCTCGACCGGGTGGTGGCTTTGGTCGCCGACGTGAGTCGTCGGGACGCGACGGTGATGATCGAAGCCGGTGGCGTGAAACTCGACGGTACAACGGTGTCGTCGGGCAAGGTGCGCCTGAACGTCGGGCAGCTCGTCGAGATCGACACGTCGAGCCGGCCGGTGGCCGAACTTCCGGGCCCCGATCCCGAGATCGAGATCATCGTGCGCCACGAGGACGAGCACGTGATCGTGGTCGACAAGGCTCCGGGAGTCGTGGTTCACCCGGCGCCGGGCCATCGTGGAGCAACTCTCGTGAACGGCTTGTTGGCGCGCTACCCGGAAATCGCTTCGGTGGGGGATCCCGAGCGTCCCGGGATCGTTCATCGACTCGATGTGGGCACGTCGGGTCTCCTGGTCGTGGCGCGCACCGACGAGGCGTACCGTTCGCTCGTCGAGCAGTTGTCCGAGCACGACGTGGAGCGCCGTTACGTGGCCCTGGCCTGGGGCCATTTCGATTCACCCGTCGGCACGATCGATGCACCGATCGGTCGCGATCCTCGTGATCCGTTGCGTATGGCTGTCGTGCCCACTGGTAAGGAAGCCCGAACGCACTATCGCGTCGAACGTGAGTTCAGTGATCCCGACGCATCGCTGGTGATCTGCGAACTCGAGACCGGTCGAACCCATCAGATTCGTGTCCACCTCGCCGCCGTCGGACATCCGGTGGTCGGTGACAGCACCTACGGAGGTCAGCGAGCCGGTTGGTCGACCCACCGGCCGGTTCTCCATGCCACGCGCCTCACGTTTCGTCATCCGGTGACCGGAGCCGATGTGGGAGTCGATTCACCTCTTCCCGACGACTTGCAATCGGTGATCGCTCGTTGGCCGTGATCTCGAGCGACGACTGCTAGAGTCGGATCGACCGTCAAACGGGTCCCGTGAGGCCCGAACGGAGGACGACATGACACGAGATCCGGGCCGACCCGGTCAGAGCGACGAGCCCGTGCACGTTCTCCGTTCCGACGATCTCGATCGGGCCGTGACCCGCATTTCGCACGAGATCATCGAACGCAACCGCGGACTCGATGGAGTCGTTCTGGTCGGACTGCAGCGGGGCGGTGTGTGGCTCTCGGAGCGCCTCGGGTCCGCTCTCGAACGGATCGACGGGCGCGTCGTTCCGCGCGGGGAACTCGACGTCTCTTTGTTTCGAGACGACATCGGTCTGCGCCCGGTCACTCCAGTCGCCGTCACCAGGATTCCGATCGATCTGACCGGGGCACGAGTCGTCGTCGTCGACGACGTGCTGTACACCGGTCGAACCGTCCGGGCCGCACTCGATGCACTTCATCAGTACGGTCGCCCGGCCCAGGTGCAGTTGGCGGTCATGGTCGATCGTGGACATCGAGAACTCCCGATTCGACCCGACTACATCGGAAAGAATCTGCCGACCAGTTCCGACGAGGACGTGCTGGTGTCGCCCGATGGTGTGATTCTGCGGCGAGGTTCCTCGCAATGAAGCACCTGCGGAGCATCTCGGAGATCGGCACCGATGGGCTGGTCCGTATCCTTCGCACCGCACGACACATGGAGGCGGTCAACTCCCGGCCGGTTCCGAAGGTGCCGGCCCTCGTCGGTCGCACGGTCGTGAGTCTGTTCTTCGAGGACTCCACACGTACGCGAATCAGTTTCGAGACCGCCGCGCGACGATTGTCGGCCGACACGGTCAACTTCTCGGTGTCGACCTCGAGCCTCAACAAGGGGGAGAGTCTGCGCGACACCATCGAAACGGTGAGCGCCATGGGGGCTTCGGTCTTCGTCGTACGCCACAGCACGAGTGGAGTGCCGTGGCAGATCTCGGACTGGACCGACGCGTCCATCGTGAACGCCGGGGACGGGTGGCATCAACACCCGACTCAGGCCCTGCTCGACTGCTACACGGTGCTCGCCCGCCGCGGTCTCGAGCCGTCACCCACGTGTCTGTCGGGGCTGCGAATCGCCATCGTCGGAGATTCCCGGCACAGTCGAGTGGCCCGAAGTTGTATCGAGGCCTTCACGGCTCTCGGCGCTGTTGTCGTGCTCGTGGGTCCGTCGACTCTTCTTCCGCCCGACACCTCCAGTTGGAACGTGTCGACGTCGGCGTCCCTCGATGACGTCGTTCCCGACGTCGACGTTCTGTACATGCTACGTATGCAGCGCGAGCGAATGAACGAGGCTCTCGTGCCCGACCTCGCCGAATACAGCCGTCGATACGGACTCGACGAGTCACGCTGGTCGCGTTCCCGTCCCGACTCGATTCTCATGCACCCCGGACCGATGAACAGAGGAGTCGAGATGATGTTCGACCCGTCGACGAGCGCGAAGAGTGCCATCGTCGAACAAGTGACCCATGGAATCTCGGTGCGAATGGCGGTTCTTTTCGAACTTCTGGCATCGGGTGAAGAGGTGCCGTCATGAGCCTGACTCTTCGTGGAGGTCGAATCCTCGACTCCTCGTCGTCCGACGACGTCGGTCGGGCAGTCGACCTTCGCGTCGCCGACGGGTCGATCACGCATGTGGTCGACGCCGGTTCCGATCTCCCCGCTGCTGATCAGGTCCTCGACGCGACGGGCTGCATCGTGTCGCCGGGATTCGTCGATCTTCACGTCCACCTTCGTGAACCCGGGCGTGAGGAATCCGAAACGATCGAAACCGGAAGCCGGGCCGCTGCGAAGGGCGGCTTTACTGCGGTGGTCGCCATGCCGAACACCGAGCCTCCGCACGACTCGAGGATCGTCGTCGATTTCGTCCGACAACAAGGACGACGAGCCGGGTTGTGCGAGGTCGTCCCTTCGGGCTGCATCACCGTCGGTCGAGCCGGGCAGCAACTGGCCCCGTACGCCGAACTTCAGGCGGCTGGTGTTCATCTCTTCACCGACGACGGATCGGGAGTTCAGGACGCTCAACTGATGAGGAGGGCGCTCGAGTACGCACGCGACCTGGGGGTGACTCTCGCCCAGCACTGCGAGGTGTCGAGCCTGACCCAAGGTGCCGTGATGCACGAAGGTTCGTGTTGCAGTCGTCTCGGACTTCCCGGCTGGCCGGCTGTCGCTGAAGAGTTGATGGTTCATCGCGACATCGAACTCTGCCGACTCACCGACGCCGGTATGCATTTTCTGCACCTGTCGACGGCCCGCAGCGTCGAGCTCGTTCGCGCCGCCAAAGCCGATGGACTCGATGTCACCGCCGAGGTTGCGCCTCACCATTTCTCGTTGACCGATGAGCAGTTGTCGGGTTTCGATCCGGTGTTCAAGGTGAATCCGCCGTTACGAACTCCAGCCGACATCGCGGCACTCAAGGCCGGTCTTGCCGACGGAACGATCGACGCCATCGCAACCGACCATGCACCGCACGCCGAGAGATTCAAGGAGCAGCCGCTCGATCAAGCCCCTCCGGGCATGCTCGGACTCGAAACAGCTCTCGGGGTGTCGATCGCCGAGTTGGTCGAGACCGGGGTCATGCCGTTGCGCGACGTCATCGCAGCTCTCAGTTGGAAGCCAGCGCGTATCGCTCGACTGCACGAGCGGCACGGTCGACCGATTGCGGTCGGAGAGCCGGCCAACCTGACAGTTGTCGATCCGACGATCGCCTGGCACGTCGACCCGGCGGGACTCGCCAGTCGCAGTCGGAACACGCCCTATGTCGATCGCACTCTGCGCGGTCGGGTCCGTCACACGATCTTCGAGGGTGTCGCTGTCGTGGTGGATGGGGAGGCGACCCGATGAGGATATTCACTAATCATGCAATAGAATGTATGATCATTCATTCAGCGATCATGAAGGGTTCCCATGTCTGACGGAGAGATCACCCCCGCTCACCTGGTGTTGGCCGATGGGAGCATCTTCGAGGGCGAGGCGATCGGCGCCCCGGCTCGGGTGACGACCGGAGAGGTCGTCTTCAACACGGTCCTGTCCGGTTATCAAGAAGTCGTGACCGATCCGAGTTATGCCGGCCAGATCGTCACGTTCACGTATCCGCACATCGGGAACTACGGCACCACGTCCGACGACGACGAAGCAGCCCGGCCTTTTTGTCGTGGTGTCGTCGTTCGTGATCTCGCGCGACGCGCCAGCAATCACCGTTCCACGTCGAGCCTCGACTCGATGTTGTCGTCGCGGGGTGTGTCCGGAATCGCCGGAGTCGACACGCGTCGTCTGACTCGAATCCTGCGCGACACGGGCTCGATGTCGGGCGCCTTCGGAACCGGCTCCTACGAGGAATTGCTGGCCGCGGCGCGAGCCGAGACGGGTACGGACGGAGTCGACTTGGTGTCGACCGTGACGACCGAGCGTCCCTATCACGTCGAAGGGGGAGCACTCCGCGTCGTCGCGTTCGACTTCGGTATCAAGTCGACGATCCTTCGATGTCTGGCCGAGATCGCCACCGTCGATGTCGTCCCGGCCTCGACGACAGCGGCCGAGGTCCTGGCGATGAAGCCGGACGGGGTGTTCCTGTCCAACGGTCCCGGAGACCCGTCGGCCGTTCCCTATGCCGTCGAGACGATTCGTGACCTCGTGGGTGAGGTGCCGCTCTTCGGTATCTGCCTCGGGCACCAGTTGCTCAGCCGGTCGCTCGGTGGTCAGACGTTCAAGTTGCCGTTCGGTCACCACGGCGGCAATCACCCCGTTCGTCACGAGGCGTCGGGCCGGATCGAGATCACGAGTCAGAATCACAACTTCTGCGTCGACCCGGAGAGCCTCGAAGGTCGAGTCGAGGTAACTCATCTGAACCTGAACGATCACACCAACGAAGGAATGCGGGTTCTCGCGGCGCCGGCCTTCAGCGTTCAATACCATCCCGAGGCGGGTCCCGGACCACACGACAGTCGATATCTCTTCGACGAGTTCGCCCGCCTCATGACCGAGGGAGCGAACTGATGCCCCGTCGCGACGACCTCTCGTCGATCCTCATCATCGGATCCGGCCCGATCGTGATCGGTCAGGCGTGCGAATTCGACTATTCGGGTACGCAGGCCTGTCGAGTGCTGAAGGACGAGGGCTACCGCGTCATTCTCGCCAACTCGAATCCGGCCACGATCATGACCGATCCCGATTTCGCGCACCGGACCTACATCGAACCACTGACGTGGGAAGTGGTGGCGCGCATCATCGAACGTGAGCGGCCCGACGCCGTGTTGCCGACCCTCGGTGGCCAGACCGGCCTCAACACCGCCATGGCTCTTTTCGAGCGCGGTCTGGTCGGCGTTCCCGGCACTCCCGAGTTGATCGGGGCCAACGCCGAGGCGATCGCCACGGCTGAGGACCGCGAGAAGTTCAAGGAGGCGATGATCGAGATCGGCCTGTCGGTGCCGAGAAGCGGTATCGCGCACACCGTCGACGAGGCTCGCGGCGTCATGGCCGAGATAGGCCTACCGGTCATCATCCGCCCGGCGTACATCCTCGGTGGACGGGGGACCGGAATCGCGTCGACAGCCGACGAGTTCGAGCGGTTGGCTCGACTAGGACTCGAGGCCAGTCCGATCAGCGAGATCCTCATCGAGAAGAGCATCGCTGGTTGGAAGGAGTACGAGCTCGAGGTGATGCGTGATCGAGCCGACAACTGCGTGATCATCTGCTCGATCGAGAACTTCGATCCGATGGGTGTCCACACCGGCGACTCGATCACCGTGGCTCCGGCCCAAACGCTGAGTGACGTCGAATATCAGCGAATGCGCGACGCCGCCTTCGCCTGTATCCGACGCGTGGGTGTCGAGACCGGTGGGTCGAACGTCCAGTTCGCCGTCGACCCGTCGACGGGTGAACAAGTCGTGATCGAGATGAATCCTCGTGTCTCTCGATCGAGCGCCCTGGCGTCGAAGGCGACCGGATTTCCGATCGCCAAGATCGCCGCCAAGCTGGCGATCGGCTACACCCTCGACGAGATCCCGAACGACATCACCCGCATGACGCCGGCGAGTTTCGAGCCGACGATCGACTACGTGGTGACCAAGATTCCGCGGTGGGCCTTCGAGAAGCTGCCGGGCACTTCCGGAGTGCTCGGAACTCAGATGCAAAGCGTCGGCGAAGTCATGTCGATCGGTCGTACGTTCCCGGAGAGCTTGCAGAAGGCCTTGCGATCATTGGAACAAGGGAGAGCCGGACTGAACGCCGATGCCGCCGAGAAGCAGTTCGACGATCTGAGCGACGACGATCTCCTCGCGCGAATCGCGATCCCCACTCCCGAACGAATCTTCCAGATCGGCGAACTCCTGCGACGGGGACTGTCGATCGAGGCGATCCACGAGGCGTGCCGCGTCGATCCGTGGTTCCTCGATCAGATGTCGATCCTGATCGAAGAACGTCTGCGAATCGAGACGATGTCGATCGACACGCTGGAGCCGCGCCACTGGAAGCGGATCAAGCGACTCGGATTCAGTGATGCCCAGCTGGCTCACTTGTGGGCGCGGAACGAGGACGAGGTCCGAGCGGCGCGGGTCGCAGCGGGTGTGCTGCCCACTTACAAGACCGTCGACACGTGTTCGGCCGAATTCGCCGCCGAGACCCCGTATCACTATTCGACCTACGAGGACGAGAGCGAGATCCGCGAATCCGATCGCCCGCGCGTGGTGATCCTCGGCTCGGGTCCGAATCGAATCGGCCAGGGCATCGAATTCGACTACTGCTGTGTGCACGCGTCGTTCGCGTTGCGCGACGCCGGATTCGAAACGGTCATGGTGAACTGCAATCCCGAAACCGTCTCCACCGACTACGACACCTCCGACCGTCTGTACTTCGAGCCACTCACCAAAGAAGACGTGATGAACGTGATCGAAGCCGAAACCGCGGCATCCGGTGGCCGGTCGCCCAAGGTGATCGTTTCGTTGGGTGGGCAGACTCCGCTCAAGTTGTCGGGTCAGATTCCGACCGAGCTGATCGCCGGGACCTCTCCGTCGTCGATCGATCTGGCCGAGGACCGTGAGAAGTGGAACGAGTTGTGTGATCGTCTGCGCATTCCTCAACCTCCGGGTGGAACGGCGGTGAATCTCGCCGAGGCCGAGGACATCGTGGCTCGGGTCGGTTTCCCCGTCCTGGTGCGACCGAGCTACGTGCTCGGCGGTCGAGCGATGCAGATCGTGCACGACCGCGATCATCTGGCGCGGGCGATGGCCGAACTGTCGGGTTTCGGCAGCCTCGGAAAAGAGGGTGGCCTCTCGGCCGAACGTCCGGTTCTCGTCGACCGCTTCCTCGAGGACGCGACCGAAGTCGACGTCGATGCCATTCGCGACCACACGGGTGAAGTTCTCATCGGTGGGGTCATGGAGCACGTGGAGGAGGCCGGCGTGCACTCCGGTGACTCGGCCTGTGCCATTCCTCCTCAGACGCTTCCCTCCTGGGTGGTCGAGGTCATTCGTGCCTACACCGAAGCCATTGCCGAAGCTCTCGACGTTCGTGGCTTGATCAACGTGCAGTATGCAGTGGCCGGCACCAACGTGTTCGTGATCGAGGCGAATCCGCGAGCCAGTCGAACCGTTCCGTTCGTGGCCAAGGCGACCGGAGTCCCGCTCGCCAAGGTCGCAACTCGCGTGATGCTGGGTGCGACACTCGCCGAACTTCGCAGCGAAGGGCTACTGGTCGACTCGGTGCTCGACGGTGGGCGGGTCGCCATCAAAGAAGCGGTCCTGCCGTTCAATCGTTTCCCCGAGGTCGATACGGCACTCGGACCCGAGATGCGCTCGACGGGTGAAGTGATGGGTATCGACTCGTCCTTCGGACGTGCCTTCTACAAGGCGGAATTGGCGGCCGGAACCGTGTTGCCGAACAGTGGCACGGTCTTTTTGTCGCTGGCTGATTCCGACAAGCCAGCCGGCATCGTCGTCGCCAAACACTTGCGTCAACTGGGTTTCCTCGTCGCAGCCACTCGCGGAACCGCCGACTATCTCGCTCGTTTCGGACTCGCTGTCGATCGCACGGTCGACAAGGTCAGCGAACAGGCCGGTGAGACAGCGGTCGATCTCATCGCCGGTGGTGCGATTTCGTTCGTCATCAACACTCCGCAGGGTCGGGGTGGTCGAACGGACGGTGAGGCCATTCGCAAAGCTGCCAACATGTATCGCGTGCCGTCGGTGACCACCGTGGAAGCCGCGTTGGCCGCCGTACGTGGTCTGGCCGAACAGTGGGATCACCCGATCGACGTGTGCAGTCTGCAGGAGCATCACGGGCGATGACGTTCGGCGACGTTGACACGCGTGTGCGAGTCGGCTCGGTCGAACTCGCACACGCCGTCATGACGGCGTCGGGAACTTCGGGGCACGGTGCCGAACTCGGCCATTACTTCCCCCTGTCCGAACTCGGGGCAGTGGTGGTGAAGTCGTTGTCGGTCATGCCGTGGGCCGGTAACCCGTCACCGCGACTGCATCCTCTGCCGCACGGAATGATCAATGCCGTGGGTCTCCAGGGGCCCGGAGTCTCGGCGTGGTTCGACGAGCACCTTGATCAGCTCGCCCGCCACGGAGCCCGCACTGTCATCAGTTTGTGGGGGAGAAGTGTCGACGAGTACCGACGGGCGGCCGAGATCGTCGCCTCACGGCTCGCGGCATCGGATGCCGACCATGTGGTCTCGGTCGAGGTCAACTTGTCGTGTCCGAATCTCGAAGGACGCCGAGGCATCTTCGCTCACGACGCGACACTGTCGGCCGAAGTCGTGGACGCGTGTCTGCCGGTCGGTCGTCCCCTGTGGGCCAAGTTGAGTCCGAACACCGATCGATTGGTCGAGGTGGCCTCGGCTGTGCACGCAGCCGGAGCCGAGGCGGTGACCCTCGTGAACACGGTCGTGGGTCTCGTTCTCGACGATGCCGGTGATCCGGTGCTCGGCAACGGCGGTGGAGGCCTGTCGGGGCCGATGATCCACCCGGTCGCCGTTCGCGCCGTCTCCGATGTTCGCGAGGGGTGTCCCGATCTCCCCATC